>JBPOIR010000048.1:0-7060 GCA_052034335.1 Pseudomonadota bacterium | reverse complement strand
GATTTATCAATTAAATTTAACTTAACGCCTAATTCAATAATCTCACCTAAGAGACACGTGCCTTGGCCATACAAAATTTCAAATTCTGCTTGTTTAAAGGGAGGAGCCACTTTATTTTTCACCACTTTAACCCGGGTTTCATTGCCTAAGATTTCTTCCCCTTTCTTAATGGCACCTGTTCTACGGATATCTAATCGGACAGAGGCATAAAACTTCAATGCGTTTCCACCCGTTGTCGTTTCGGGGCTACCAAACATCACGCCAATTTTCATACGGATCTGATTAATAAAAATAACCAGTGTATTCGAACGTTTAATATTGACCGTTAATTTGCGTAGCGCTTGCGACATCAATCGAGCCTGTAGACCCATATGTTGATCGCCCATTTCACCTTCAATTTCTGCTTTGGGTGTTAACGCGGCCACGGAATCGATTACCACAACATCTACGGCACTCGAACGCACTAGCATATCGACGATTTCTAAAGCTTGTTCGCCCGTATCGGGTTGTGAGACCAGCAGTTCATCGATCTTAACACCCAGTTTTTCTGCATAACTGGGATCCAGGGCATGCTCAGCATCCACAAAGGCTGCGGTGCCACCCATTTTTTGGCATTGCGCTATCACTTGTAATGTGAGTGTGGTTTTTCCGGAAGATTCAGGTCCAAAAATTTCAACAACGCGTCCCTTGGGTAATCCCCCAATACCCAACGCAATATCGAGTCCCAGGGAACCGGTCGAAATGGCTTGGATATTCGCAACTGGGCTACCATCGCCCATTAACATCACAGCCCCTTTGCCAAACTGCTTCTCAATTTGCGATAAAGCGGCATTGAGTGCCTTTTTCTTGTGCTCATCCATTTTAGATCCCCTGCTTAATAAATACGAAATATAAGTATCGCATAAACGCAGCGGATCTTCGACACCGTTTAAAACGTAGGTTATTTATATGAGTTTATTACAGGGGATCTTTGTGTCGCGTAACTTTCGGCGTATTCGCAAAAGAACGAACCACTTTCAACTCTTCCAGTAATCGCTTATAACGATCCTCTCCCAGCTGACTCGTAATCTGTTGTTGTGCTTTTTGCCAAAGCGGAACGCCTTTTTCGATAGCCAACCGACCTTTTTCAGTTAAAACATACCCTTTAGTGCGTCTATCAGACAATTTCGTTGTTGTAATTAACCCTTGTTTTTCTAAAGGTTTTAAATTGCGCGTTAAAGTCGTTCTATCCATGACCAATCCTTCCGCCATCTCAGTGAGTGTTTTACCCGCAGAGGCTGACAAGGTCAACAATAAATTAAATTGAGTTGACCGTATGTCTGCTGGTTCTAAGTGACGATCATAAAACTGTGTAACAGCACGGGTCACTTTTCTTAAGTTAAAACAACAGTCTATGCTGTTGATTCCTTGGTAGGATGTTGTGTTATAGCTCATATTAGTGCACCTCCTAACAAAAGTGTAGGCTCTCTTGATGCCAAAATACAAGGAAGAAAACTAAATATTCTTGCTTTAAAGTTTTACCAAACCCAAGAGGCTCTTCAACCGCTAATTTCAGCTAATATGGCTGGCTTTTTAATCAGTCTTGTGGCTTTTATTGTTCTACTACAAAGCCTGAACGAAAAAATAGTTATTCATGATTTTTAGTTTATAAACTTATTTCATATCAATTTCTCAAGTTATCAAGTTAAAATTTTCGGGCCATGGATTTTTAGCAGAACTCTTAAGTTTTGTTCTTCTATGTTAAGCTCCCCCTGCAATAGAGTAATTTTGTCTAGGTATTGCTTTGCCTCTCTCTGAGATTTTTCTAAACTCTTAGTTCCCTCTATTTCCAAAAAATTGTTCATTTGTAATCCGCTCACAACGCTTCTCCTTGGAATAAAAACCATTTAAGCTTCGATCTTACAAAAAAATTTCAAATGTCAACACCCGTATAAAATACGTATTTCTCTATAATATAGGCGCAAGCACCTATGTAGCAACGGTAGATTGTTTTCAAATTAGTTCGCTACAATATAGTTGTTGTGATTGGCATCGTAAAAAGATATGCACAGACTTTAATGTATGAATATAGAACAGATTAAGATGATAAATAGCAATGAACTTGAGTTATGCAAGGTTGGTCTTAAAATTTTGAATTGTAGCTCTCTGTGGATAATGAGTCGCAATGCTAATTTTTTCAATATTACGGTTACTGACAAAGCAATTCTACAGCATTATTTCGACAAAAAATGTTATCTAATAGATCCGAGCATTCAGACTATTCCAGATTATAAAGATCTGCCATTAAAAATCAGCTTGGGAACAGATTTTCGATACTGTTAGTGTAAATAAGACAAAAAAAGAAAAAACTCAGTTTTTTACAAAATATTCATTGAGTTTATGAATTTCGTCCCGCACACGCGCTGCCGCCTCAAACTCTAAATTTTTTGCATGTGCATACATGGTGTTTTCGAGTGCTTGGATCTTTGCCGACAGTTGTTTGGGTGACAATTTTTTATTACGCTCTTCTTCTAATCGCATCTCTTTAGAAAGACGACCGGATTTTCCAGATTTTAATTCCCCTGCATAAGCGCCTTCTAAAATATCTTGCACGGCTTTTTTGATACTGGTCGGAGTAATACCATGTTGCGAGTTATATTCTCGCTGTATCGTACGTCGTCTGTCTGTTTCTTCTGTCGCACGTTGTATCGCATCCGTAACGGTATCGGCATATAAAATTGCCTTTCCATTCAAATGACGCGCGGCACGACCAATGGTTTGTATTAAAGAGCGCTCCGATCGCAAAAATCCTTGTTTGTCTGCATCAAAAATAGCAACCAACGACACTTCTGGCAGATCTAATCCTTCGCGTAATAAATTAATGCCTACTAATACATCAAAAACACCTAAACGTAAGTCACGAACAATCTCTACGCGTTCGACCGTATCAATATCTGAATGTAAATAACGCACTTTGATCCCTTGCTCTACCAGATAGTGTGTCAGATCTTCTGCCATTCTTTTGGTTAAAGTAGTGATTAAAACGCGCTCATGCACAACCGTTCTTTTTTTGATTTCGGACAATACATCATCCACCTGTGTAGAAGCAGGACGCATTTCGATTTCAGGATCAATCAACCCCGTTGGGCGAACAATCAGCTCTACCACACTGTCAGAATGTCGCAACTCATAATCACTGGGTGTTGCAGAAACAAAAATACTTTGGGGCGTTCGTTTTTCAAATTCATCAAAACGCATCGGGCGATTGTCTAAAGCAGAAGGTAACCGAAACCCATAGTTCACCAAATTTTCTTTGCGCGCCCTATCGCCTTTATACATGCCCCCTAATTGCGGAATCGTCACATGGGATTCATCAATAATTAATAACGCGTTGCTCGGCAAATAATCCATGAGTGTGGGCGGCGCCTCGCCCGCTTTCCGACCCGACAAATACCGCGAATAATTTTCTATACCAGAGCAATACCCCAATTCTTGCATCATTTCAATATCAAAGCGCGTCCTTTGTTCTAAACGCTGCGCTTCCACAAGTTTGTTTTCGGATTCCAGATCGGTCAATCTTTCTTTAAGTTCCAGTTTAATCTCTTCAATGGCGTCTAATATGCGCTGTCTGGGTGTTGCATAATGGGTTTTGGGATAAATGGTAATACGCGGAACACGCTTTAAAATCTCACCCGTTAAGGGATCAAAAATACTGATATTTTCAATTTCATCGCCAAAGAGTTCAATCCTAACCGCATCATTGTCAGATTCCGCAGGGAATACATCAATCACATCCCCGCGCACTCGGTACATCGTCCGTCTAAAATCAACATCGTTGCGCGAATATTGTAATTCTGCTAAACGTCTTAATAATGTTCGTTGATCAATTTTATCACCGCGATCTAAATGCAGCACCATCGAAAGATAAGACTTCGGATCCCCTAAACCATAAATGGCAGAAACCGTTGCAACAATAATCGTGTCGGGTCGTTCTAACAAAGCCTTCGTAGCCGATAAGCGCATTTGTTCAATATGTTCATTAATAGACGCATCTTTTTCGATATAGGTATCTGAAGCAGGCACATAGGCTTCGGGCTGATAATAATCATAATAAGAAACAAAATATTCAACCGCATTGTTGGGGAAAAATTCTTTCATCTCACCGTAGAGTTGTGCAGCAAGCGTTTTGTTGGGCGCCATCACGAGCGTTGTACGATTGGTTTGTGCAATCGCATTTGCAATGGTAAAGGTTTTACCCGAACCCGTAACGCCTAAAAGGGTTTGGTGCATTAACCCGAAATTGAGTCCATCTACCAACTGTTCGATGGCCTCGGGCTGCGCCCCCGCGGGCTTAAATTTGGCCGACAATTGAAACAGATCAGACATAAAAATCACCTATGTGCTTGGGCTAAGCGTGTATTAATGTTATATATATCGGCGTATTATATCACATAAGGAACATCTTTTGGAAATACAACTTTCTGATCGCGTACAGCGCATCAAAACATCCGCAACGCTTGCGATGGCAACCAAAGCCGCCGCCCTTAAAAAACAGGGGATCGACGTTATTGATCTCAGTACAGGAGAACCTGATTTTGATACACCCGAACATATTAAACAAGCAGCCATTGCGGCAATTAACCGTGGATTTACAAAGTACACCGCCATAGGCGGCATTTTAGAACTTCGAGAAGCGATTGTTCAAAAATTTAATCGTGATAATCAATTAGATTATGCACCCAATCAAATTTTAGTCTCCAGCGGCGGCAAACAAAGCTTTTATAATCTTGCAGCAGCGTTGTTAAATCCCGGTGATGAAGTGATTATCCCTGCACCGTATTGGGTTTCTTTTCCGGATATGGTGCTACTCAGTGATGCAAAACCTGTCATCGTTTTTGCCGGCATTCATGATAATTTCAAAATTAGCCCGGCACAACTCGAAAAAGCGATTACATCTAAAACGCGACTTTTAGTTTTAAATAGCCCTTGTAATCCAACGGGTGTGGCGTATACACGCCAAGAACTTGCAGCACTCGGAGAGGTTTTGGCTAAACATCCAAACATCCTGATTGCAACAGACGATATGTATGAAAAAATCCGCTGGAGTAAAGAACCTTTTTGCAATATCTTAATGGCTTGCCCGGATTTATATGAAAGAACTCTTGTGCTGCATGGTGTTTCTAAAACCTATGCCATGACAGGCTGGCGCATTGGCTTTGCAGCAGGCGCTGTAAAATTAATCCAAGCAATGACAACTATTCAAAGCCAAAGCACCTCGAACCCATGTTCTATCTCGCAAATGGCCGCTAAGGCCGCGCTCGAGGGTGATCAAACCTGTGTCGGCACCATGGTAGAGGCTTTTAAAAAACGGCATGATTATTTTATTCCTGCACTGAATACCATTGACGGCATGGAATGCCTCCCGGGAGACGGCGCATTCTATGCGTTTCCAAAAGTCGAGGGTTTAATGAAGCGTTTGGCACAGAAGGATGACATGGCACTTGCAGAGTTTCTATTGACTGAGGCAGCGGTTGCCGTGGTGCCAGGCACGCCTTTTGGGGCGCCAGGATACATCCGGCTGTCGTTCGCAACTAGCTTAGATAACTTACAAGAGACTGTGAAGCGGCTCCAAGCCATAGACCCTAAGATTGGGAGTTGACCATCCCCTATTAAGTTCGGTACTATCGCTGTTCATCAATGCCATTCCCCGATAGCTCAGCTGGTAGAGCACGTGGCTGTTAACCACTAGGTCGGCGGTTCGAGTCCGTCTCGGGGAGCCAATTTTTTCATGTCCATTCTTGAGACATAGGTTACAAATTATACCGAAGACATAGGTAACACTCTAGGCCCAAAAGGGTTATCCAAGGGTTCCAGTTTACACGTATGCTCATCAAAATATCCTAAATCATAATCCATAAAACTAACCAGCCAAACTTTATCCTCAACTTCTTTTATTCCAACATTTTGTCCAGACAAGACTTCACTCAAATTTATTTTTTTTCCAAATAAACAGATCCGTCCGCAATGAGTAACTGTCATTGTTATATCATGGAAAGGATATGCGACTTCAGGAAGACCCACATATTTTTTTAAAGAAGGAACATAAACTTCAGCAGGACATTTCATATCTAACCCTTGATGTGGTCTTTCTATATTATATTCTGCAATAAAACTATCAAATCTTTCTTGCTGCTGTAAGAAATTTTCTTTAGCTGGTTTTGTCGTTTCTTTTTTCAAAGTTAAATGCATGCGTTCGTGTCTCCCATTTTGCTGAGGGTTGCCTGGCTTAATTCTTTCAATTGCAATACCTAAACGTAACCACCATACAGATAATTTGCTTAATCCAAATAATGCTCGTGGAGAAGAAAAAGGAACGCCGTTATCCGTTCTAATAGCTGCAGGCAAACCAAATTCCTCAAAAACTCTCTTAAAAATAGTAAACGCATATTCTTCTCTTGTCGTTTCTAGAGCATCGCAGGCAAGTAAATATCGGCTGCTAAAATCAGTAATTGTCAGAGGATAACAATATCTTTTGTTACCTAATTGAAACTCTCCTTTGTAATCAGCACACCATAATTCATTAGGATTTTTTGCATCGGACAATTGAGTACCTTGTAATTTGCAGCGTCTTCTTCTTGATTTTGTCACCAAGCCGTTTTTATCTAAAATAGCATGAATCGTGCTTTTAGCTGGAGGTTGAACTTCGGGAAATTTTCTGATCAAAATTTCTCTGATTTTTGGAGCACCCCACGTAGGCTTATCTTGTTTTATTTTCAAAATCATTTTTTCTAGTTGAAAGGGTAATTGATTAGCGTATCGATTTGGCTTTCGGCTGCGATCTGTTAAACCTTCCAGCCCAGAATCTTTATAGCGCATATAGATTTTGTAACCCGTCTTCCGAGAGATACCAAATTCATTACATAGGGGAGCCATTTTATCACCTTCCAGCAATCGGGCCACAAACTTAAGTCTTTCATCCATCTGCTTACACTCCTTCCACGGCATCTTCAGTCCCCTGTAAATGCCAACAGTGTAACCTATGTCTCCGGTATAAAGTGTTACCTATGTCTCAAGACGTACA
>JBPOIR010000024.1:0-10047 GCA_052034335.1 Pseudomonadota bacterium | reverse complement strand
CATCTAGACCAAAACCATATTGAAACCCCGAACAGCCACCACCCACAATATAAATGCGTAATTTTAATTTTTGATTGCCTTTTGCCGCAATCAGGCTTTTTACTTTAGCAATAGCAGCTTCGGTAAACGAAATGGGTTCTGATGAGTGTAATTGAGGTGTATCCATCGTTAAATTATCCTGTAATTCACTAACTTAGTCAAATATGATATCCTATCGACATGCTATGGATAAAAGCTTTTCATGTTATTGCAATGGTGACCTGGTTTGCTGGGCTATTTTATCTGCCCCGTCTTTTTGTTTATCATGCCATGAGTACTGATCAAATAAGCCAAGAACGGTTTAAGATCATGGAACGAAAACTCTATTATGGCATTATGACTCCTGGCGCAATACTCACGATTTTACTGGGTGTTTGGTTATTACACGCCTATGCTTGGCAATTATATAAAACCGCATTATGGTTACATCTTAAGCTAGGGCTTGTTTTAATATTAATGCTATATCATTTATATTGTGGTTATTTACGACGCCAATTTCAGCGCAATCAAAATACGCATTCGCATGTGTTTTATCGTTGGTTAAACGAATTCCCAGTGCTCCTGTTAATTGGCATTGTTATTTTAGCTGTCGTAAAACCTTTTTAAGCAGATGCTTCAACTTCAACCATTTCGAAATCTGATTTAGTCGCACCACAATCCGGGCAGCGCCAATTTAACGGAACATCGATCCAACGTGTACCAGGCGCAATGCCATCATCGGGCCAACCTTTCGTCTCATCGTAAATCCACCCACAGAGCAAGCACATGTATCGCTTCATTAGGCTGTCTCTCCACGTTCTTTGGCAAAATTCACTTGAATTTGACGGCCTTTAAATTCGGCGCCATGTAAAGACATTGCACGTTCGGCATCTTCTTTCGAAACAAAACTGACAAATCCAAATCCACGTGCTTTACCGGTGTAACGATTGACGGGGATATTGACGAACTCGACCTCACCAAATTGTGCAAAATACGCAGCCAATTCGGCTTCAGTCGCCGCGTAATCGATGTTGCCTACATAAAGCTTATATTGAGAATCGACTTGTAATGCTGCGTTAGGGGCAGTATTTGGAGCGTTTTGTGGGATCTGATTTTGCTCCATCGGTTCCATAAATTCGCCCGTTGATTCGATATCTGCTAGCTCGGACAACAGCCGATTGGAACGACGAATTTCATTTAAAATCTGATTGAGCTGATAATTGGCTTGTTCTTGGCGTTTAAGCGATTCGTCTGTTTTAATCATGGCATGTTTCTGTCTTTTAAGCGCCATGCCATAAAACGTTACAAAAATGACCAGAATAATCGCTAAAGACATCACAAAGTGCACATCTATCGAATTTAATATTTCCATTTTTAAGAATACCCCGCAAAACCTATGTTTAAAACAATTTCATAATACTAGGGCGGACACAGCGATCCACCTCTACATTTGCATTTCCTCTATTCTCTCGTTTAAGATTTAAATCGCAACACCCGCGAGAGGATCATTTTGATGGACTATTCTACCAAGTTATACGCCCGGGCACAAACGGTTATTCCTGGCGGGGTTAATTCTCCTGTGCGTGCCTTTAAAGGTGTTGGAGGAACACCCATCTTCTTTAAATCCGGGAATGGCGCCTATCTTGTTGATGTAGAAGGCAAAAAATATATTGATTACGTCGGTTCTTGGGGTCCGCTTATCCACGGACATGCACATCCCCACATTCTAAAAGCTCTTGAAGCCGCACTGCCACAGGGTCTAGGGTTTGGTGCACCAACTGAAATTGAAGTTGAAATGGCAGAATTAATCACTCAACTAATGCCATCGATTGAACAAGTACGGATGTGTAACTCCGGCACCGAAGCCACACAAAGCGCCATCCGATTAGCCAGAGGATTTACAGGACGAAACAAAATCTTAAAATTCCAGGGCGGTTATCACGGTCATACCGATAGCTTACTGATTAAAGGCGGTTCTGGATTATTAACACTGGGAATACCCGATTCGCTAGGTGTACCAGAAGCGTTTACAAACCAAACGCTCATTGCACCTTTTAATAATTTAGCCGCAGTTAAAACTATTTTTGAAAAGTTTGGACATGAAATTGCCGCAATTATTGTAGAACCCATCGCTTGTAACATGAACTGCATTCCGCCTGTACCTGATTTTTTACCGGGTTTGCGAGCACTCTGCAATCAATATAAAAGTCTTCTAATCTTTGATGAAGTAATCACCGGATTTAGAGTCGCACTCGGTGGTGCACAAGAACTTTATCAAATAACACCCGATCTTACGTGTCTCGGTAAAATTATCGGTGGCGGATTACCGGTGGGTGCATTTGGCGGAAGACGCGATATTATGGCCTATTTAGCGCCCCAAGGCCCCGTTTATCAAGCCGGCACACTATCTGGAAATCCTATCGCTTTAACAGCAGGGCTCACAACATTGCAATTACTCAGAGAACCCGACGTTTATGAAAACTTAAACAAGACAACAACCTATTTGATGCATGGCTTAAAAAATATTGCAGAACAGTTTAATTTACCCTTGCAAACGCACCAAGTAGGCAGTCTATTTGGCCTATTTTTTACGACAGAAAAAACAATAACGCATTTCGAACACGTTGAGCAATGTAATATTGAACAATTTAAAAAATTCTTTCATGGCATGTTACAAAAAGGTGTTTACTTGGCGCCCTCGGCTTTTGAATCTGGATTTGTATCAACCCTGCATACGCAATCCATCATCGATCAGACATTAGAAGCGGCTCACAGCGTTATTTCCAATTTCCAGACTTGATCCCAAGCGGTTCTTCCGCTAATAAAATGGGCACTCGAGATCCTAACACCACTTCTTGTAAACTAATATGTGTACGATAAGCTAAGCATTCTACGCCCAAGGCGACAGCTTCTCTCAAGCACATACCATATGTCGGATCAATATTATCTGCCGGCCGCAAACACGTAATACCGTTATGTTGAATACAATAAAACAAAATCGCACGATGGCCCGCTTCTTTTAGAGCTATCAATTCTTCTAATGCAGCTATTCCCACGCCTCTTTCTTCCGGAAAATACCCTTCGTTTCCGACAGATGCACTTAATACCGGCTCTGCACGAATAAAACATTGCTCGCCGTTTTCTTTTAACAACATCTCAATACCATGACCAAAACTGGGCGTCACTGGACTTTGCAAGAAATGAAACCCTTCTAATTCTGGGATGCGGTGATACTCAATGGCTTCACGTACGAGAATTCCCGCATAACCTTGATTGATAAAAACCAACCACCCACCATCGACTTCGGTTAACTCCCAAATATCTAAATATCCTTGAGACAATCGATTGGGATTAGAAAACCACAGGCGACTGCCCAAAACATCACAATCTCCAAGTGAACCTAAATTGGGACAATACAACATACGCCTCTGTTTATTTTTTAACGACACTTCTGCTAAAAAACGAAAAGAACGCTTTAATAAAATGGCTTCTATTAGTGGACTTTTAAATCTCATAAGCTCAACCGTAAAAGTTGGTTTGCATTCTTATTCATCGGCTCGGTTGTTCATAATTAAAGGTGTAAGTACACCATTGATTGAAAGAAGGGTTTGTGCTATAAATTAGGGTTTAGGGAATTAGAACAGGTGGAGGATAACCAAATGACAACTAAGGCTAAAAAGAAAAAGTCAACGGATTCTCTCGGTACACCACCGACAAACGTTCATGTGCCCGATCATATGATGCTATCTTATAAATTTGAGCCTTACGAGGCTAAACCCGGCGAAGTTTATATGAATGAACAACAACTCAAACATTTTCGTAATATTCTTTCCGAAAAGAAAAAAGACTTAATGCAAGAAGTCGATAACACGATTAATGAAATGAAAGGAAAAAGCGTTCAGGTGCTCGCAGATCCCAATGATCGCGCAACAGAAGAAGAAATTTTGAACCTCGAACTGCGCGCTCGCGATAGAGAACGCAAACTCATTCGAAAAATCGAAGAAGCACTGCAACAAATAGACGACAAAGAATATGGGCATTGTGAGTCGTGTGGCATTGAAATTGGCATTCGACGTCTTGAAGCACGTCCAACTGCCACTTTATGCATCGATTGCAAAACCTTAGACGAAATTCGCGAAAAACGTACAGCGCAATGACCTCACCCGGCGCTAACGCGCCACCCTCTCCCGCGAACGCCGGAGAGGGTACCCGAAGAGCGAGATCCGTCCCTACGAACACATTTTTCAGGATTTGACACTTTGGCAATAATCAATCAACCCACGCGTAGAGCTGTCTAACTCCATTGTTTCTCCAGACGTTATCGGCTGTTCTAAAAGCGGCAGGATCTTTTTAATCAATGTCTTTCCTAATTCTACGCCCCATTGATCAAAAGAATTAATGCCCCATACAATCCCTTGTACAAATACTTTATGTTCATAAAGCGCGATAAGCGATCCCAACACTTTGGGTGTTAATTTTGGAAACACTAAGGTGTTACTGGGTCTATTTCCAAAACACTGTTTTGCATCTCTTAACGGATCTGTCGTTACATTTGGATCGACATTTTCCTCTGTGCCTTCCATTAACGCTTTACTTTGGCTCAAACAACTGGCCAATAGTAACTGCTGATGTTCTTCAAATTCGGACTGTCCCAAAGCGGCGACTAAAAAATCAACGGGTATAATTTGTGTCCCTTGATGCAATAATTGCATATAAGCATGTTGTCCATTACACCCTACGCCACCCCAAATAACAGCAGCGGTGGCATGTGATACAAAACCAGAAATCTGCTGTGCCTTTTTGCCATTACTTTCCATTTCTAATTGCTGCAAATAATCGGGAAATTGGCGCAACCCATCTTCGTAAGGAATCACCGCTTGTGTTGCGTATTCTTCAAAATTAATATTCCAAATGCCTAATAATGCCATTAATACCGGCATGTTCTGTTCAAAAGGTGCCGAATAAAAATGTTGATCCATTGCGTAAGCACCCAACAGAAAATCCCTAAAATGCGACATCCCTAAAAGCAGTGCAATAGGCAATCCCACCACAGACCATACCGAGTATCGTCCCCCTATAAAATCCCAAAATTCAAAAATGTTTTCTTTCGCTATGCCAAAGGCTTCTGCACGTTTGGCTTGTGCTGTAACCGCAATTAAATGATCAACGGTTTTCAGGCCTAAAACAGGTTCAAACCATGCACGCAATGCTTTTGCATTTTGATGCGTTTCGATGGTTGTAAAGCTTTTGGAATTAATAAAACACAAGGTTGTTTCAGGATTACATTTTTTTAAGAGCGGCGCCAATGTTTTTCCATCGACATTGGAAATAAAGTGTAATTGAATATCGGTTGTTTTATAGTCGTTCAATGCCTCGCACACCATAGCAGGTCCAAGATCTGAGCCCCCGATACCCAGGCTAATTACATCAGTTATCTGTTTGCCTGTCGCCCCTAATCGACTCCCAGAGCGCACAGCTTCTACAAATTGTTCGATGCGCTGTAGTTCTGCATGAATCGCTTTTTTAACATCTTGATTTTCAACCATTAACGGCGTGCCCGTTGGATCACGCAAAGCAGTATGTAAAGCCGGTTTTTGTTCGGAGATATTCACAATACCGCCCGAAAATAATGCCTGAATCTGGGTTTTTAAATCGCAGGCATTTGCAAGTGCAATGAGTTTTTCGAGCGTATCTTGAGTAACGCGTTGTTTAGAATAATCCAATAAAATATCGTTTACCTGCACGGAAAATGCCGAAAATCGGTTGGGGTCTTCTTTAAATAAGTCACGCATGTGCATATTCACTAAAGCGGCGTGATGTTTTTTTAAATTTTGCCAAGCAATCGATGAGGTCATCAGAACACTCCATTCCACGGTTGTTTTTTTGTTCAGAAAACGCATTCTACCATCATGGAATGCTCAACAAATAGGTGCATATTCTCTTTGTTTTTTCGAATATTCTTTGAACTTATTTTTAATTTATATATCCAACTATACTAAGAAAAAGGAACAATTTTCGCGAATAGGCAATATGTCAGTATCGTAGCAATAGAAAATAAGTAAGGGGGGAGGCTATGTCAAGCAATGCACCAACTCAACATCAGTTGAAGATGATGGAAGAGCTTATGGAGGGATTAAAACTTCCAAAAACTGACGAAACTCATGAAACTTACGAAACTTTATTAAAGCAAGAAGGAAAAAAATTGATGGCAGTATTGCCGCGAAAGATAAAAAAGCTCACAAAAAAAGTTGCATCACTTACGGAAGCTGATAAAAATGCGGTGAAAGAGCAACAAGAAAAGATAAAGGAACTGAGAGGCACACTTAAGAATACGCAAACAAATCTGACCAAGGCAAAGGAAGAAAGACAAACCCTTGATCTTAAATACGCCAGCGCATCAAAAATCTTACTAAAACAACTACTAGAGGAAACAAAATCACTTGCTAAGAACGATGATGCGCTGCTCGCTGAAAAAAGTAGAAGTAAAACAGCGGACGACGCACTCAAAGCAACACGCAAAGCTATAACGGCACTCGAAGCCAACGTGGCACCCGACATCAAAGCGAAACTCGAAGCCCAAGAGGCACGCGAAATCAAAGCGGCAGCTCAATCATCTATTCCTAAGAGTGTTTTAACAGCAATATGTAGTAGAGAGGAAAATAGTACATTTTTCCCACAGATAAGCGACACGGATTTTGAAACACTTGAAAAAGAAGCAAAACCGCTTGTAGATCCCTCTAAGGCAAAAGAGGATTTAACACCAGAACAACGTGAAACGATATCCAAGTTTGAGTTTGAAAAACTTAAAAGAGACGTAAAATCGCTTTTGGCTCGCCATCAGACAGAAGGAGATGGAAGTGTGCTGGAGGTAACAAAAAATGAGTTTGCAAGTGTATCCATCCTTCTGGCACAGCAGAAAGAAAGAATTAACGCAAAAATAAAAGAAGAGGAAGAAAAAGCGAAAAAAGAATTGCAAGGGGAAACAAACCAAGTTGAAAACTCTGAACTACCTCCGGAGGTTCAAAGTGCAGCTAATGAATGGGAAAAATGCAAAATAGCGGATGAAGAGGCGAAAACGAATTTAGCCAAAGCCGAACAATCTTTTTACGCCCTGCCTGCTGTGGCACTTCCAAAACAACTGAAGAACCATACACAGGATCTTGAGAACTACCAGAAAAAAAGCCCAGTTAATAAAGCAGCTACCGCAGCGAAACATAGGCTTGAGAAGATCCAGCAGAAAAACAAGCTACATGAGACAGTGAAAGCGGCTGTTGTGAGGCAGATAAAAGAAGACTCTCAGCAAGCAGACCTTAACACCGTCGCTTTAGAACGTGCTGTAGAATATTGTATTGCGCAATTAGAACAAGAGCCTCCTGCAGTTCAAAAAACACTAAAGATAAAGAGCGATAAGCAACCGTTGACAAATGAAGGTGTCAAGATGTCAGACATCCTTGAAGCAACTTATCATACTTACCTCATCAAAGGGCTCGAGTATACACTCTCTTCGGCAATGACATTTCCAGAACACAGAAAAGAAGCAAAAGCGTACAAGGAAAGCCGCCTAGTGCCACCGCCACCACCTGATAAACCAGAGAAACCAGAGAAACCATCGTCAGAACAAAACAAAGCAAACAAGAAGGCTACACTGTTGCGTGTGCGACAAGCCCAACAAGAAGGATCGAGAACGCCGCATGATAGGATAACTTTTAAATTTACGCAGCAACTGAAGGCAGCTCTACGCAATAAAAACACGGACAAAAAGGAACCTCGTCCTTCCTTTAAGCCGAAAGGATAAGCATCTCTGTCCGTTAATAACGGTGCTTGTAACAATTTTTTAGTTGAGAAGACATATGTCAACACCAGAACCAACAGAACCTAAGTCACCAACTTTATTAGAAAAAATGCAGTATATTACAAAAAAAGTGATGAGCCAGGCGCTTTTCGTTGATCCTCTTGATAAAACCAATGAAAATTACAAAACCTTCCGAAAGCGACAAAAAGGGATTGCATTATATGCCGCTAATCTCGAACAGATATCTAAAGCTCATGCTAAAAAAGTAGAAATGAACTTAAAGAGGATAGCCGACTTGAAAGCAACCGTCGAAGCGTTCGAGAAGGCAGAGAAAGCAGAGAAAGCAGAGAAGGATCATCCGATACAAGAAGAAATAAAACAAAAGTACGAAAGCTGGAAAAAAGAAGAAGAGGCTGCATTAAGTAAAATACGGGAGGAAATGAAGCAACATACTGAAGCCAAGAAAAAAGCAGAAAAAGCACTGAGAAAAAATAATACGGTTTACAAAACCATACTGGCGCAAGAAGAAGATAGATTTAAAACAAAAGAGAACAAGATAAGAGACAGGATAAAAATATTAGAACGCATAGAAGAAGAAAACAGAACACCCGACCAAAAAAAAGAGCTTGCAGGATTGCAAGCAAAGGATAATAGCGTACTCAAGACACACAAATCAAAAACAGACACTGTTAATCAAGCCATTGTTATTGCAGACAGTAGAATAGCGAAATTAATCGCTAAAAATGAATTGCATGCATCGGTGCAAACCACTGTTATAAGAAACATACCATCAGAAAATTTACAACCAGAAGACAAACTCGCTTTAAAGTACGCTGTAGAATATAGTATTGGTCAATTAGAAGGCGTGGGAACTCTGCTTTTACGTGGACTCAAAAAAAAATGTATCGCATCAGGTTGGGTAGAAGATACTCCCGGGAACCTTGTATATGAAAAACCGCCCAATTCCCTCAAGTTTGAAATCTCAACAATTCTTACCTCAACTTATAATGCTTATGTGACAACGGGGCTCGAAAAATATACACTCGGCATGTCTAGCGCTACAAAAACAAGATTACTAGAAGATGCAGGCATAATAACAACTCCGAAACCCGTTCAACCAAAAGAGCCTGTCATGCCAGTGGAAGCGGAGCATCCACCGATATTACGGCCGGAACCTGCAACTTCTACGAGAAAACCACCAACAGTTGACAATCCACTGGTTATAATGCCGGAGTTTGCGGCGTTTCTTAAAGACTCTAAGAATCCGAAATCTGTAACGCTGACACCTGTTGATACACCAACTGTTACAGCGGTTGATACGCCAATTACGTCAACTATTACACCAACTAAGCCGCCCATAAGCACTCCATCAGCAAAGTTGGAACCTGCATTCAAACACTTTTGCGATGCTGTAGTGGACAATTACAACAAACGCACGAATCAAAAAGTAGATGTTGAAGAAGAAAAAAACAAAATGAAAATCACCACCCCACCGCCATGGGAAATTAGGAAAACAACTGCAGGTAATAGCGAAATAACGATTCCGCACGATGATGGCACCACAGCCGCTCAACACGTCATACTTTCGGCAATACAAGCAGCCGCAGCTGCCCACCGCCCAGTGCGCATCGATTTGCAAGATCCAAAACAAATCAAGTTTGCTATTGAAGAGACAAACAAGCTTCCAGATGTTAAGTACGTTTTAACGCCTAAAGCAAAGGAAATTCTCAACGAAGAGAGAGCAAAAGATCCTAATGTCAAAAAAGGCGCACACCCGTAATCAGCCACTCGGTGGCTAGCATCGAGTAGCCAATAGTGGATCCGGGGCGCCCTAGATGATTCGACTATTATTCGTCGTCGTCTTCTTCATCCTCGTCTTCATCTTCATCCCATTCTTCTTCGTCAATGTCAGAGAGAATAACCGGTTGATAAAATTTCATATCGGACGCTTGTGATTTTACAATCAACTCGCCCGCTAAACTGTAACCTTCTTCTAAAGCATCGGCAACCTTCTTTTCAAAAAGTTCAATTGCTTGGCTACTACCTTCAATGATCATATATGACTTCATATTGACTCTCCTTCAAGTGTTAAAATTAACTTCAACGCCTCTTTCTACGCTTAGAACGATGAGTGTGACCCTCTTGCAACGCTTTTTCCATCAATCCACGCGTGTCGTTACTTGCTTCAACATACGTTTTCCACCACGCAGCGACTTCTTCAACTGATTTATCACCCG
>JBPOIR010000133.1:0-23448 GCA_052034335.1 Pseudomonadota bacterium | reverse complement strand
AAGAGGTAGTTCTTGAAACGCTAGATATCCCACTAAAACATTGATAAAAAATTTGCTAAATCCAATAGGCGTTAAAAAGGTTACTTCCGCCAGTTGATAGGCTTTTGCAAACGATAAATGTGCGCCAGCCGCCAATACACCTAACAAGATTAACCAAGGCCAGTGAGTTATGCTTGGCATTGTCCATTCGTAGAGTGCAGAGATTAAAGAAACAGGTGCCATTAATAATAAAAGATAGGTGGCGAGCACTGTGGGGGGTTCGCCTAATGTTGTCAACTTTCGGGTTAATAGCTTACTCAGGGCGATTGCAAATGCTGAAGAGAGGGGTAGTAACGCAGCAAGGCCTATGGCATGAGCGTTTTCACTGAATGCCAGATCAGGGCGCGAGATAACAAAGGCGCCTGTTAAACTCAATAATATGGCTAATAAACGTTGGGAACTGATTTTTTCTTTAAGCCAAATGGATGCCGCGATAATGCTCACAATAGGGCCTGTAAAACTTAAGGCAACGCTCTCTGCCATGGGCATCGCTTTTAAAGAAAGATACCATAAATAAATACCGAGAACGGCTGCAATGATGCGAGAGAGGTGCAGTCCTACATACCGTATTTTAAAACTGCCTACGCGTGCTTGCAGAATCCAAGGCAATAAAAATAGGGTGCCAAATACATTTTGAAAGAACTGTATGACAGACACAGGCAAGCTTTCGATGCCTGCATCTACACCCCCAGACCAATGCCGCACAATGGCATTAATCCCCGAAAAACAGGCATGAGATACCATGATCCAGAGGGCTCCTTGCCAGGCTGTGGATGGTGTAGACCATTGTCTGGTAGATGTTTTATGCATGAGAGTTATTGTATAGCAAAGTTAAGTTGAATAACATCAATCTGCACAGATGAAAAAGCTAGTCGACTTGAGTAGCTCGGGTTATTTTCTGATGATTGTGATTGGTTACAGATGTTACAATGCCCGTCTTAAATTTTATTCCTGAATTAGAGGATCCGAGACAATGCCCTCTCATTTTGAATTAGCCAATGCCATTCGTGCTTTAAGTATGGACGCGGTGCAAAAAGCCAATTCCGGACATCCCGGGATGCCGATGGGTATGGCAGATATCGCCGAAGTGCTATGGAACGAATTTTTGCAACACAATCCCAAAAATCCTGCATGGGTTAACCGCGATCGATTTATTCTATCGAACGGACATGGTTGCATGTTGCAATATGCTTTATTGCATTTAACAGGATATGATTTATCGATTGAAGATATAAAACAATTTCGACAATTACATTCTAAAACCCCCGGGCATCCAGAATACAAATTTACGCCAGGCGTAGAAACCACCACAGGTCCTTTAGGGCAAGGATTAGCGAATGCCGTCGGTATGGCGCTTGCAGAAGCCATTCTGGCTCAAACCTTTAATCGTGAACATCATCCGATTATTAATCATTTTACCTATTGTTTTGTGGGTGATGGTTGTTTAATGGAAGGTATTTCGCATGAAGTGGGATCCCTGGCGGGCACATTAGGGTTAGGGAAATTGATTGTATTTTGGGATGATAACGGCATTTCGATTGATGGAAAAGTCGCGGGCTGGTTTTTAGATGATACGCCTAAGCGTTTTGAAGCCTATGGTTGGCATGTCATCCGCGTTGATGGTCATAATCGTGAGGCGATTAAAAAAGCAATTATAGACGCCCAAACACACCATAATCAACCCACTTTAATTTGTTGCAAGACAGTTATTGGATTTGGTGCACCGCATTTAGCGGGAACAGAGCAATGTCATGGTTCACCATTAGGTGTTAATGAGGTTCGTGCTGCACGCGAAAAATTAGGTTGGCAGTATGAGCCTTTTGTCATTCCAGCCGAAATTTACGACGCTTGGAACGCAACAGAAAAAGGTCTACAGCGTGAAAAAACATGGCAATCCCGTTTTGAAACATATAGAGCAGATTATCCCGAATTAGCAGCAGAGTTAGAGCGCAGATTACAGGGTGCTTGGGTGCCAGGCACCAAAGAGAAATTATGGCAATTTGCATTGGGTGTCGAAAATAAAAAAGAAAATATTGCAACGCGTAAAGCCTCTCAAAACGCATTAGATGTTATTTGTGCTTTATTGCCCGAAATGTTAGGCGGTTCAGCAGATCTCTCAGAATCGAATTTAACCCATTGCAAAGCTTCTAAAGCCATTATCCCGCATCAGTTTGATGGAAATTATATTTATTATGGTGTGCGTGAATTTGGCATGTCAGCAATAATGAATGGGATTGCGTTGTATGGCGGATTGATTCCGTATGGCGGCACGTTTTTAACTTTTCTAGATTATGCGCGTAATGCGGTTCGGCTGTCGGCATTAATGGGCATTCGCGTTATTTTTGTGTATACCCATGATTCCGTAGGCTTAGGCGAAGATGGCCCTACACATCAGCCCATCGAGCATTTAACCATCTTACGATCAACACCAAACATGTCGATTTGGCGACCATGTGATGCAACAGAAACTGCTGTGGCTTGGACAATGGCATTACAACGTAACACTGGTCCAACCAGTTTAATTTTGACTCGTCAAATGGTGTCACATCAAGCCAAAACGCCAGAACAGGTGCACAATATTGCACGAGGTGGTTATATTTTAGTTGACTGTGAACTTGCTATCGATGCTATCCTTATCAGTACAGGTTCGGAAGTATCCTTGGCCGTGTTAGCGGCAAAACAATTGCAGACAGAAGGCTTTAATATTCGTGTTGTTTCAATGCCTTCAACCGATGTGTTTCAATCACAAGAGGACAGCTATCGTGATGCTGTTTTGCCACCCGCTGTAAAAAAACGTGTTGCTATTGAGGCGGGCAGTACAAATTATTGGTATTCATGGGTAGGGTCAGAAGGCGCTGTTGTTGGGATCGATCGCTTTGGCGAATCTGCGCCAGGCGCTGCCGTATTTGAAGCACTGGGAATAACGATCGATGCGGTAATTTCAACAGTCAAGAAGATTTTATAGTAGGGGCGGACCGCTGTGTCCGCCCAAAAACAGGAGCATATATGACAATTACAGTTGCAATCAATGGATATGGGCGTATTGGGCGTAATTGTTTAAGAGCGCTTTATGAATATAACCGTACAGATCAAATCAAAATTGTCGCCATTAACGATCTCGGCGATTCACGGACAAATGCGCATTTAACCCAATACGATACTACGCATGGTCGCTTTAAAGGCACGGTTTCTGTTGTAGATGATTATATGATGGTTAATGGAGATAAAATTAAAGTATTTTCAGAACGCTTTCCCGAAAAGCTACCCTGGGGAGCGTTAGATATAGATGTCGTTTTAGAATGTACCGGACATTTTACCACCAAAACAAAAGCAGCGTTACATTTGCAAGCGGGTGCAAAAAAGGTCTTAATTTCAGCGCCTGCAGGAGATGATTTGCCAACTATTGTATATGGCGTGAATCATCAAACTTTAAAAGCGGTAGATACGATTGTTTCGAATGCGTCTTGTACAACGAATTGTTTAGTGCCGTTAGTCAAGCCTTTGCACGATGCATTGGGTTTGGTAAACGGACTGATGACAACCATACATGCGTATACGAACGATCAGGTCTTGTCCGATGTCTATCATACAGATTTAAGACGCGCGCGATCAGCAACCCAATCGATGATCCCCACAAAAACAGGCGCCGCCGCTGCCATTGGTTTGGTTTTGCCCGAACTGAAAGGAAAATTAGATGGATTTGCGCTGCGTGTTCCGGTCTTAAATGTATCGGTTGTTGATTTAACATTTGTTGCATCACGTGCAACAACGGTTCAAGAAGTCAGCGCTATTTTGCAAAAGGCAGCAGGGAGCGAATTAAAAGGTATTTTGGAAATTAACGAAGCTCCGCTTGTTTCGATCGACTTTAATCATAATCCCGCATCATCTATTTATGATGCAACACAGACTAAGATTATAGGTAATTTAGTGAAAGTGTTGGCTTGGTACGATAACGAGTGGGGTTTTTCAAACCGTATGTTAGATACGGCTCTTTTTATGGCCGGAATACATTGATCTCGTTAGCAGAATTAGATGTGAATCAAAAACGTGTGTTGATCCGCGTTGATTTGAATGTACCCATGCAAGATGGAAAAATCACCAATGATGCGCGCCTAAAGGCAATTATACCGACTTTGCAATTCGCTTTAAATTCGAATGCACGTATTATATTAATATCACATTTGGGGCGGCCTGAAGAAGGGGTTTATACAGAACGCTTGTCTCTAAAACCCATCGCAGAACGCGTATCTGTGTTAATGGGTAAGCCCGTGCGTTTTGTTAAAGATTGGTTAAAGGGCGTTACAGTCGATCCAGGAGAACTTGTGCTGTGCGAAAATGTTCGTTTTAATATCGGCGAAAAAGCCAATGATGTAAATCTTGCAAAAAAAATGGCAGCACTGTGCGATATTTTTGTCATGGATGCTTTTGCAACCGCGCATCGAGCGGAAGCGTCAACGGTGGGTGTTGCACAATATGCACCTATTGCTGTAGCAGGGCCTTTATTGCTTGCAGAATTGACAGCCCTAGAAAAAGCGTTAAAAAACCCTAAGCGCCCGTTGGTTGCGATTGTCGGTGGTTCAAAAGTATCCGACAAATGCTTATTGTTAGGATCATTGCTTGATAAAGTTGATACATTAATTATAGGCGGTGGGCTTGCAAATACTTTTATCGCAGCAGAAGGTTATTCGGTCGGTGATTCTTTGTTAGAACCAGCGTTTATACCAGAGGCTGTTGCGCTATTAGCACGTGCAAAAAATAAAGGGACGAATTTAATTGTTCCTCTTGATGTGATTGTCGCAAAGACGTTGTCTGAAAGTGCAAAAACACGCGTTGCCAATCTCAGTGATAACGATATACAAATAAATGAAAAAATTTTAGATATAGGATTGAAAACATCAGAGCTGATCGACACGATTATTCAACAAGCAGGCACGATTGTCTGGAATGGTCCGCTGGGCGTGTTTGAAATGTCGCCCTTTGAAATCGGCACTCAACGACTAGCAAATGCGATTGCGTGTGCTAAAGCATTTTCGTTGGCGGGGGGTGGAGAGACATTAGCGGCAATTGAGAAATACGGGGTGTCTGAAAAAATATCCTATATCTCTACGGGTGGCGGGGCTTTTTTAGAATACCTAGAGGGTAAAACGTTGCCTGCAGTGACTATGCTGGAGGCTCGCAGCACATTGTAGACTTTTTATTAAAAAAAAGTTGACAATAAGAGTTTTTGTCTATTAGTATCCAAACATCAATGCGTATTCGCGTTTTGTGCTTAATCCAATAGTTCTAATGGAGGAAAAAGTCATGTTAAAAACAGAAACGCAGTCAATCAACTCTGCGTCTATCCTGTCGAAAATGCTTTCTACCGATATTGGCTATACTCTGTGGGGTGTTTTTTTACTTTTCTTAACCACACAAATTATTATTCCTTTAGAGCCCGTGCCGATCACACTTCAAACCGTTGGCGTAATGCTGATAGGCTTAACGTTTACACGAAAAATTGCGATTCAGTCCGTGATGTTGTATTTGGCATTGGGGTTAGTGGGCGTGCCCGTATTTACGCATTTTTCAGGCGGTTTTTATAAACTGATGGGCCCAACAGGTGGGTATTTAGTCGGATTTTTAATGGCGGTTTTGTGCATGACAACCCTCCGTAAATATTTGGATAATAACAATGGCTTTTATATTGCGCTAAATTGTTTAATCGGCACGGTAGGTATTTTTTGCTGTGGCATTGGCTGGCTTAGCTATTTGATTGGTTTTACAGCCGCCATTAAAGGAGGATTAATGCCTTTTATTTTTCCGGGTTGCGTTAAAATTGCCGTGCTTGCTTTGGCCGTGCGTTATTTAAAATGGGGGCGTGTATAAATCGCCTCCTCTGCTTCTTCCCTTAGGATATCTGCGATGCGAGTAGGCAGAAGCATCATATACATGCCTTCAGATTGTAATCGTTCTTGTATCAATGTTGCGGTATGGTTATGCAACCAATGGTTAATCCAATTCGCGTGTTCAAAAATCAAAGTGCCGGCAAAGAAAACACAGTTTGGATATAATCGACTTTTTTGTTTAGCCAATCGACTCAAGCCGTCTATGACATCAACATCGCTGGTTTGATAATCAACCGCCGGTAAATTTCGAATACGGCAATAATTGACAAAATAACTTAAACGACGAACAACTTTTGTGCGCATTTCTTTGACATCCGCTTCGGGATCTTGTTGATTGGCTTCGGGGTCATACGTTTGTCCATTGAATTCGCCGACACTTAAGAAAATAAAATTTTTATATTGATTTGGAAATAAGTTCAGTACTTTTTTAAGGGTATGCATGCCAATACCAACATGCTCTCCTACAAAAAAAATGGCGGTGGGTTGGTGTGGGTCAAGTGGGAGCGGTGTAATTTTTTGAATATCGGTTTGCTTAAATTGGGTATCTATTTTTTTCATTGCAGCATTAAATCGTGTATAGTGTCGCTTAATAAAGAGACATGTAAAAATCAAAAGTCCGGTTACTAATAGGGTTACCCATCCGCCTTCTTCAAATTTCTCAAAAATGGTAACTACTAAAATACTTGAGGTGACCATAAGACCAAATGACGAAAGACAGAGCTTTAAAAATCGATTTTTTTCTGTTTTGCTGGCTTTAAACCAATGACGCGAAAGTCCGCATAAAGAGAGACTAAAAGTTAAAAATACATTGATACTATACATAATGATTAAAAGTTGTAAGTGTCCTCTTGTCCACAGTAAGATCAATAAGGCAGCGATCGCAATCAGAACAATGCCGTTTTGTGTGACTAATCGAGACGACAGATGACGAAATTGTTCGGGAAACCAAGAATCCGCAGCCATATTCGATAATACGGTTGGTCCGTCAATGTACCCTGTATTAGCAGCAACAAATAATAATCCGCCTTCAGAAGCCATGGCTATCAAAAACAGGATACCTCCAAAATCTACACCATCCCAAAGCCAATTGTTTAGGAGTGTTTTAAAGGTAACGGCATTTAGAGTTAAACCTTCTACTGGCGTAACATTTAATAATAAATATAAAAGAATAATGCCGCCCGCAATAAAAGAAAGCGAAAACGCCATATAACCCATGGCCCATTTCCCCGTTGAAACCCGCGGGGGTGCTAGGCGATTCACATTGTTAGAGACGGCTTCAATACCCGTATAGGTTCCACCACCGAGAGAATAAGCGCGTAAAAATAGCGCCAAAATAAAGATCCAACTTGTCTCATGTCCTAAGCTAACGGTTTCGTGATAGGTGTTTGGGATTAAGTGTACAAGACGTTCTGAGTGTTTTAAAATACCGTAAATAATTAAAAATAGATGTGTAATAAAAAAAGTTAAGAAAATCGGAATAAGTACTTTAATCGATTGTTTCATGCCACGCAGATTTAAAAATCCTAATAATGTTAATAGGCCAATCTCTGTAATAAGTTTATGGGCGTGTACTTCAAGTGGGAATAAACTAAACAGCGCGTCTACACAACTGGCGATCGAAACACAGATGGTTAAGACATAATCGACAATCAAGGCAACGCCGGAGGTGAGTCCTGCATAGGGACCAATGAGTTGTGTCGCGACTTTATAGCCGCCGCCTCCCGAGGGAAACAGTTCAATGACTTGGTTGTAACTTAATGCAATAATAAAAACAGTTAAAGCAATGGCAACAGCAAGATATAGTGCCAAGTGTGAGTGTTGTCCGAGTGCTAAAAAAGCCATTTCAGGTCCATAGCACGCCGAAGAGAGACCATCTGCGCCTAGACCTACCCATGCTAGAAATGCAACCAGCAACATGCTACGACGCGCTTCTGGTTTTGTCGGATTCAGCGGTTTACCGAGTAAAAATGTGCGAAGTTTTGTGAGTAATACGCTCAAACAAGCATTCCCTTGTCAAAAATTTTTTTCGAAGATGATGGTGCTATTTAATAATAGCTTATTTTTGTTTTTGTAAAAGGTCACGCATGCTTCGTTTTTCAGTAAATCTAGAGCATTTTAGCTAAGCCGAAGCGAAACTTCTCCGCTGGCAAAGTGTTTGATTTGTCCAGGTTTTATTTCGAGCAAAAAATGGCCGTGTTCATTAATCCCGCGCCCTATACCTTCTAATTCTGTCGTATTGGTAATAATGGTCACAGGTTTATTCAAGGTCAAATCTAATTTTTGCCATTGCGGCAAAAAGGCTGTTAGTCCTTGTTTTTGGAAGAGAGCAGCGGTTGCAATAAGATTATTCAACAGCATGCCTGCTAATTTATTGCGATCAATTTTTTGATCGGTGAGTCGTTGTAGATCTGTCCAAGGTTGCGAGATGTTGCGATCATACAGGGCTGAATTCGGCATGTTGACATTCAAGCCAACACCGATGACGGCGCTACACACACCATTGGCTTCACCAGAAAGTTCGATCAATATGCCGGCGAGCTTATGGTTTTCCCATAACACATCATTGGGCCATTTGATGCCAAGATCTTGAGCAATGCCAAATGCATGCAATGTTTCAACGGTCGCAATGGCGATAGCAAGGCTTAAGCCCGATAATTCGCTCGGATCTTTTTCAAAATGCCACAGCAGAGATAAATAAATATTTTTGGCAAAAGGAGAGACCCATGCGCGTCCACGCCGGCTTTTTCCCTGCGTTTGTTTTTCTGCAAAGCACGCGCGATTTTTTTTAGGTGCTTCGGGGCTCGCATTTGTTGATTTTACATTTAATAAATAATCATTCGTAGAGGGTAGGCTGTCGAATATCTCAATTTGTTCCAGTTGGCTTTTTTGTGATTTTTTTATAAAGGAGGAAATTTTCGCTGTTTCGAGTAATGTGAGACCGCCTGGTATGCAATAGCCTTTATTGGTGACGGATTCTATTTCAAGATCCCAGCCTGCCAGTTGTTTAATGAGTTTCCAGATAGCGCTACGTGTTAGTGAGAGCTGTTTGCCCAAGCGCTCCCCAGAATGGAATTCGCCGTCACTCAGTATTTGGATTAGCGTTTTGAGGGTTTGGGTCAAGACAAATTACTTAATTTTCTTTTCTTCAAACCATTCATGTTTACGTGTTTTTTTATCAAATTTACGTAATTTTAATTTATGTGCCATCTTTGGATTTTTGCTGGTGGTGTAAAAATCCCCAGATTCAGAGACGAGTCGTACATTAATCGATTTTCTTGCCATGTTGAGGAACTCCTAATTATCGCTTGCTGCTTCTTTTTCGCGAGCAGATAAGGCCGCTAAAACAGCCTCGATGCCGAGCTTATCAATGGTGCGCATCCCCTTGTGAGAGACAACCAGTTTAATAAAGCGACCTTTTCCTGGAACTTGCCCTGGGATCCAAAACCGATGGCTTTGAAGATTAGGCAAAAACCGTCTGCGCGTTTTTCGGTTAGAATGCGAGACATTGTTTCCAGCCATAACGGCCTTTCCAGTTACTTGACAAACTCTAGACATGATAAGTCCCCAAAATGCTATACAATATTGATTAATCGATAATCTTAGCGCATTTATACCAAGGCAAGGCACAAAGATCAAGCACTATGAGCGCCTCTTTCCACCTTAGTCTGAGCCAGGTATACTCCGAGCTAATAACTTAGAGTTGTCTCTAACGGTTGTTGATGCCAAGTAAGGAGGAAGATTAATGTTGTTTTTGAAGGCGAGAGCGACATTTAAGGCGATCCTTTTAATAAGTGCGCTTACACTTTTGTTCGGATGTGGCGCCACACACACGGCAATCAATAAGCGAAAACTCGATGTTCAAACAAAAATGAGTTCGACCGTGTTTTTAGACCCTATGACTTCAGATAAAAAAACTGTCTATTTACAAATTCGAAATACATCAGACAAACCTGAGTTAGATCTAGAACATCCGATAGCGGAAACGATGCTAGCCAAAGGCTACACGCGTGTTATGGCGCCAGAACAAGCACAGATTTTACTGCAAACCAATATTTTGCAAGTGGGTTGTTCAGATCTACGAGCTGCAGATCATGCCTTGCATCAAGGTTTTGGGGCTGCATTAGGTGGTGCTGTTGCGGGGGCTGCCGTTGGGAGCCTTGTCTCTCGACAGGATAATGGCAAAGGCGCAATTGCGGGCGGTCTTGTGGGTGCATCGGTTGCAACGGTGACAGATGCCATGATTCAAGATGTCGTTTATGTTGTGATTGCCGATGTTCAAATTTCGGAACGTGTGGGAAATTCGGTTACGATAAAAGAGAAAACCCGATCACGGTTAAAACAAGGCACGAATGGTGTGCGAGAAGTCATATCAACAGAAAAAATAGAATGGAAACGTTATCAAACTCGGGTGGTCAGTACAGCCAATAAAGTTAATCTTAAATTTAAACAAGCCGCGCCTGAATTAATTCAAGGGTTAACGCGATCGATTACGGGAATTTTTTAATGCAGTCTGTTCAAAGTCAAGAAAAGGGCTATAGAAGTATTCAGGGTATTGATGGTATTCGCAGTGTTCAACTAAAGATTTTAGATCCTAAAATTGGCACCTCAATCCCGCTGCCGCATTATGCGACGGCAGGTTCTGCTGGATTAGATTTACGCGCGTGTCTAGAACAGCCATTAGAAATTTTGCCAGGCGCGACGCACTTAGTGCCAACGGGCCTTGCGATTTATATTCGCGATCGCGGATTAGCGGGTGTTATGTTACCGCGTTCGGGTTTGGGTCATAAACATGGCATTGTGCTGGGTAATTTAACAGGCCTTATTGATTCGGATTATCAAGGCGAAGTCATGATCTCGTGTTGGAATCGCGGAAAAGAGACGTTTATCTTAGAACCCGGAGAGCGTCTCGCGCAACTGGTGATTGTACCGGTGATACAAGCGCAATTTGAAGTGGTGAAAGAATTTTTTTCAGAAACCGATCGTGGCGCAGGCGGTTTTGGTCATACAGGGCGTGGATAAAAATATGACAGATTTTTTAATTCCAGCAGAAATTTTTCGTGCTTATGATATTCGCGGTGTTGTGAATAAGAGCCTCACAATCGAGATTGTAGAGGCCATCGGCCGTGCGCTGGGTACAACGGTATTAGCGCGTGGAGAAACGACAATAGTTGTTGCGCGAGATGGCCGTTTGTCTGGTCCACTGTTAATCGATGCGTTGAGCAAAGGCATATTAGCAACAGGCTGTAACGTTGTTGATATTGGTAGGGTGCCAACACCGGTTCTTTATTTTGCCACACACCATTTAAATATTCCGTCTGGCGTGATGATAACCGGTAGCCATAATCCACCCGATTATAATGGTCTTAAAATGATGGTTGGCGGACAAGCGCTTTATGGGGACGGGATCCAAGCGTTGCTTGCATTAATCCAAAAATCAGATTTTTCTAAAGGCCGAGGTCAGAAAACAGAGCGCAATATTGTTGATTCGTATGTGCAAGCGATCAAAAAAGATATTCATTTGTCGAGACCTTTGAAAGTAGTTGTGGATGCGGGAAATGGTGTGACAGGCGATATTATTCCGGTTTTATTTGAAGCGCTTGGGTGTACCGTCATCCCCCTTTTTTGTGAAGTGGACGGTCGTTTTCCGAATCATCATCCTGATCCAGGTCAACCGAAAAATCTAGAAGATCTCATACAAGCAGTTCATATGCACCAAGCCGATATTGGTTTAGCCTTTGATGGCGATGGCGATCGCCTTGGCGTGGTAGATAATCTTGGGAAAATTATATGGCCAGATAGACAATTAATATTATTTGCAAAAGAAATCCTAAAAAAACAGGCCAATGCGATAATTATTTACGATGTAAAATGCACAAGACATGTCAATACTGTGGTAAAAAGTCTTGGTGGGCAGCCCTTGATGTGGAAAACCGGTCATTCGCTCATTAAAGCTAAAATGCAAGAAACCGGCGCGTTATTAGCAGGTGAAATGAGTGGGCATCTCTTTTTTAAAGATCGGTGGTTTGGCTTTGATGATGCATTATATGCAGGCGCGCGTCTTTTAGAAATGCTTTCAGAAAATAATAAAGAAACAACAGCCTCAGAAATGTTTAACACCTTGCCTGATAGTGTGAATACGCCAGAATTGCTGATCCCCGTTACAGAGCAAACAAAATTTGCGCGTGTGGAACGACTGATTGCATTGGCGCAGTTCCCAGATGCAACAATCAGTACGATTGATGGTTTGCGGGTTGATTTTAAGGATGGATTTGGATTAGTTCGACCCTCTAATACAGGTCCTAATTTAATCTTGCGTTTTGAGGGTGATACGACGTTTGTATTACAGCGTATCCAATCTGAATTTCGTCAATTGTTAGTCGATGTTGATCCCCTGTGGGAATTGCCTTTTTAAAATTGGAGTTAAAGTTATGATAAGACAGAGCGCGCGTGCGCGAGATGAATTAAGAGATATCCGAATCACGCGCAAATTTACCAAACATGCGGAAGGTTCTGTATTGATTGAATTTGGTGATACCAAAGTTATTTGTACTGCGAGCATTGTTCAGGGTGTGCCCAAGTTTTTGAAAGGAACCAACCAAGGGTGGATTACTGCGGAGTATGGCATGTTGCCGCGATCAACCACAGAACGTATGCAGCGCGAGAATCGCGTTGGGCCTGCGGGTCGCACGCAAGAAATTCAACGTTTAATTGGTAGATCATTGCGCACGGCGGTCGATCTAAAAGCATTGGGTGAATATACGGTTAATGTTGATTGCGATGTGATCCAAGCAGATGGGGGTACCAGAACGGCCAGTATTACAGGTGCGTGTGTCGCTTTAGCCGACGCCTTTGATTTGCTGCGTAAGCAGGGACTTTTAAAAACCAATCCCTTAAAGTTTTTTGTTGCCGCAGTTTCCGTGGGTATTTATAAAGAAATGCCGATTTTAGATTTAGATTATCTAGAGGACTCCAATGCCGAAACCGATATGAATGTGGTGATGACAGAACAGGGCGGTTTTATAGAAGTGCAGGGTACTGCGGAGCGTAGTCCGTTTCATATTCAGGAGTTGCAAGGCATGTTAGATTTGGCTAAAAAAGGGATCGCGACTTTAATCCATAAGCAAAAAGAAGCACTTGGTTTATAAGCAAGGCAATGGGGTTTATTGACCCCATTACTCCTCAAAATTTCAGGGTCTATATGAATATCGTTTTTGTGCCAGTAGGCAAGATATTGTTCTGCATTTAAATTTAATTCAGGACATGTGTCAAAGAGATCTTGTAAATGTGTTCTAATGTCGCGTTTCCCTCTGGTGACATTATCCCAGTCTGCATTATAGATTTCTGAAATATGTTCTGGTGTTACACCTAAGTCTGTCTCAATGTCTTTCCGCCAAAGATAGCAACCTTGAGCATCCATTGCTTTAAAAATGACACCGTCTACATCAAAGATGATTGTCTGCATTCCAGCATTCTAAGTCTTTAAGCTTCTAAAAAGTAGGCTGGTGTCATACAGTATTTATAAAGGTTACAAATTGATTCGTTGCGATAGGTGTTCAGTATGACAAAATCATTGGAAATCCATTCTTTAACACACATTTTTAGTGATAGATGTATTTCACCGGGAGGTTACGAACAAGGTGACATTTTATTATATTTTTCAGATGATTTATAGTACTGATCACGCAATCTCTACATTGCGTATAGATGTAGATTCGTTGAAATAGATGGTTTCTAACTGAACAAATGGAACGAGCAGGTTGAATGCATCTGAGTTATTATTTTCATAGTGATGTTGTACCAACCCGGATAGCATATCGGCGAACTGAACGCCTTTATTGGAAGCGCTGTCTCTAGGAATAGTAATTAATTTTGTAGCCACATTTTTGGTGAAAAATAATTCTGTTTGTAAATAATCACTTAAACTATCACCAGAAGTGATTTTTATATTTCTCGGATCAGGATAGAATTCTACTTGAGTATGTTTGGCCATTTCATCGAGTAAAAGTGTTTTAATAAGGTAATTGTAAAGTTTATTAGAATCTTGTCTAATATGTTCTTGAACACGAGGTTTATAGGCAGTGATCGAACAATATTTCACTGAAGTATTTTCTTTGGAAAGTTTTTTAGCTTGCTGTGCAAAACTGACTCTTTCCTTATTGGTCATGTAAGTCCATTTTTTTTTCGATTTTTGGATCCCAAGAATGTTTTTTGTAAAGGTCTCGGATTAATCTACCTGGTAAATGTCGTTTCGCTTTGGGAACACAAACCGCGCTTATTGTTAAATACCTGCTAGAACCACCCTTACGATAAGGGGATCCAAAAGACCATCCCAAATCACCACTTTCATCCAGGAAAATAATCACTACTGCAATACACCAAAAAAGAAGAGAGAATAAAAAAGGTGGACCCTGAGGTCGACGCTCTTACAGAACGCTTACGATACCACTAAAGGCTTCGCGACTTGCTCAGGCTTTACCCACCCAAGACTTATTTTAGCAAACACTTGTTTGAGAAACAACGCGTATTAGCTCACTCGTTCGAAGCCGGATGTGGCAGCCTATTGATAAATAAGTGTAGTCTCTCTTAATAGGTTGGCCTTTTTTGCATTACAGGGCAATGGGGTCTATGACCTCATTAATGGCTATGAAGACGGTTTTGCTTTTTGGTGCAGGGTATAATTCATAGTAGAGCAATCGCAAGGCTCCATTGCTTCTTCATTACTTTAATGTTAAATCATAATCAATCGTTAACGGCGCGTGATCAGAAAAAAATTCTTCTTTGTAAATATGCGCAGAGAGAATTTTTTTTATCAGGCCCGGCGTAACTACGTGGTAATCAATACGCCAACCCACATTGTTTTCGCGCGCAGTCGGAGAACGCTGAGACCACCAAGTATATTGATCGGGTTCTTGATTCACCACTCTAAAAGCATCGACATAGCCGATAGTGTCAAACACTTTGTCTAACCAAGCACGTTCTTCAGGTAAAAACCCGGAAGTTTTCTGGTTCGTTCGCCAATTTTTTATATCGATGTTTTTGTGTGCGATATTCCAATCGCCACAGAGAATATATTCATGCCCTTTTTTTAATTGTGCGCGTAATTTTTTTTCGTATTGGGCCATAAAGTCATATTTAACGGCTTGGCGAGCTTCTCCGCTGGTTCCCGATGGGAAATAGATAGAAGCAACGCTGAGATTTTTAAAATCGGCCTGTATATAACGCCCTTCAGTATCAGCTGATTTCCATCCCAACCCGTCTTGATGTATCTGATCGGGCTTAATGCGAGTATATATCGCCACGCCGCTATAACCCTTTTTTTCGGCGTTGCAAAAATAGGTGTAATAGCCTTTGGGGGAGAAGACGGGGTCGGTTAAGAGGTGGGTTTCGGCGCGGGTTTCTTGGAGACAAATGATATCGGCGTTTTGTTTAGATAGCCAGCTAAAAAAATTCTTTTTAGCAGCAGATCGGATGCCATTGACGTTGGCGGATATAATTCTAAGCATACGTAAGCTCGTTATGACTGGGTATGAATGTAGATAAGGTTTATGAGGATATCAGTTGACACTGTGTGATAGTCAACCTACAATGATTCATTATATTTAAAATATTTTAATAGGATAAATCGTGCAGTTCAAGCAAAATTATTATCTTTTTCTTATCCTCGTTACGTTGATGTCGTCTGTGAGTATTTTTGCGACCGATACCTATTTACCGGCGTTGCCCGATATGGCACTGCATTTTAATTGTACACAAACAGAAATCCAATTAAGTTTTACAGTGTTTTTGTTAGGTTTGGCAGGCAGTCAGTTAATCGTCGGTGCTTTGTCCGATCGGTTTGGTCGAAAAAAAATCGTGATTTCAGGTTTTGTTCTATTCACCCTGTCTTCTATTTTGTGTGCGAATGCACATACGTTGTCACAATTTATTACATTTCGTTTATTGCAAGCTATTGGGGGCGGGGTGGGTTCTGTTACAAGCCGCGCATTGATTGTGGATAGATACAACAGACAAGAATCGGTTAAGATTTTTTCAACGATATTTCCCATTGTAGGCTCTTCTGCGGCGATTGCACCGTTTATAGGAGGCTATCTCACCACCTTTTTTGGATGGCGATCCAATTTTTTCATGATTGCAATTTTTGGGCTAATCATATTGTTTTGCGTGTTTTTGTGCCTTAAAAATAAAGTGCCGAGTGCATCCATTAAGCATCCACGGACATTGAAAAAACAGGGGTATTCGGATGTGTTAGGTAATCTGGAATTTTTGGGGTATGCCTTAATTATTGCTGCAGGGTTTTGTGTGTTTCGCAGCTATTCTGTAGAGACTCCTTTTGTATTTAGTAGGCAAGGTTATGTGCCTGAAAAAATGGGACAATTTTATATCGCGCTTGCGGTTGCTTATATCGCGGGCAATTTATTTGCCAAGAAACTGATTAATAAATTGACAGTAGAATATGTACTGCGAGTGGGGTTTTCATTTTTTATCGTCGGTGGTTTTTGCATGGTGGGTTCGTTACTCATTTTTGAAAATAACCCTTTTGGGCTTATTGTTCCAATGGCAGTGATTACATTTGGTAATGGACTTTTATTTCCGGTGGCATCAGCAGCCGCCATGACATCTGTGCGGCCGGAGCATTATGGTATTGCTTCTGGATTACTCGGTGCGATACAGTGTGTGTTGGCCGCCTTTTGTAGTAATTGGGTAGGAGAGCTCTGTCAGGGTCGCGCAATTTCACTATCACTGTTTATTGGAACGCTTATTTTGATTGGATTTTTAAGCTATTTATTATTAGTCGTTTATAAGTCCAAATCGGATGTTAGCCTAACGGAGGATATCTGACATGGTTTATAGCATGACTGCCTATGCGAGTAAAAATGTATCATTGCCCAGCGGATTTATTGCACGTTGGGAGATCCGATCGACGAATCATCGATATTTGGAAGTCTCTTTTAAATTGCCACCCTTGCAAGGAAATTTAGAGTATCGGTTGCGTGAAAATCTTCGTAAAATCATTACCCGCGGTAAAGTGGATTGTTTTTTAAAGTTGGATGCTCTCGAAAATAATAAGCGCGAGTTGAATATCGATTTTAATCTGGTGGAGCAATGGGTGGTGGCTAGTCAAAAAATCAGTGCGCGATTTCCTGTTAACGCAGATGTCGCTGTTTTTGATATTTTGCGCATGCCTTCAGTCGTTTCTTTGCCGGAGACAGATTTGTCAGGATTGGAAACTTCTTTGCAAGAATCTTTTTTGACGGCATTGCAGGATTTAACAGAAACCCGTGCAAGAGAAGGCGAAAAATTAGGCGGCTATATCGAAGAACGTTTAGTAAAAATGCGTGAACGATTGCACTCCATTACGAATAGGCTACCAGAAATTGAAAAAGCAACGCGCATAAAATTTTATGAAAAGGTGAATGACTTACAAATTGAAACGGATAAAAGTCGTTTTGATCAAGTGGTTGCTAACCTGATCCAAAAAATGGATATTTCAGAAGAGTTAGATCGATTAGCAGCGCATTTAACAGAAGTGGAACGGGTTTTGAAGAATGAGAAAGTTATGGGTCGTCGATTAGATTTTTTAATGCAAGAATTAAACCGAGAATCTAACACGGTGGGATCCAAAGCGATTGATACTTTGACCGTTCAGGATGCTATCGCATTTAAAGTGCTTATCGAAGAAATGCGGGAACAAATTCAAAATATCGAATAGTAGCAAGAGGAAACATATTTTGTGAAAGGATCATTATTTATTATTGCAGCGCCCTCGGGCGCGGGTAAAACGACGTTAGTGAATGCCTTAGTAAAAGCGCTTTCAGATGTCTCTATTTCTGTTTCGTACACAACCCGAAAAATGCGGCCTCAAGAACAAGACGGGGTGGATTATCATTTTGTGGATTTGGATAAATTTAAGACCATGTTAAAACAGGGAGACTTTTTAGAGCACGCGAAAGTTTATGGTCATTTTTATGGGACATCCCGATTGTGGGTATTCGATGTGCTTCGTCAAGGGCTGGACGTTATCCTAGAAATTGATTGGCAGGGAGCAAAGCAGATCCGCACACAATTTGTTGAAACCAAAAGCATCTTTATTTTGCCACCCTCGCTTGAAATTTTAGAAGCGCGTTTACAAAAGCGGCATGCAGATAATGCGCGGATTGTTAAAGAACGTATGAATGAGGCAAAAGAACAAATATCTCACTATAAGGAATTTGATTACTTAGTTTTTAATGATAAATTTGAGGATGCTTTAGAGGATTTAAAGTCTATTGTTCGATCGCAGCGCTTGCACTGGCGTCGGAGTGCTACCCTTCGAGCTGCTACAATAGCCTCTTTAACTAGTTAGATAAATTATACTGAGGTTGTCGTATAAAAAAGGGAATATGGTGTATGATGGTGATCTATTAATATTGATTGAGGTTTTAAAATGGCACGTATTACGATAGAAGATTGTTTAGAGAAAGTGGGCAATAGATTTAAATTGGTTTTAATAGCCGCTAGACGTGCAAGAAAATTGGCGTTAGGGGGTACAGAGCCTATTGTGCCCTGGGAAAATGATAAAGCTACCGTTGTCGCACTCCGGGAAGTGGCCGCAGGACTGTCTACTGAGATGACGGTTGAGGAAGAGAAGGTTGAATCAATTTGATGAACTTTGTCACAAACTGAAAGGCTATTTAGCAGAAGACCAAATTGTAGAAATTACCAAAGCCTATCGAGTCTCAGCAAAAGCGCATGAGGGACAACAGCGCTATTCGGGCGAACCCTATATTTCGCATCCGGTTGCTGTTGCGCGAATTCTTGCCGACATGCACATGGATACAAAAAGCATTGTTGCAGCGATATTGCACGATGTTTTAGAAGATACCGCCATCGATAAAGCGACCATTACCGCACAATTTGGTGAAGAGGTGGCAGAACTCGTAGATGGGGTTAGCAAACTTGAACAAATTAATTTTGAGAGTCGCGTAGAAGCACAAGCCGAAAATTTACGTAAAATGATGTTGGCTATGGCGCGTGATATCCGTGTTATCTTGATAAAACTCGCCGATCGTTTACATAATATGCGAACGCTAGAAGCAATGCCACTCGATAAGCGTCGACGTATTGCTAAAGAAACACTCGAAATTTATGCGCCTATTGCGAATCGTTTGGGCATGAATAATTTTCGAATTGAATTTGAAGACATCGGTTTTTCATTTTTATATCCCGTTCGGTATCGGGTGCTGAAAGACGCTGTTCGCAAAGCAAGAGGGAATCGCAAAGAACTCATTCAAGATTTAGAATCCAATATCAAAAATAGACTAACACAAGAAAACATTGTCTCCTTTGCGATTATGGGACGAGAAAAACATTTGTATAGTCTTTATAAAAAGATGCGCAAAAAAGACTTGTCGTTGTCAGAAATTATGGATGTCTATGCCATTAGAATATTGGTTGACAAGGTGGATGATTGCTATCGTGTCTTGGGGGTTGTTCATAATACCTACAGACCTGTGCATGGCAGATTTAAAGACTATATTGCTATTCCTAAGGCCAATGGCTACCAATCACTTCATACAACTGTATTAGGGCCCTATGGTGTTCCTATAGAAATACAAATTCGCACAACCGATATGGATCGTATGGCAGAAAATGGGATTGCTGCACATTGGTTGTATAAATCTGCAGAAGGTATTGCTCGAACAGCAGAAGTGCGTGCGAGAGAATGGCTCAAAGGGATTTTAGAAATTCAGAAAAATACTGGAAATTCCAGAGAGTTTATGGAACATGTCAAAGTCGATTTGTACCCGGATGAGGTTTATGTTTTTACCCCTGGTGGCGATATCCTTTCGTTACCCAGTGGTGCTACCGCTGTAGATTTTGCATATGCTGTTCATACAGATGTCGGGAACGCCTGTATCGCTGCTAAGATAGACAGGCGGTTAGTGCCCTTAAGTTCAAGAATTAATAGTGGCCAAACGGTAGAAATTATTACAGCGATGGGTGCGCATCCTAATCCCGCTTGGCTAAGTTTTGTCGCCACTGGAAAAGCGCGGAGTAACATTCGTCATTGGTTAAAAACACAACAAGTGAGCGAGGCCCGAGTACTCGGTAAGCGTCTAATCGAACGCGCATTGGTTTCGTTATCGCTGTCGTTAGAAGAAGTTTACGAAAACCGGATTAAGGCAGTCTTACAAGAATTAAATTTAGAAAACTTTGATCAGTTATGTGAAGAAGTGGGTTTAGGTAATCAGCTTGCACCGCTAGTTGTAAGACGTTTAGTGTCTGATTTGCCTGTAGAAGATTCTCATCTTATTTATCCGTTAGCGATTCGCGGTACAGAAGGGATGGTGGTTTCTTATGCAAAATGTTGTAGACCCATTCCCGGCGATATTATTGCAGGGTTTTTAAGTGCAGGGCGAGGGATTGTTATACACAGAGAAGGATGCAAAAATCTTGTCGAAATGCATAAATCACCTGAAAAATATATTTTTATTCAATGGTCGGATAAGGTGATAGGTGAATTTCAAATTGAATTGCGTGTTGAAGTCTTAAGTAAACGAGGTGTTTTAGCAATATTAGCAAACAGATTATCCGAGAACGAGGCCCATATTCAAAATGTACATATTGATGAAAGAGATAACCGTCATAATACCATTACTTTTTTGTTAAGTATTCAAGATCGCAATCATTTAGCAAAGCTGATTCGACAATTGAGGCAAATAGAAATTGTAACACGTGTTGTTCGAGTGAAATAAAAAAAGGGAGATATTCAGGATGAAATTAAACGAATATTTATCGAATTTGGATGCTGAAACAGAACCGATGGTAGAACGAATTATGCAATGGTCAAATATCAACACGGGTTCTTTTAATGTGCCAGGACTAGAGCGTATGGCAGCTGTATTAACACAAGCTTTTTCTGTGTTGGAATGCGAAGGTAATGTGTTTTCGCTACCACCCATAGAGCAGGTGGATCCCATGGGTATGAACAAGCGTATTGATATAGGACCTGCGCTACGATTTTGGAAGCGGCCAGAAGCACCTTTTCAAGTGTTGCTAGTGGGGCATATGGATACCGTGTTTGAGTTAGAACACTCGTTTCAAGTTGCGATTCGAAAAGACGAACGTGTTTTGCAAGGGCCGGGTGTTACGGATATGAAAGGTGGCATCTGTATTATGTTAGAGGCTTTAAAATTGTTTGAGAAGAGCCCAAATGCGAGTCAATTGGGATGGGAAGTCATTATCAATCCTGATGAAGAAATTGGGTCATTTGGATCAGGCGCACTTTTAGCAGAGCGTGCGAAGGTTCATCATGTAGGCTTGCTTTTTGAGCCAGCGATGGATGAACAGGGTACTTTAGCCGGCGAGCGCAAAGGGTGCGGTAATTTTGTTTTTGTTGTGCATGGGCGTGCTGCACATGCGGGACGCGCTTTTGAACAGGGTCGCAATGCAATTACAATGTTGGCGGAGGTTATTACACAAGTCGATGCGTTGAATGGTCAGCGCGATGGTGTAACGCTTAATGTTGGGCATGTGCAAGGGGGGGGCGCTACCAATATTGTGCCACCCTTGGCAATTTGTCGTTTAGATGTTCGGATCAAACAAACCGACGATCATGCTTGGGTATTAGATCATTTAAATGCGATTGTGGTTGCTGCAAATCAAAAAGAAGGCTTTAAAACGGAATTAAAAGGCAGTTTTAATCGAAAACCAAAAGCGCTTGCGGGCAAAACAAAAGCACTCTATGACTTACTCTCAGAAGTTGGCCAAGAGTTGGGTCATACCATTTCTTGGAAACCGAGTGGCGGATGTTGTGATGGCAATAATTTGTCGGATGCAGGCTTACCTAATATTGATACCTTGGGTGTTTGTGGTGGTAATATTCATAGCGATGAAGAATATTTATTGATAAATAGCTTGGTGCCAAGAGCAAAACTAACTGCAGCGTTGTTGTTGCGCTTAAGTGAGGGAAAGTTTAAATAGACGCAGTTAATCGATTTTAATACTGCGAAATTCCATATTTAGGGACTAAAGCAGCCAGTCGTTTTTTTTAACGACTGGCTAAGGTGCCTTTCAGGTTATTTCCCAGATGCTGGAAATTTTGCTGCCCAAGCATTTCTTACTTGAGCGTGCCTCTGTTCTGGCGTGAGGGTGTTGGGTGTCGATACACCTGTATTACTATTTTCTTCTTGATGAGTGGCGTTAAGCGAATCTAAAGTGGAAGATGAGGATACGGATGGAGAGCTTCCAGCAAATGAAAAAGCCAACATATCGCCACTATTCAATGATTGTTGTTGTATAGCGTGATAGACCATAGCCTCTTCAGCTTCAAAATCATGCTTTAAGTCTTCTGATCCCAAAGGATATTCATGATTTTCTGCTCTTTCTTTTGTTTCTTGAAGAACTTTTGTCTCTTCAACAACTTCGTGTTCTTTCTTGCGCTCTTTCACTTCAGATGATGATGAAAGAGCAGATGAAGGCGACAATTCTAAAAAAAAGGGTGAATTTGCAAAAGGTTTTGCATATGCAATCATGTCTTTTATAATAGAAGGAATAGCATTTTGATTGATTTGTTCGGGATTTGCAGCACATCTTTTCGCAAGTTCCCAGGTTAAATCCGAAGCCCCCGCCTTCTTTTTAGCGAAGATTTCTGCTTTTATTAATAATGCTTTTTTAAAATCATCGGTTAAATCCATTTCGAGCTCTTGCCAAGTTACACCTGGAAAATGCTTAGCAATATTTTTCTCTTCCATATATTGATTGATAAAGGCGATGTGTTCTGCAAGTCGTTGTTGATCATAATAGCCATACATGCCCAAAACATCTGCAGTTAGACCAGTGTTCCCGTTTACTTGAAATTTTCTCATGACAAATCTCCTAAAAAATAGACCTTAGAATCATTTAAGTTATAATCCTAACAGATTTCTGGCTAAGTTTAAACTGATTTTATAGTCAGCTTTTAAAACATAAGAAGGGGAGCAAATAAAAAGGTGGTCAGCCAAAGGGCGTTTTTCTTTATCCAAGCAGCAAGAGAAAAATTAAAGAGCGGTTATTTCAAAAATCAATTAATTCAATATCTAAGCATCTTAGCAAATTCATCGCTTCTGGGAAGCTAAATTTTGCCTTTTTTATCTCATTTAAAAATACGTCAATATCGCTTAAAGCATCTGTAAAATCAGCTTTTGTTAAGTTGGTTTTGTTAAATAAACTTTGTGAAAAATCCGTATGGGTAAAATTTGCACTTGTGCAATCAGCTTCTCTAAAGTCAACTTCTGTTGCCGTGCATTCCGTCATTACAATTTCGCGCAACCATAATCCAAAAAAAGAAGAATAATTTAATGCACATTTATAAAAATGAATGGGACTACACAGTTTTATGTTGGGCCAGGCTGCAGCCGTCCAGTTAATGCCAATGGCTTTAGAGTTTTCAAATAAAGTATCAAAAAAACTACAATTGTTAACTTTTATCATTGTTAGATTGCAGTTGGTAAATTTACATTCATAAAACTTGCATTTGTAAAATTCTGATTCGCTAAAATTACAC
>JBPOIR010000015.1:0-8804 GCA_052034335.1 Pseudomonadota bacterium | reverse complement strand
ATCTTATTAATTTTAGAACCCGTCAATTTATCAATAATCCAAAGACCTGCCCCTATTGCGGGGTTACCAACCGCAATCGCAGCGGCAATCGGTAAACCTGTGCCCATATGCGGCAGCACTGCCATTTCTAAATCAACGGCCTTTGTATTCATATTCGCAATGCCTGCTAATGTAATTTTAGCCGAAGGGCCATCAATCAATAACTTATCTGTTTTAGCAATACCATTTTGAAATTGAAAATTCCCTTTTAGCGTATCGAACACAAAACCTTTCTTAACTAAATCGCTAAAGTCGAGTTGCAATCGACGATAAATGTTTTCCAAGTTTAATATGCTCATAATACGACCTAAGCCTGGATTTACCCCTAGAATGCGGCCTTTATCAAATTTTAATTCCGCGTTGCCATCTACTATCCCTAATTTAAATTGAAAAGGGTGTTTTGGCCATCGGAATTGATATTGGATCACACCACTGGATTCCCGAATGGCTGAAGGAAAATCCCAACCTGAGAGCGTTTTGCCCATATCTACACTTTTCAATTTACCCCGTAGCGTTGTATAAACACCCTCTTTCCCCAAATGCCACTCTCCATTACCCACTAATTCCGAAAGAGGTGTTTCTAATAACAAATTTTGTATCTGATATCCATACGCAGCCGGCATAAGTGTAAATGACACTTCGCCAAACTTAGCCTGATCGTATTGCAGATCCCGACAATAAAAATGAACCGGCACTTTTGCAAAAGAAGCAAGCTCGGCAGCCTTTTTAGTTTCGAAGGTAATGTTACGTGACATTATTTTTAAATACGCAAGATCAACTTCAATTTTTTTAGATTTTTCTTTTTTGTTTTGCACTGAAGTAGAGAAACTGCCTTTAATATATGAGCCATCGAGTCGCCATTTTAGCGGCGTTTCTGAAAAATTGACGGATACCCAGGTTTTACCAAAACGAAGCCCGTAAGCTTCCAATTGACCAACTAACACATGAATATTCAATGGTGGAAATGTTTTTTGATCTTTAACTTTAAACTCATCAAGAAAATCAAGCCATTCATCAACGTTAAATTTTTCAAGTTCTCCACCTAAAAATAAACCGGGTTTAGACATCCAATCGGCATTGCCCCCGCCCAATACAACGTGCCCACTTTTAATACTTAACTGATCCATTGATCCCGTTGTCGTGAGTTTTGCATCGAATCGCTTCGACAACTGCAGAGCAATTTTTCGTTCGCCCTTGATCTCCGACTCTATCTTCAATGTCATAGGAACCCGTTCGTTTTTTGTTTTTCCTAAAAAATAGGGTAAATTAATTTTCATCCCCTCTAAATCAGAAGTTAAAGACCAGCTTGTAGCGGGCGCCTTTTTTAAATCAACTGTTTTTAAGTCCTCAATAGAATCTAAAGGCTTATTGAAAAGCAAACTAAACAAAGACTGCCCTTCTAACTGTTGCAGAAAGGATATGGGAAATTGTTTCTGCAAAAACGTCGAACTCAATATGCCACTCGCCGTTACTGCTAAGCGCTTCTGTTTAGCAATCGTTGTCGTATTGACATTCAAGGTTATCGGTAAATGACCCAACTGCGCTATAACATTGGAGGCATTTAAGGCCGCTTCGCTAAATTGAAAAGTGCCATTTAATTGATTTAAACTCAAAGCCCTATCGGAAATATCGAGTGCTCCATTTTTTACCGAAATCGATCCCGCTGCTGTTAGCGGTTGCGACTCTAAGGGAATATCTAGTTTTATATTTAAATGCATCAATCCCCGGGGGGTCAACGTTTCTAAATCTTGTGCGATAGATTCACGTAATGGGCTTTTTTGCAGAAATAACAACCCTTTTTCTAAAGTGCTCTCTACGGTACCTTCTACAATAACAACCGGCTTTTTAACGCCGCCAATGGGAGAAATCTGTGCTGTTATGCTCTGAATGGGTGAATCCATAATAGATCCGCGCGATACCCTCACGAGAACCCGTTCGCCTTCAATCGTAACCAAACCCTTGGCTTTCTCAATTTTCGGCCACCCTGGCGTATATTCACAATCTGTGTTTTTAAAATAGATTTTACCAAACCCTTTTAAGGCATCAAATGGCCCCCTTATTCCTACTTTCGCCTTTGTGATTTTCCCTCTCGGTAATGCTTCATAGAGCCATTTTAATAAAGGAAGATCGGTTTTAGCAGGATGATAATAAGCATGCATTTCAGCCAAATTTAATTGATTAATCTCTGCTTTACAATCCGCATGCCATTTTTTATCTGCCGACAGTCCTAAATCACACGCGACAAACAAGCCATTCCCAGTCAATGTAAATTTCACTCCTTCTAGATTCGAAGAAGCCGCTATATTAAAATCAGATTCTGGCAGATTTAATCCATCTCTTATCTGTAATTGCTGGGTTCCCACAAATTGCCAGTCAGTTGTTCTGGCTTGTACCCAATCAAACTTCCCGCGCAACGATTGCTTCATCTGCAAACTCGGTCCTCGCCATTCAATGGTTGCACCGTCTACAACAAGCGTTTGTAATTTAGGAAGCAAGACCATAAAAGCCTTATAGTCAATACCCGTTGGGAGCCATTCACCCTGTAATCCCAGAATTGACGCATCATTTTTATCATCCCATCCAATCACAAGCTTCAGATCTTGTAAAACCATTTTTTTTAAATGGGGTTCATTTTTAAATAATAAACTCGAGATATCCGGAAAAAGCACGATATTTTCAATTGAGGCAAAAGCGATAGGGGTTGTCGGATCAAGCACGACAACATTCTTAAGGACAACACCTAAAGAAAGTCCAAACCAATGCGCTTCAATGCTATTAAACGTCAGCGGAACACCAAACTCTTGTTTGAGTTTAGTCACCATTGCATCACGATTTTGGTTAATTTTAAGTAAAACGACTTGCATGAAAGCCACAGCAAGCAGGACACTCAGCAACAGCGTTCCTAAAAATATAGCAATTCGTCGGCCTCTGCGCTTAGAAACATGCACGAAATAACTTCCCTGTTTGAGCGAACCAATGTTTATGCAAAAACTTTACGCTCATAGAAATTCATTAAGTGCCTAATCCATGGCCAAGCTATTACACTGGATAGTACAGGCACCAAATAATACACCGTTTTATCTGGATGTCCTAGCATCCATTGAACGAGAAATAAAACACATTCACCCACTCCAAGCAATGCAAAAATCACTAGCCATTGTTGCCAAGCAGGAATTAATCGTATGCGATAACGTAAAAAGCGTGCAAAAAAAGCAACTGTCATCAGCGATAAAGCATATTGTCCTAATATGCCGCCATACAAACTATCCATCACTAAACCCACACACCATGCCGTCGCTATACCTACTAATTGAGGCTGCACAAATATCCAATATATAACAACGAGTATTAGCCATTCTGGTTCAAACCTGTGCCATGCCTTCGGAATAGGTAAAATCATTAACACCCATGCCGCAATAAAAGTGACAAAAATGAACATCCATTGCGTCGTTTTTTTCATTTGACATGTTTTTTTCATGACGATCCCTCTTCAGGTCGTTCTACCAACAACACTTGTCGCGTTCTATCCAATTCTGCACTGGGTTTTATTTTGACACTCACATAAGATTCACTCGGATCATGTTCAATCTGCAAGATATGACCCACCGGGTACCCAGGTGGATACCGACCATCCAATCCAGATGTCACTAAAACATCTCCGACTTTAAGATCGACCGTATTAGCCACATGCTGCAACGCTAAAGTATTGCTCAAACCCGTTCCAACAACTATTCCTCTTACACCATTTCGAAGATTTTCAACAGAAATACCATAGTTTGCATCTGTTAATAGGATAACGCGACTCGTCAACGGCTGTACTTCGATCACTTCACCAATAACACCTTTGGCATCTATCACAGGTTCACCAACCAACACACCCTGTTTAGCGCCTTTATTTAAAACAATGCAATGCAGCAAAGGATCCGAATTGATACGTATAATCTCCGCAACACGGTGTGTCTCGACATCACGATGTGAAGACTTCAATAACGCACGAATACGTGTATTCTCCGCTTCTAACGCCAACAATTTTTGTAGACGTGCATTTTGCAAAAAAGCCCGGTGTTTTAAATCTGCATTTTCATGTACTAATTGATTAAAAGTAGATGCATATTGCATAGCTGTACCCGCCAATCGAATAGGCGTATCTACCATCCATTGAATTGGGTAAACAACCAGGGATAAATAACCACGCACAGCATTTAGGTGGTGATAGCGAGCATCAGCAACCATCAAAGTTATAGACAAGACAATGAGACAGCAAGTCTTTATGCCTTGACGTGGCTCTCGGGCAAATAAGAGCTTGATAGGAACCTCTCATTTATTCTGTGGAAAGAAACTCGAAGCCACGTTCGTCCATCATTTCTAAAGCGCGTCCGCCCCCTCTTGCAACGCAAGTGAGTGGATCAGAAGCAACAACGACATGTAAGCCCGTCTCTTCCATCAACAATCGATCTAAATCACGCAGCAATGCACCACCGCCTGTCAAAACAATGCCTTTCTCCGCGATATCCGCAGCTAACTCCGGCGGTGCCTGTTCTAAAGCCAAACGAACCGCGCTAACAATGCCCGACAGAGGTTCTTGCAAGGCTTCTAAAATTTCATTGCTGTTCAAGGTGAAACTGCGTGGCACCCCTTCTGCTAAATTTCTACCGCGCACTTCAACTTCACGTACTTCAGCACCTGGAAATGCCGTACCAATTTCTTTTTTAATACGTTCCGCAGTGCCTTCCCCGATGAGAGTACCATAGTTGCGACGTACATAATTAACAATGCTTTCGTCAAATCTATCGCCACCAATACGCGCAGAGGCCGCATAGACAATACCACTTAAAGAAATAATCGCAACCTCAGTCGTACCACCACCAATATCGACAACCATGGATCCACTGGCCTGATCCACTGGCATCCCTGCACCAATCGCAGCGGCCATCGGCTCTTCAATTAAATAAACTTCTCTTGCACCCGCACCCAAAGCAGATTCACGAATAGCGCGTCTCTCTACTTGTGTAGACCCGCAAGGCACGCAAACCAAGACACGTGGACGTGATCTTAAAAACTTATTTTTATGTACTTTATAAAAAAAGTGCTGCAACATTTTTTCTGTAATATGGAAATCTGCAATCACACCATCTTTAAGGGGTCGTATCGCCGTAATATTGCCTGGCGTACGTCCCAACATGGCTTTCGCTTCTAGCCCTACCGCTGCCACCGTTTTTTGACCACCTGGGCCACGATCTGTGCGAATCGCCACCACGGACGGTTCGTCTAAAACTATACCTTTGTTACGTACATAAATTAAGGTATTCGCCGTACCTAAATCAATCGACACATCATCCGAAAGAAGACCGAAAACCCATTTAAACATGTTTTTACCCCAAATACATTTTGTTGGCGTTGACTGAAATCAACCCCTCTTCTTAATGTAACAATTAGTTGCGCTTTGGGCAAGCCAATCTGTATGTTAAACTGTTTTTTTTGGGAGGAGTCCTACATGCCATTTAGTCGCGATGCCATTGAATATATTACACATCTTGCACGTCTGGATATAAAACACACTCAAGATGTAGAATCAATACAAGCGGATTTAAATAAAATTGTCGCAATGGTAGACCAAATTACGGCTGCTAACACAGATGGTATCCAGCCCATGGCGCACCCGCTCGAAATGGTGCAACGATTGCGCCCCGATGCTGTCACCGAACCGAATGAGCGAGAAACACTGCTGGCTTTAGCACCGATGTCCGAAGCTGGTCTGTTTTTAGTACCCACAGTATTAGAGTAGGGGCGGACCTCCGTATCAGCCCTAAAAAAAACCTAAGGATCAATCATGCATACCAAAACCATTGCAGAACTTTTAAACAGTTTAAATAAAGGCGAATGCTCTAGTGAAGAGCTGACCAAAATTTATCTCGATCGTATTAAAAAGTACGATAAAAATATGAACACTTTTATTACTGTCACACCCGATGCCGCACTCAAAGATGCGCGCGCAGCCGATCAACGTAGACAAAAGGGAGAAGTCGCGCTCTTAACTGGCATCCCCATCGCACACAAAGATCTCTTATGCACCAAAGGCATTAAAACCAGCTGCGGTTCCAAGATGCTGGATAACTTTATCTCTCCTTATGATGCCACGCTCGTTACAAAGCTTAAAGAAGCGGGCACCGTGCTCCTCGGCAAAACCAACATGGATGAGTTTGCCATGGGATCCAGTAACGAAAACAGTTTTTATGGTCCCGTCCTTAATCCTTGGGATACCAAAGCGGTTTCGGGCGGTTCTTCTGGTGGTTCTGCAGCCAGTGTTGCGGCCTGTTTTACCCCAGGCGCTACCGGAACCGATACCGGCGGCTCTATTCGTCAACCTGCTGCATTGTGTGGTGTCACTGGACTAAAACCCACTTACGGACGCGTTTCGCGTTACGGCATGGTGGCTTTTGCATCCAGCCTTGATCAAGCAGGACCTCTTGCAAAAACGGCGGAAGATTGTGCCTTGCTATTGCAAGCCATATCGGGACTCGATGTTAAAGATTCTACCAGTGCTGATAAACCCGTTCCTGATTATCGTGCAGCGTTAAATCATTCTTTGGCTGGACTCAGGATTGGACTCCCCAAAGAATTTTTTGGTAACGGATTAGATCCGAGCATTGAAAAAAGCGTACAAGAAGCTGTAAAAATACTTGAAAACGCGGGTGCAGTCATTAAAGAAATCAGTCTTTCCAATACGCATCTCGCTATTCCGACTTACTATGTTATTGCACCTGCAGAATGTTCTTCTAATCTTTCGCGATTTGATGGCGTACGTTTTGGTTATCGATGCGAAAACCCTAAAAATCTAGAAGATCTCTACAAGCGTTCTAGAGGAGAAGGCTTTGGGGCAGAAGTAAAACGTAGGCTCTTAATTGGTACCTATGTGTTATCTGCCGGTTATTATGATTCTTATTATCTTCAGGCACAAAGGGTTCGAAAACTGATCACTCAAGATTTTCAAGAAGCTTTTAAAGATATCGATATTATCTTGGGACCCACAACGCCTGCACCTGCATTTAACTTAGGGGATAAGCTGAAAGATCCCGTTAGCATGTATTTATGCGACATCTATACCATTAGCGTTAATTTAGCCGGTCTCCCCGCGCTTTCTATGCCTGGCGGCTTTGTGAATAATCGTCCCATCGGCATTCAGCTGATTGCAAATTATTTTGAAGAAGGCAAACTGCTTAATATTGCGCATCAATTTCAGCAATTAACCGATTGGCACAAAAAAATACCAACGGCATTCGAGGAGTCTTCAAAATGAAAACACAATGGGAAACTGTGATTGGCCTAGAAATACACGTGCAATTAATGACGCAATCTAAATTATTTTCGGGCGCTGCTACTGCCTACGGCGCCGAGCCAAATGTTCAAGCCTGCGCCATTGACTTAGGTTTACCGGGAGTATTGCCTGTATTAAATACAGCCGCCGTACGCATGGCAATTAAATTTGGTTTAAGTATTGGATCAAGCATTGCCCCGCGGTCTGTTTTTGCCCGAAAAAATTATTTTTACCCCGATTTACCCAAAGGCTATCAAATTATCCAATTTGAATTACCGATAGTCAGTGGCGGCTCTGTTGAATTTACGCTGCCCGATGGCACACCTAAAAAAATAAACATAACCCGCGCGCATTTGGAAGAAGACGCCGGTAAATCGTTACACGAAGACTTCCATGGATATACCGGAATCGATCTGAATCGCGCTGGAATTCCTTTAATTGAAATTGTATCTGAACCCGAATTGCGATCGGCGACAGAGGCCGTCGCCTATCTTAAAACCATTCATGCCTTGGTACGATATCTAGAGATTTCGGATGGCAATATGCAAGAAGGTTCTTTTAGATGCGATGCCAATGTTTCTGTACGACCCATGGGACAAGAAAAATTTGGAACCCGCGCAGAAATTAAAAATGTAAATTCTTTTCGGTTTGTAGAAAAAGCCATTAATTACGAAGTGAAACGACAAATCGAACTGTTAGAAAATGGTGGAACAATTATCCAAGAGACAAGATTGTATGATGCCAACAAAGATGAAACACGCTCGATGCGTACCAAAGAAGAAGCCAATGATTATCGTTATTTTCCAGACCCTGATCTACTGCCTGTTATGGTCGACCAAACACTGATTGATGATATTCGAAAAACTTTACCCGAACTACCGCGAGAAAAGGCCGCGCGTTTTGAAAAAGTCTACGCTTTAAGCAACGCTGATTCAATTGTGCTAACAAGCTCTCGCGAACTCGCCAATTTTTTTGAAGCAACCGTTCGTGCTGCTAAAAACAGCGAAGCTAAATTGTGCGCGAATTGGATTATGGGAGAACTCTTAGCTGCGCTCAATAAAGCAAATCTAGAGATTACAGAAAGCCCACTTTCGCCTGAAAAACTGGGACAGCTCGTAGAACGCATCACAGATCAAACCATATCAGGCAAAATTGCAAAAGTTATTTTTGAAGAGATGTGGAATACTCAAAAAGGAGTCGATCGGATTATCGAAGAAAAGAGCTTAAAACAGGTTACGGATACAACTGCGATTGAAGCCATGATTGATGCGGTGATTGCAGCTAATCCAATGCAAGTTGCCGAGTATAAGGGAGGTAAAGTGCAATTGTTTGGGTTCTTTGTGGGACAAGTCATGAAGGCTAGCCAAGGGAAAGCGAATCCGGATCAGGTGAATGAGATATTGAGGCGGAAGTTGTAAATCCCCCTCAATTAAATCCCCCCGCCGTGCGA
>JBPOIR010000115.1:0-7592 GCA_052034335.1 Pseudomonadota bacterium | reverse complement strand
AAGTGGTGAAAAATAAAGTGGCTCCTCCCTTTAAACAAGCAGAATTTGAAATTTTGTATGGCCAAGGCACGTGTCTCTTAGGTGAGATTATTGAATTAGGCGTTAAGTTAAATTTAATTGATAAATCTGGCGCGTGGTATAGCTATAAGGGCAATCGTATTGGGCAAGGGAAGGAAAATGTTCGACAGCACTTGGAAGAAAACAAGGCGATTGCAGATGAGCTTGAAAAAGCTATCCGTCATACCTTGTTGGCACCTATGCCCGTTGGATCTAAAGCAACCCTGGTTGAAGAAGATCTTGCGTTGGCTCTAGAAGATTAAGGGCTTATTATGAATACCGAGCAGTTGCGTCAAGCGTTTTTAGATTATTTTGAAAAGCATGGACATACCATCGTACCGAGTAGTTCTTTAGTACCTGAAGATTCGACATTGTTATTTACCAATGCGGGTATGGTGCAGTTTAAAGATACTTTTTTAGGATCGGAAGTACGATCTTATACATGTGCTGCGAGTAGTCAGCGGTGCGTGCGTGCAGGTGGAAAACACAATGATCTCGAAAACGTTGGCTATACTGCTCGGCATCATACCTTTTTTGAGATGCTGGGGAACTTTAGTTTTGGTGATTATTTTAAACCGGAAGCTATTCAATTTGCGTGGAATTTTTTAACAAAAGTTCTTAAATTGCCGGAAAATCGTTTATGGGTAACGGTTTTTACGGAAGACAGTGAAGCCGAAAATATTTGGTTAAACGACATTAAAATAGATCCCAAGCGTTTTTCGCGTTGTGGTGCCAAAGACAATTTTTGGTCTATGGGAGACACCGGTCCTTGTGGTCCTTGTACAGAAATTTTTTATGATCATGGTCCAGAAATTGCGGGTGGGCCACCCGGTTCTATCGATGAAGATGGTGATCGTTATGTGGAGATCTGGAATCTCGTCTTTATGCAATATAACCGTTTTGAAGACGGCACCTTAAGCCCGCTACCCAAACCTTCCGTGGATACGGGCATGGGTTTAGAGCGAATTGCAGCCGTTATGCAAGGCGTGCATAGTAATTATGATATTGATATTTTTAAAAAGTTAATTCAATCCATTATTGAAATCGGCAATATACAAGATACAAAAAATCAATCCTTACGCGTAATAGCCGATCATATACGTTCGTGTGCATTTTTAATTGTTGATGGTGTATTGCCTTCAAATGAAGGACGTGGCTATGTTTTAAGACGCATTGCGCGTCGTGCGATACGTCACGGCCATCGTTTAGGATTTACGGATCCCTTTTTCTATCGGTTGGTTAAGCCCTTAGCGCAAGTGATGGGTGGAACCTATCCAGCGCTGATAGAGAAAATAGCATTTGTAGAACGTGCCTTACAGCAAGAAGAAATACAATTTAACCGTACATTGGATCAAGGCTTAAAAATTCTAGAGAACGATTTAGAGAATATCACGGGAAATCTAATTCCGGGTGAGACGGTTTTTCGATTGTACGACACCTATGGTTTTCCCGTAGATCTCACGAATGATATTGCAAGGGAGCGCGGCTTAACCATAGACATGGCAGGATTTAATGAATCCATGAAAGCACAAAAAACACGTGCGCGAGAGTCAAGTCAATTTGGAGTTAATTATAATGATCATACGATTCCCATGCATAATCACACAACCGATTTTGTAGGTTATGATTGTTTAAAAGCAGAATGTTTAATTGTGGGTTTATATCAAGATGGCAAGGCCGTGTCCGAACTGCAAGAGGGTGAGACGGGGGCTGTTGTATTGGAACACTCACCTTTTTATGCAGAATCAGGTGGGCAACTGGGTGATCAAGGTGTATTCACTTTTAAAGATGGGATCTTTGAAGTGCAGAATACCCGTAAAGTGGGTGATGCGCACTTTCATCATGGCATCGTTAAAAAGGGTGTGTTTTCGATTGACGATCGGATTTTAGCCAGTGTGGATCAAATAAAGCGAAATGCGATAGCGCTTAATCACTCGGCAACGCATTTATTACATGCCGCACTTCGACAGATTGTCGGTACACATGTGCAACAAAAAGGATCTTTGGTCGAGCCCGATCGGTTACGTTTTGATTTTTCACATTTTGAACCCTTAAGTCGCGCGCAAATCACCGAAATCGAAAAATTGGTTAACGAAAAAATTCGCGAAAACAGTGCCGTTGAAACAGAAGTTTTGCCTATTGAAGAGGCGATAGCCAATGGCGCTATGGCTTTATTTGGAGAGAAGTATGGCAAGGCGGTACGTGTTTTACATATGGGCAGTGATTTTTCGGTAGAGCTTTGTGGGGGAACGCATGTTAAGCATACAGGCGATATCGGTGTTTTTAAAATAACGGCTGAATATGGTATTGCTTCTGGTATTCGCCGTTTGGAGGCATTAACCGGTGCACGCGGATTAGATTGGATGAATGCGATAGAGGCACAGCGCGATCGTTTGGCGTTATTTTTAAAGTGCAAACCCGAAACACTGGAAGACAAGTTACAGCAATTAGCACAAAAAAATCGCCAATTAGAAAAAGATCTGCAAACCCTGAAGGCATTAATGATGACGGGCAAAGGCAATGATTTAGAAAAGGTCTTAGAGGAAAAAATTCAAAAGACCCCTCATGGAATGCGCGTATTGGCCGCTAAATTGCCTGTGGGAGATATCAAAATTTTACGTGAAACCGTTGATCACTGGAAAAGTAAGCTCGGATCCAGAGCGGTGATTGTTTTGGGTGGTATTAATGACCAAAACAGGGTATGTTTGGTGGCAGGTATAACACGGGACTGTCAAGACCAATTTAAAGCAAATGAATTGGTGAATATTGTGGCAGCCGAGGTTGCTGGAAAAGGTGGCGGTCGGCCAGATATGGCAGAAGCAGGCGGCAGCCAGCCAGAACATTTAGATAAGGCATTAGGACTGGTTTATGAGTGGGTTTTGCAATCAGAAAGTTTGTCGACTAGTACTAATCGCCCAATGGCTTGAGGAGAAAGGGTTTGTGTGTAATAATAATCCCCTTTTAGGCTAATACAATGGCCTTAATCGTACAAAAATTTGGTGGAACTTCGGTAGGCAACATTGAGTGCATTCGCCAGGTTGCCGAAAAAGTTATTAAAACGCGCGAAGCAGGGCATGATCTCGTGGTTGTCGTGTCTGCGATGGCGGGCGAAACCGATCGTTTGGTGCATTTGGCCCAAAAATTAAGTCAATTACCTAATCCACGAGAATTTGACGTTTTATTGTCTACTGGTGAACAAGTTGTAATTGCGTTGTTAAGCCTTGCTTTATTGGAGCGAGGTTGCCCTGCACGTTCTTACACGGGGGCTCAGGTTCATATTCGCACGGATAGCGCACATAACAAGGCGCGTATTTTAGGTATAGATGGCTCTAAGATTTTATCCGATCTTAAAGCGGGAAAAGTGGTTGTTGTGGCAGGCTTTCAAGGAATGGATGAAATGGGAAATATTACAACGCTAGGCAGAGGTGGATCCGATACCACAGCGGTTGCATTAGCTGCGGCGCTTGAAGCAGACGAATGTCAGATTTATACAGATGTCGATGGTGTGTATACAGCTGATCCTAAAATTGTCGGCGATGCGCGTCGGATGTCGCAGGTGACCGTTGAAGAAATGTTAGAAATGGCGAGCAATGGTGCAAAAGTGATGCAGATCCGCGCCGTAGAATTTGCAGGCAAATATCATGTGCCCGTGCGTGTTCTGCCGACTTTTCAAGAGGGAACAGGCACTTTAATTATTGCGGATGAAGCCAATATGCAGCATCCAGCAGTATCGGGTATTGCGTTTAATCAAGATGAAGCGAAATTGGTTATTTATGGTGTTCCCAATAAGCCGGGCATTGCTGCACACATTTTAGGTTCGATGAGTGACGTGCATATCGAAGTCGATATGATAGTGCAAACGCAAACAGAAGCAGAAACAACAGATTTGGCGTTTACTGTGCATAAACGTGATTTTAAACAAGCATTATTGATTTTAGAAAATGTGGCAAAAGCGATAAAAGCAAAACACACTACCAGTGACCCGCATGTCGCAAAACTTTCGTTAGTGGGCGTTGGTATGCGAACGCACGCAGGTGTTGCAAGCAAAATGTTTCAAGTGTTGGGAAAAGAGGGAATTAATATTCAACTCATTTCCACATCGGAAATTAAAATTTCTGTCATTATTGACGAGCAGTATTTAGAGCGCGGTGTACGTGCATTACATGATGCTTTTCAATTAGGAACAGAAGTAAGAAAGACAAAGGAGATTGAACAATGTTAATTTTAACAAGGCGAGTTGGCGAGACTTTAATCGTAGGGGATGAAGTGACGGTTACAGTTTTGGGGGTAAAAGGAAATCAAGTGCGTATTGGTGTTAATGCACCTAAAAACGTTTCTGTGCATCGTGAAGAAATTTATCAGCGTATCCAACGCGAAAAACAAGATGGCATTGTGCATGAAAAAGCAGATCAAGGCTCGAATGACGTAGAGCAAGACGAATCTGAACATTAAAATTTATTGATTGTCTCCTCAAAAGACCTTTTCTAAGATTATCTTGGCTTTTTCTTAAAGTTAAGATGCATTTTTGGGCATTTTCGTGGTAGACTTTCTAGCTCTGGGGACTTACGCAAAGGGTATAGACCTAGGACTAGAAAGGAGAGATGGCCGAGTGGCTGAAGGCGCTCCCCTGCTAAGGGAGTATGGGGGTTAACCTCATCGAGGGTTCGAATCCCTCTCTCTCCGCCAGTTTACAGCGCTCAAACTTTTTGGACGTGAATTTTCAAATTATCAAACCACCTTCTGAACCCGAGTATTTATAGGCTTTAATCTCCCTTTTTGCTCTCCGTTTCTCCGTTACATGCGAACGTCTGAATAAATTCGCATGTTATTTAAATAGATTATAGCTTGAAATTAAGCAGAATTAGGGGTAACTGCCTTTTGAATTGTGGAAAGAGAACATGACTGACTTGATAAATTTATACCGCCAAGCCGAAGATTATTTTTTCAGAGGCATTTCCTCAAAATGCATGGATCTAGGCGACGGCGCTCATGCCTATATGACCGGTGGTGCCAAACTCAATTTTATTTACATTACAAGAAAAACAAATGCTTTGGATAAAATTTTAATCCAAGGCAAGCAGTTTTTTGACCAAGACAACCTTTCGTTTGATGTGATCATCCCGCAAGAATTGTGCACGCCTCAAATGGCAGATGTTTTAAATACCATGGGTTATCCTCAGAAAAGTAAATCTGTTTCGATGGTTGTGGACTTAGATAGATTTGCAATTGACCAAACTGCCAGCTTTGATGATGAAACCGTGATCAAAGCGAATGATGATCAATTAAATGACTGGATGATGCCATTAATAGGCGCATTTGAATCCACATTTGAAATTTGTTCGATCTATGCAAACATTCATGAAAGCGCTTTAAAAAAGAATATTAATCTTCGCCATTTCAGCTTATACAAACAGGAGAAACCAATCTCATCGATTACTTTATCAATGCACGATGCTATTGCAAGGATCGACGATGTTGGTACCGTGCCTGAGTTTCAAGGCAAAGGATATGCAACGCACCTGATGCGTTATATGTTATCAGAGGCAAAAAGATTAGGCTCTCGCCATTGCTTTTTAGAGTCTTCCGATTCAGGGCTTGGGGTTTATCAAAAACTTGGATTTGAGTCTCTGTTTAAAAACAATATTTATTCGAGGGAAGCATGAGTGCTGATATTGGGGTACAAAGGCAATGCTAATAAAACCTGATCTTAAAGATGAAAAAATCATTGCAGAGGGTTTTTCTAAAATGTGGGATTCTTTTAATACCGAGCAAAAATACCTTGATGCCTTAATAAATCATATCCCTGCACAATCTCACATCCTTGATATTGGCTGTGGCTCTGGGTTTCCTATTGCCAATTATTTTATTGAGAAAAATTTCTTTGTCACCGGTATTGATGGGTCACAAGAATTACTAAATATCGCTAAACAGAAATGCCCAAAAATGCGCGGCCTATATGGTGATGTTCGCACTATTGAATTCAATGAAACTGTTGATGCCATTGTCGAGTGGTGGTGTCTTTTTCATCTGCCAAAATCAGATCATGAGCTTATGATTGCTCGTTTTGCGGGGTGGCTAAAACCAGGCGGAATACTTGAATTTACAAGCGGCGATAGAGAGTTTGAAGGGGCTGACAGCAATATGCTCAACCAAGAGCTTTATTTTTACAGTCTCGATCCAGCAGTTTACGAACAATATCTTAAAAAATATGGTTTTGAAATTCTTTTAAAAAAAAGCGATCAAGACCAGCATCTTGTTTGGATAGCAAAAAAAAAATGGCTAACGATAAATTAACGACAATATCAGGAGAATAGCTCGGCAGAAAAACTAACTGTATTCTAGAATTTTCGACATATTCCTGGACGATTCCGGAAAAATGATATTTTGCATTGTCTAAAATTACATAAATAACGTAAGCGATAATTTTCACCCACCTTTTCATCGTATCCCAAACCTTGCCATACTGGCCTTAACATTAAATTTTGAGGGCCAAAAAAAATGGTATCAACAGAAACATCTATCCCATCTACAGGTACACTGAACAAGTCTAATAATAAGTCGGCATTCTATGCCCAGCATATTAAAGATTGGCAACAATCTGGCTTAAGCCAAGAGAAATATTGCAAATCCGTTAATCTCTCTTATCCTGCGTTTGTCTATTGGCGCATAAAATTTCTTGAACAAGACAAAAGCTCCTCTACAGAAAAACGACACCTAAAATCTAAAATAGTAGAAGGAAAAAATCCTGTTTTCACTCAAATCAAGATCAAGGAACCCGTCCTTCCAAAACGTGAAGCTGTTCGAACAAGGCTATCAGACTCGCTGATCCTAATAATGCCTAATGGTATCGAAATTGTGCTGCCCATTGCAATGGATGATCAACGCCTTGTAAGCCTTACTCGATCTCTGTGGGGTGCGATATGTTAAGCTTGGCACCCGATGTCCCCATCTATATTTATAACGGCGTTACCGACATGCGTAAGTCGATCAACGGTCTTGTATTACTGGTCGTTGACATATTGAAAAAAGATCCACAGTCAAAAGCACTATATCTATTTTACAACAAGAACATGGATAAGGTTAAATCCATCTTCTGGGATCAGAATGGCTTCATTTTATTGTATAAACCGTTGGAGAAAGGGAGATTTAAATTCCCGAAAGACATTGGCGGGTTAGAATATGAAATTGATAGCGACTTGTTGCAGTGGCTACTCAAAGGGTTTGATTTTTATGCACTTAAACACCATCCCGATTTAAAAAAATCTCAATATTTTTAATCAAATGTGTTATGATAAATGCATGGAAAGCGAGGATGGTTTATCAAAAATTTCTACAGAAATATTACAGGCACGTCTTGAAGAGCTGAGAGCAGAAAACGCTCGTTTATTGTTAAAACAAGATCAATTGGTTTTAGAGAATTTTGAAAAAGATAAACTGCTTGTTGAAGCCCTGGCAGAGAAAAATAAGCTTCTTGAAGAAACCGAACGATTACGGCATCAATTAAATCAATTGTTGCAGGATAAATTTGGCACCAA
>JBPOIR010000094.1:0-7318 GCA_052034335.1 Pseudomonadota bacterium | reverse complement strand
GATCTCAAAATTTTACAAGATATATTAAGAAATATACTGCCTAAAAATGCAAAAGTTTGGGTTTTTGGTTCTCGCGTTAAGGGAACAGTGAGAAGAGCATCAGATCTGGATATCGCAATTGATGTGGAACGAAAGCTAAAAAACAAAGAAAAAAGCGAGCTATTTCATGCCCTTGAAGAATCTGATTTACCCTACAAAGTAGATGTTGTTGATCTTCAAAATGTCGATGAAAATTTTAAAAAAATTATTGACCAACAAAAAGTTATTTTAAATTTTGACTAAAACAGGGTATGTCTTTCAGAATCCAGCTTCAATCCCGTTTGACAACCACAACCGCACTTAAGAAATGCTGCTGACATCCTCTGCTGATCCCTTCACAAATCTCGCAATCTTTATAGCAAAAGTCCTACATAAAATAGGGTTCAAAAGAGTTTATTTTAAACAGCTTGCCATATACACTGATTTCTGTTGATTGGTAAACAGAATCTTGACAAGTGCAAGGATGCACGAAATGGGCAGTGATGTCCGGCCACGCCCAACGATCACAGGGAGTGTTCGTTGGGCGACCACACTTCTAACAAATAATTCTTTTCCAAGAATACGATTCAACAATTTTTCGTTCGAATAAAGCTAACGAGCACTATATAAAAACATAGTATTGTAGTCAACTAAAAACACTGATAGGATTCACGCTTCTAACCCCTTATTTCGTCCTTAACAGGAATTGCGATGTCTACGCTACCGCACACTTTGCCAAGCTTCTTTTGGCGCTTTATTAAACCGCAGCGTGGCCGTTTTCTATTCTTGATATACGGAAATCTCGGATGGGCGGTGCAAGAAGCCTCTTTTCCCTATTTTGTTAAACTTATCATCGATAAAATTACTTTATTCTCGCATGACAAGACACTTATTTTTTCGGCATTGAGTACCACATTAATTGCTTGGATTTGCCTTTGGTTATTGATAGAATTTGGGTTTCGACTGTATGACTTTCTGTCTGCTCGCGTTTATCCGCGATTTCAAGCCGATGTGCGAAAAGCGATGTTTGAATACAGCCTTTCGCATTCACACCAATTTTTTTCCGATCAATTCGCTGGTAGCATTGGCAGTAAAATTTCGCGTATGTCTGATGCGATCTTAAGTGTCTTAACGATTTTTTTCACCATTTTTTTTCCTGTCGTGCTCGCTTTTTGTATTAATATTGTCCTTTTATACCAAGCCAAGCCGCTCTTTTCTTATATTATGGCGGGATGGTTTGCACTACATTTATCGATTACTTATTTCTTTACAAAAAAATGCGCCCTTAAATCTGCCATTCATTCTGCTACTGTCACAAAACTCAATGGCAAAATAGTCGATGCTTTTTCGAATATCGCGAATATTCGATTATTTGCAAGAAAGCGTTATGAGACACATTATCTTTTGGCTTATCAAAATGAAGAAATCAAAAAATCCTATGACTTATTACACTATAACGCGATTATGAAAGTGTTTTTAGGTGCTCTCAGTCAAGGTTTTGTTTTCATTATGATTGGATTGGGACTTTATGCCTGGCAAAAAGATTTAATCACAAACGGAGAACTGGCTTTAATCCTGACTTCGCTCAGCTTAATCGGCTTGGCCTGGTACATGGGCATGCATTTAATTAAAGTGTATGAAGATATCGGCACTTGTAAAGAAGCGCTTACATTAATACAAGCGCCTCATGATATTGCCGATGTTCCACATGCCAAACCTATTCATATCTCACGCGGGGAAATCGTATTTGACAATGTTTCTTTCAACTACGCTCGAAACCATAACCTTTTTAGAGACAAAACAATTACACTGCATGCAGGTCAAAAGATCGGTTTAGTGGGATATTCGGGATCTGGAAAAACCACTTTTGTCAATCTCATTTTAAGATTGTTTGATATAGAAAGCGGGCATATTTTAATTGACGGCCAAGATATTAAGCAGGTAACACAAGATTCACTGCGTGATCAGATCGCCTTAATCCCACAGGATACCACGCTTTTTCATCGCTCTTTGATGGAGAATATCCGATATGGTCGTCTAGATGCTTCTGATGAAGCGGTAATAGCAGCCTCTAAAAAAGCGCATTGCGATGAATTTATTCAGCATATGGAGCTTGGGTACGATACTTTAGTCGGGGAACGCGGAATTAAGCTTTCGGGCGGCCAGCGCCAACGCATTGCAATTGCACGTGCGATATTAAAAGATGCGCCGATTTTAATTTTAGATGAGGCAACCTCTTCGTTGGATTCGATGACAGAAAAATTTATTCAAAAAAGCCTTAAATATTTAATGCACAACCGCACCACGATTGTAATAGCGCATCGTCTTTCAACCCTTGCGGATATGGATCGCATTTTAGTATTCAAACGCGGTCAGATTATTGAAGATGGCACACATAAACAATTGCTCGCCGCAAATCATCATTATGCGCAACTGTGGAATATGCAGGCGGGTGGATTTTTACCGGAATCACCATAAATTTATTTTTGCTTAACCTCTTACTAGCAAAGCATTAATGGTTTCTAACAGTTCTAATTCCTGGTAAGGTTTACCCATAAACTTTTTTATACCCAAGACTTCAGCCTGCTTTTTCTGTTCCGCGCCAATACAAAACGTAATCATGACAATCGGAATATCTGCATATTGTGGAACGCTTCGAATTTTTTCTGCAAACTGAAAGCCGTCCATTCTTGGCATTTCGACATCAAGCAAAATAATGTTGGGTCGCGTTTGAGCTAGTTTTTCCAATGCTTCTAAACCATCTTTAGCGGTAACAACATTGAATTTATGGTGTTCTAGAAAATTTTTAGTCACGGTACGAATAGTCACAGAGTCATCGACAACCAAAACAACAGCCGGTTTTTTAGTTGTCACAGGCATCTCTATTTTTTCATTGACCTCTTTTATGGACTCCTTCGTTGACGCGCGAAGTGTTGTTGCAAATAACCCTTCTACAATATGCACCATCTGATCTTGATTGACACATACTTTTTCGTACGCTTGTCTATCCGCAGGAATGCTGCCCGCTAAAAGCGCTTCACAAAAAGATTCTGTCTCGTGCGCAAGCGCGCTTAAAATAGGTTGGTTAACCATGCGTGCGCCACCTTTCAAAGTATGCAGATCACGCTTTAGATCGAAAAAACAAGCTTTATTATTAAGATCCTTTGACCATCCCTGTAAAGTTGCAGCAATAGCATCTAACAAATCCTTAGCTTCTTCCAAAAATATGTTCAGCAACGACTCGTTTTCATCATTTGTATTCATGTCATGTTATCCATTTACCCTTCCTAATTAAGGTTGCGTGACCTAAAACCAATGACGAACCTATCCTTTTCTGTTACTGGATTTTGAGATATTATCAGAAGTATAGCTTAGGTTCATGTCTTTAATCTTAAGGATTATCATGCTCGAAAGACCCCAACTGGGCGTAATTATGGATCCCCTCGATACCATCCACCCTGAAAAGGACACGACCTTAGCGCTTTTGGCGGAGGCTGACCGTCGGGGGTTTGCGCTTTATTATATGGAACTCGGCGCTCTTTTTTTACAATATGGCATTGCATGGGGAAATTGCCGCGCTTTACACCTACATTTTGATCAAAACCCCTGGTACTCGCTCGAAGCGCCCGTCAGTAGACCGCTGGATCAATTCGACGTATTATTAATGCGCAAAGATCCACCCGTCAATCTACAGTACCTCTATTCGACCTATATCTTAGAGCATGCCGAATCTAACGGCGTCTTAATCGTTAACAAACCACAAAGCTTAAGAGATGCAAATGAAAAGCTTTTTGCAACGTGGTTTCCTCAATGCATGCCGCCGACACTGGTCAGCTCTTCTCAATCCATCTTGAAAGATTTTGTTGAAACACATGAGTGCGCTGTTTTTAAGCCTTTAGACAGCATGGGTGGACACAATATTTTCAAGTGCCAGCGGGATGATCCAAACTTAACCATGATTATCGATTTTCTCACACAAAAAGAATCACTTTATGTGATGGCTCAACGATTTGTGCCAGAAATAACGGAGGGTGATAAGCGAATACTCTTAATCGACGGAGAACCCATTCCTTATGCACTTGCCAGAATTCCAGCTAAAAACGAATTTCGCGGGAATTTAGCTGCGGGTGGCCGTGGAGAAGGTCGAGAATTAACTGAGCGTGATTGGTGGATTTGCTCTCAAATTGGCCCATTGTTGCGCGAAAAAGGGCTAATCTTTGTCGGCATTGATGTGATTGGCGAATATTTGACTGAGATCAATGTAACAAGCCCAACCTGTGTTAAAGAATTGGAAAAGGCATTTGAGATCGATATTGCAGGAAAAATTGTACATTCTATCATGGAAAAATTAAAAGGATAATCAATATATGTTCACTTCGCTTAAAAACCATTTACTAATTGCCATGCCTTCTTTAATGGATCCGCATTTTTTTCGATCGGTAACCTATCTGTGTGAGCATACTGAAAATGGCGCTATCGGCATTGTGATTAACCAGCCGCTTTTAAACTTAAGATTAGGCGACGTTTTAGAACAAATGGGCTTAAGAACAGATTACCCTGAAATTGCAGGTCGTTTGGTATTTAATGGCGGACCCATGCAAAAAGAACGCGGATTTATTTTACATGGGAATGGTGCTGACACGACATGGGAATCCACGCTGAAGATTAGCAACACCATATCGCTAACAACCTCCCCTGACATTTTAAAAGCGATTGCAACCAATCAAGGGCCAACACATACATTAATTGCGCTTGGATTTGCACATTGGGAAGCGCAGCAGTTGGAAAAAGAAATGTCTCAAAATGCATGGTTATATGGCCCCGCTAATTTTGATATTTTATTTCATATGGCCATTGAACACCGGTGGCGAGCCGCCGCAGCGTTAATGGGGGTTGATGTGGATCGCCTCTCGAGTGATATTGGACATGCCTAAAACCCCTAAAAAACCCGAAAAAATTATTATTGGCTTTGATTTTGGGTTGCGACATATCGGCGTTGCCATTGGACAATCGGTTACCCAAACGGCGACCCCACTTGCAACACTGACAGCGCGTGATGGTGTTCCTAACTGGAGCGAGGTTCAAGAAATTTTGGAAAAATGGCATCCCAATGATCTTGTTGTAGGCATTCCACTACATTTAGATGGAACTACACAGCCCATGACGTTTTGTGCAAGACGCTTTATGAATAAATTGCGCACCCGATTTAAAATTCCAACCCATGCCGTGGATGAACGTTTAAGCACTTGGGAAGCAAAAACCCGTGCACCGGTTAAAATTATACATCACCCTTCCAAAGCGAAAGCGCATGTAGACGAGATGCATGCTTACGCAGCGGTTGTGTTGATTGAGCAGTGGATGGCGGAACAGCAATAATCGCTTCTTTCAAAATCGGACACCAACAAGTTTGTCTGTGTCCAGACTTACCCCTTTTTTTATTTACCCTTTAAGCGCCTTAATTCGCTCTTGTACATATTGCAGCACATGAGGATCCATGCTGGCATCTCCAGTAATTTTTCTATAACCCTCTAGTGCTGCCTCTTTTTGTCCTTCCGCATCTAAGGCAAGCGACACGCCTAATAACCACAATGGGTTTTCAGGTTCTTCTTGTAATAAACGATAATATTGCTGCCGCGCTAATGCAAAACGACCTGTTTGTTGATAAATATGTCCCAAAAACGCCTCGTATTTTTTATCTTTTCGGCTATCTTTTATCTTAACGAGTAAAGCCAAAGCTTTATCGGGTTCTTCCCGTTTATCGTAGTTCACTGCCATCAGTCTTAAAAAATCAGGATTGTTTTCATCTAATCTAAGCCCTTCGGATAAAAGCATTTCAGTTGCATCTAATTGATTTCTTTTTAAATATAAAGTAGCAAGTTCCGCTCTGGCGGCATGATGTGTTGGCATTTCTGCCAACACCGTTTTCAACAACCTTTCTGCTTGTAACAATTCGCCATTGTCTCGATATTTTAAGGCTTGTCTATAGCTCCCTGAGGCTCCTTCATCTGTTATTAATGGCGTTTTTCGTTTTTCAAATTGTGCCGAATCAACCTCCCACTCGGAGACTGTCCAAGCCTCTGCCGTAACAGCCAATAAAACAAGACTACCGGCAAGGCTCTTTACAATCGAATTTGTTATCATCTTTTGCAATCTCCTTGTTCATTTTTTGAAAGCAACCTTAAGCCATTATCTACAGTTTCATTAGTAGATACCAACTATTCCTACTTTTTGGTTTTTTTGTGTTTTACAACTGAAATTCCATTTCAAGAGGGTTCCCTCTTCCTTTTCCTGTCCTTTCATTGTAGTATCGCTGCTAACTAGCGCAAGACTCAGGATAAAGGCGCTGAAGAGGTCAAATCTTGACTATAATCTTTGAAATGAATCATAAAGATAACTTAATTTAGGTGGATCAAAGGCTATAATCAAGATCTGACTCCTTTCTGCCGATACATAAACTAAGTGCGGAAAAAACTGGATCAAAACCGATGGTAAAAAAGGTCAAAATATTTGGATTAATCGCCTTATTGTTAGGCCTAGGCAGCTTTAACGCTGCGGTAGGGTTGACATTTGACTGGCCAGAAGGCAGCGACATCGTGGGCGAAATGCAAACCACAACCGTTCGTAAAGGGGAATCCTTAGGAGATATAGGTCGACGTTTTGACGTTGGGGTCTATGAAATGATAGAAGCCAACCCAAGGTTAGATCCGTGGGGACCGACCGTTGGCGCGATTGTGGTCATACCCACGCAATTTATCTTACCCAATGTGCCGCGTGTTGGCTTGGTTTTAAATCTGGCCGAAATGCGTCTGTATTACTTTGACCTATACAAACGTCAGGTGACCACCGCTCCATTGGGGATTGGCAAGAAAAGCTGCCCTACCCCTTTGGGTACAACCACTGTGATTAATAAACGAAAAGATCCACCTTGGAACCCGCCCGATTCCATTCGAAAAGAACATATCGCAAAGAATGATCCCTTGCCTGCCTTCGTCCCCGGTGGTGTACCCGAAAATCCTATGGGTCGCTACGCGCTTTATTTGGGAACAGGACTTGGCTCTGGTGCGTATCGCATTCATGGAACAAATGCGCCTGCTGGCGTCGGTGTACGTGGAACACATGGTTGTATGCGTCTATTGCCCGAAGATATTGAAGATCTTTTCTACAAAGTGCCCATTGGTACACCTGTACGAATTATTCACGAACCCTTTAAGATTGGCTGGCATAAAGGACATTTGTACTTAGAAGCCCATGAACCTTGCTCAGAGCCAAAGTTTGCGGGTTCCGATAGCTTATCGCGCTT
>JBPOIR010000091.1:0-14633 GCA_052034335.1 Pseudomonadota bacterium | reverse complement strand
CGCCCACGGGCGCCACCCACTGCAATTGCTATCATTAAAATTTCATCTCTTCAAAAAAATGTTTAACCCGCTTAAACCAAGACGTTGCATGTGGATTGTGTTTACCTTCTGCATTCATAGATGCGTCTAATTCTTGCAATAATTCTTTTTGTTTTTTATTTAAATTGACAGGTGTTTCTACTACAACCCTGCATAATAAATCCCCAGGTCCAGCGCCACGTACCGTTTTAACACCTTTACCTTTTACTCTTAATACACGTGCTGTTTGCGTCTCGGGTGGAATTTTGAGTTTAACGCGACCATTCAAAGTCGGCACATCTAATTCGCCTCCTAAGGCCGCCAGTGTAAAGCTAACGGGAACTTCACAGTATAAATTCGTACCATCACGCGTAAAAATTTCGTGTTCACGCACTTGTACTTGAACATACAAATCACCCGCAGGACCACCATTTGTTCCTGCTTCACCCTCTCCGCCTAGGCGAATACGATCGCCATTATCGACACCTGGTGGAATATGAACAGATAATGTTTTTTGATCTTGAACACGACCCTGCCCATGACACTTAGAACAGGGATCACTAATAACCGAGCCACGCCCTCTACAGGTCGGACATGCCTGTTGAATGGCAAAAAAGCCTTGTTGCATGCGTACCTGACCCATACCACCGCAGGTCTGACAGGCTTTGGGTTTGGCGCCGTCTTTTGATCCGCTGCCTTTGCATTGCGTACAGCCAACCCACGTTGGCACTCTAATCTCAACTGTCTTGCCATGAATGGCATCTTCAAGTGTGAGTGTTAAGTTGTAACGGAGATCAGCACCTTGCTCGGCGTAACTTCGCTGGGATCCTGCGCGTCCACCACCACCTCCAAAAATATCACCAAAAATATCGCCAAAGATATCGCTAAAATTGCCGCCCGCGCCCGCATACGCGCCACCTGCTGCAGAAGTATCAACCCCCGCATGACCAAATTGATCATAAGCGCTACGCTTCTGCGTATTCGATAACACTTCGTAAGCTTCACTTAACGTTTTAAATTTTTCTTCCGATGACTTATCACCCGGATTACGATCCGGGTGATGTTTCATCGCAAGTTTTCGATAAGCCGTTTTGATCTCTGCTTCACTGGCATTACGTGCGACACCCAGTGTTTCGTAATAGTCTTTTTTCTCTGCCATTACTCTTTATTCTCTTTCACTTCCTCAAACTCCGCATCTACAACGTCTTCTTTAGGTTTAGCACCATCACTGGAGCCACCAGCACCCTGCTCTGCTCCCGCGAATCCGCCATCGCCCGGGGTACCTTGTTGTGGGTTCGCGGCATATAACCTTTCGGCCATTTTACCAGAAACTTCCGCTAGTGCCTCCGTAGCACGCTCAATTTCGGCTTTATCCGTTCCCTTTAGCGCTTCTTTCAAAGCATCCGTAGCCTTAGTAATGCTTTCTCTTTCTTCCGCGCTCACTTTATCGCCCATTTCTTTGAGTGATTTTTCAGTTGCGTGGATCATGCTATCGGCATGGTTACGCGCAGAAACCAACTCATGGAATTTTTTATCTTCCTCTGCATGGGCTTCTGCATCTTTTACCATGCGTTGCACTTCTTCTTCATTGAGCCCACTCGAGGCTTTAATCACAATTTTCTGCTGTTTACCTGATGCCATGTCCTTAGCAGATACACTTAAAATACCGTTAGCATCGATATCAAACGCGACTTCGATCTGCGGAACACCCCGAGGCGCTGGTGGAATATCCGACAAATCAAATTGTCCTAAGAACTTATTCGCAGCCGCTTGCTCGCGTTCACCTTGGAACACCCGAATAGTCACCGCTGTTTGGCTATCCGCCGCTGTCGAAAAGACTTGCGTCTTTTTGGTCGGAATCGTCGTGTTCTTTTCAATCAATTTTGTCATCACGCCACCCATGGTTTCTAAACCGAGGGAGAGCGGGGTTACGTCTAACAATAAAATATCTTTAACATCTCCAGATAAAACGCCACCCTGAATCGCAGCACCAATGGCAACCGCTTCGTCTGGGTTAACATCTTTTCTCGGTTCTTGACCAAAGAAATTCTTAACAATTTCTTGCACTTTCGGCATACGCGTCTGTCCACCGACTAAAATAACACCCTGAATATCGGTAATTTTTTTACCTGCATCTTTAAGCGCAATTTTGCAAGGCTCAACGGTCTTATTCACTAAATCTTCTACCAATGATTCTAATTTTGCACGGGTAATTTTCAAGTTTAAGTGTTTAGGACCACTGGCATCCGCCGTAATATACGGCAAATTCACATCCACTTGTTCGCGTGAAGAGAGCTCAACTTTGGCTTTTTCTGCCGCTTCTTTCAAACGCTGCAAGGCAATCGGATCATTCTTCAAATCAACATTGCATTCTTTTTTGAATTCAGCAACCAAATAATCCATCACTCGAGCATCAAAATCTTCACCGCCTAAAAAGGTGTCTCCATTGGTCGCTAACACTTCAAATTGGTGTTCGCCATCGACTTCTGCAATTTCGATAATCGAAATATCAAAGGTACCACCACCTAAATCGAACACAGCAATAATCATATTGCCTTTTTGTTTATCCATACCAAAGGCAAGCGCTGCCGCCGTTGGCTCGTTGATAATACGTTTAACATCTAGCCCTGCAATGCGACCCGCATCTTTTGTGGCCTGACGCTGAGAATCATTAAAATAAGCAGGAACGGTAATTACCGCCGAATGCACTTCTTTTCCTAAGTAATCTTCCGCTGTTTTCTTCATCTTAGCTAAAACTTCGGCGGAAATCTGTTGTGGCGCTAATTTCTCATCTGCGCCTTGTAGCCAAGCATCACCATTATCTGCACGCACAATACCATAAGGCACAATATCTTTATCCTTCGCAACCACCGGATCATCAAAACGACGACCAATTAATCGCTTAACGGCATAAAAAGTTTGCTTTGGATTGGTGATGCGTTGATTTTTAGCAGGACCACCCACCAATTTTTCTTTGTCTTTAGTATAAGCAACAATGGAAGGCGTTGTTCTGGCACCTTCGCTGTTTTCAAGTACTTTTGCGACGCCATTTTCCATAATCGCAATACAAGAATTGGTAGTTCCTAAATCGATTCCAATAATAACTTCTTTACTCATCTCTATAATCTCCTCATTTAAAACCCGGCTTTCGCTTATGAGCGCAGGCGCTCACCTTCTAGTACTATAAGTTGGGTCAAACTTTTGCTTTTCAAGTCTCCGAAGCTTCTACTTTAGAAACAATTACCCGCGCAGGTCGCAACAAGCGATCTTGCAAAGTAAAGCCCTTTTGAACCACTATTAATACTGTATTTGGCTCAACATCGTTCTTGACTTGCGCCGTCAGTGCCTCATGCTTCATCGGATCAAAAGGCTCACTTACTGGATTAATAGCTAGTATACCAAACTTTGTTAAAGTATCTAACAACAACTTGTAAGTCAGTTCCATACCCTCTTTTAGCGCATTGTTGTCGGCATTTACAGCGGCTAGTCCATGATCCAAGCTATCAACCACTGCCAGTAACTCTCTTGCAAGCCTTTCTACGCCATACTTATGCGCATTTTCGACATCTATCGTAGCGCGTCTACGGATATTATCTGCATCTGCACGCGTGCGCAAAAACAAATCCCAATTCTCGGCCGCTTTTCGCCTGGCTTCCTCTAGCAAATCCGCTAAATTTTCGGGTTTTTCCGCATTTTCACTATTAGCAGTGTCCTCTTTTTTTGTATTCTCACTCAACGCTGATTCTTCGTCGTGACTGCTCATTGACTTCTCTCCTCATTAAGAGGGCGGACACAGTGATCCGCCCCTACGATCGATAACCCTAAGATGGGGTCTTTTGACGCAAGTTCAAGGGCGACACAGAGATCTACCCCTACCGGTGATTCGTTCGAAGGTTATTGCAACGCGATCCGCTAGACGACTACACTATACCCTATCTAGGGGCGGATCACTGTGTCCGCCTTATAATTTACCAAGGTAGCCAAATATGCACAAGCAAACAAGCCGATTTAACAGAATTGGGTTATTCGCAAAACATAATAACAGCAGTGTTCTCGATACCCTAGAGAAGCTCATCCATTTTTTACAAAAACGTGGACATACCCTAAGCATAGAAACGCAAAGTGCCGCCCTGCTTTCTAATCAAGGTAATCTTGATCACAACATTCAGATAATACCCAAAGAACATCTAGGAGAAGCCGTTGATTTGGTGATTGTCATCGGCGGAGATGGCAGCCTTTTAAATGCGGCACGCGCAATCGTTGCACATCAAGTGCCCGTTGTAGGCATCAACAGAGGCAGGCTCGGCTTTTTAGCGGATATTTTGCCCGATAATATGGAACAAGAATTAAATGCCATTTTGGATGGTCATTATCTGAAAGAACAACGATTTTTACTGAATGCACGTATTATTCGACACGGAAAAATTGTGGCCGAAAGTACTGCGTTAAATGATGTCGTTTTATATACGGGTAGCATTGCACGAATGGTTGATTTTGAAGTGTACATTAATGATCACTTTGTGTTGCGTCAACAAGCCGATGGCATTATTACTGCAACACCGACAGGTTCAACTGCTTATGCATTATCTGCGGGTGGTCCTATTCTTTATCCAACACTTAAAGCCTTAACCATTACACCACTTTGTCCGCATACCTTAAGCAGTAGACCCATCGTTGTAGATAGCCACAGTGATATTCGTCTCGTGGTTACACAGAATAACGATATTAAACCAAAATTGAGTTGCGATGGGCAATCGCATTTCGATTTGGAAGCAGGCGATCAGATTTCAATTCAAAAACATCCCTTTGAACTAACGCTTATCCACCCAAAAACCCATGAATATTTTTCGGTATTACGCGAAAAACTGGGATGGAGCACACAATAAATGCTAACCCATTTTTTTATTCAACATTTAGCGGTCGTTGAACAATTAGCCTTAAATATCCAATCTGGTATGACTGTTTTAACAGGTGAGACGGGTGCCGGAAAGTCCATTCTGATCGATGCTCTACAATTAGCATTAGGCGGCCGTGCTGAAAGTGGTATTGTGCGATATAGCTATCCACAAGCAGAGATCTCTGCCGTTTTTGAATTAACGCGTCTTCCAGCAGTCTTAGAATGGCTAAAAGAACGCGCCCTTGAGGCAGAGGATGAATGCATTATTCGACGCACATTAACAGAAGACGGTCGCTCTCGGGCTTATATTAATGGCCGCGTCGTACCTATCAGCCAATTAAGAGAATTAGGCGAACAATTGGTCAATATTCATGGACAGCATCAACATCAATCTCTGTTAAAACCCGAACATCAACGCAGCTTACTTGATGCGTATGCAATAGCCACTAGCAAAAAACACGAAAACTTATTAAAAACAGTCAAAGAAAGTTATTTTCTATATCAAACGCTTCTAAAAGAACATCAAACGCTGCTCAGTCTTCAAGGACAAAATGATAAACTAACGCTTTTGCAATACCAAATTCAAGAAATCGATGAATTAAATTTAGCGGAGGATGAACTCACCCGTTTAGATGCCGAACATAAACACCTAGCACATGCCGAACAATGGCTTTTTAGCTGTGAAACCGCTCTTTCAGCGCTTAAAAATGACGCCAACCAGGATGCAACAACACTCCTTTACCAGGGTCTTCATCAAATCTCAACGCTAAAAATGCAAACGGCAACGCTAACAACAGCACATGAACTCCTAAATACCGCCTATATTCAATTAACCGAGGCTATTGTAGAAATCGAAAACTTTAAAGAAACCTTAAACAGCGATCCAAACCGACTAATGGAAATAGACAAACGTCTAGGCCAGATCCATGCGCTCGCTCGAAAACATCGTATTCAACCCGAGGCTATTTTAGAACATAAAAAAACGCTTGAAAGTGAAGCGGAAAAATTAGTGCATGTTCATACGCACCTAAAAGAAATAACCGAAAAACTGGCAAGTGCTGAAAAAACTTATCACAATGCGGCCATAAAACTCAGCAAAAGCCGACAAAAAGCAGCCTTAATTTTAGAACAACGGGTTACCCAATGTATCCAAACTTTAGAAATGCCGAATGGCCATTTTAAAATTGCTTTTTCTACACCGCATGAAAATTCTAAAAACAGGCTTGTTTCTAGTCCACACGGCATCGATGATATTGAATTTTTGGTTTCAACAAACCCAGGACTTGCCTTGCAACCGCTACGCAAAATTGCCTCTGGCGGCGAATTATCGCGTATTAGTTTAGCCATTCAGGTCATTACCACCCAAAAGCAGTCGACCCCCACCTTAATTTTTGATGAAGTCGATGCGGGCATCAGCGGAAAAACAGCCGAAACGGTCGGTAAATTATTGCGACAATTAAGCAAAGACGCACAAGTGCTCTGTGTAACACATTTGCCACAAATTGCCGCGCAAGGGCACCATCACTTTAATGTATTAAAAAAGCAAACCAAAGACAGCACCACAACCACTATCGTGCCACTGGGATCTTCAGAAAGAATTCAGGAGTTGGCACGGATGTTAGGCGGGGCTTTGATTACAGAAAGAACATTGGCACATGCGGAAGAAATGTTGGCTGCTAGTGAGGGCCAGACTTTTGTGTCTTAACAGTCTTTGCAACTTTATCAAGCTGAACATCAGGCTGAACATCAGTTGGAAACGATGATGCCTCCGACTTAGGGCTCAAGATGAGTGCTTTCGATGCTGTCTCTTTTTCGTGTTTGTTGCGCTTGTCCTTTAACCCTAACAGCCTTTTTTTTAAGGATGGATGCAGTTCCTCTTCCTCTGATGCCGTTTCTGGCGCTGTTGGTGGTTTTGATTTGAAAATTCCGCGGAAGGAGAAGGATGCGAAGGCTCTCTGCATTTTTGCGAAGAATTCCTGTGTTCTTGATGGTTTTGGTGTTGTCGGCGTGTTATTTTCAACAGATAATTTTGGTGCGTTTTTAGCAGCCTCAGCTTGTTTTTCAAGCTCAGCTTGTTTCTTAAGCTCAGAAAGTTTTGCAGACATCTTTTCATTATCAGCACGTAAATTTTCCCCCATCTCTTTAAGTGCATCTAAGTTTTTTCCTTCTGAAAATTCACGCGGTTTTTCTGAATCCGCTTTGTAGCTTTCTAATTTTGTTGCTAGGCCATTGACATCTGTTTTATCTAATTGTTTTATTTGTTCTAATGTCTCAATAATGGCTTTTCTATTGCTGATATAGTCTTCTATTACAAGTTCAGTAAGTTTTTTAGACATTTCTTCCTTCTCGGCACGTAATTTTTCTCCCATCTCTTTAAGTGCATCTAAGTTTTTTCCTTCTAAAAACGCATAAGGTTTTCCTGAATCCACGTGTGCATATTTATAGTCGTTTAACTTTTTTAGATTATCGGCATCTGGTTTAGACAATCCGTTTATTTGTTCTAATGTGTCAATAATTTCTTGTCTATTCTTTACATATGCTTGTATTAAAGGCACCGCTTTTTCACGCTCCTCCTGACTTGTTATTTCAGATTTATCTAAAATAATCATCAACTCTCGTTTTCTCGACAATTCAAAAGAACCATCTCTTGCTTCCATCCCATTCTTTATTGCCGCCTGATTTACGATGCCGCGATACAAGCCCGTTAAACAATAAACAACTTGTTGATCAGTTTTTTGCTCATTATTTTCTTTTTGTACACTTCCATACAATTTATTAAGCTTTTCTTCGTTTTCTTTAAGTGCTTTCGTCTTTTTCTCACTCAAAGTCGTTCGCTTACATCCAAAAAATTGCGCTATTTTCTCTATCTCTACTTCACCATTACCCTTGGATTTTGTTTTAAAATTTTGTTTATCAAATTCTTCCTTTGTTTTTGGTTTAAAATCCCATTTTTTGCCATCGTAATAGTAGGCGATTAAAATATTTGAGTCCTTTGGGTCGCTCGCTATATATACCTTTTTTTTATCAAAATTTGGGCCATACATAGTCACAATGCCCAACGGCTCCTTGTGCATTACAACGTCAGAAAATCGAGTTGTTGCTCTTGCGAACAGTTTTGTTCTTTCCAACTCTGCCTCATATATTTCTTTCGACCTCTTTAAATGGTCACCCATTGATTTAGGCAATAAATTCCCAAATTCATGTATTGTTTGACCAACCAGTTCTTGTAATTTCTTTAATTCTTCCGCCTCTAGTGTAGAAATATCTCTGCCATCAAGTAAAGTTGTAATTTCTAAAAAATTTTTTTTAAGTTTGGCAGAATAAAATCTATCATGCGCAGTGGTGTAAATTAGTAGCCCAAGCATTGCACATGCCCCAGCAGGTGATAGGCCATGTACCAAGTGTGCCGCCGGTACCCCTTCTAACAACATCGAGCTTAAGTGTTCACTTAAGTAATTATACACCTGCTCTGCGTTTGCTTGAAGAGGAGTTGATAATTTCGATACTGCTTCTTTTGAGACCGTCGCAAGCACGTCAATCGCTCGCCTTTGAAATTCTACATTATGAACAACCGCATTTACATTAGAATTCTTTATTTGTTCTAAGACATACATGGCGGCATTTGCAACACCCTGGGTAGTATCGTTTGCGGAGAATAATGTAGCTGCAGCAGCGACTGCTTGATCCTCGATAGATAATTTATTGTCTTTAACGGCTTGTTGCACTTGTTGTGCTTTATCTCCAAGCTTGATTTTGCTTTTTAATTCAGCATACTCTAAATTCGACTCTAGATCCGACGATCTTTTTTTAAGCTCTTCGGCCAATTTTCCATAGAGTTCATCTCTTCGTTGTACTTCTAATAACTGATGATAACTTTCATCGAGTCGTTTCAGGATGTCATTGACTGCCCCCTGTGCCTCTATGGCATTAAACATCAAATCGTTATATTCTTTTTCATTAATAGACGCCTTTGATTTAGCTGCATTTAACGCTAGAGTCGCAGCATTGCTCTTTTTCTGAGCTTCATCTAATAGATTTTGTGTATTCTCTCTAAAATCCAAAAAAGCTTTTTCACCTTCTGCTTGTAGCTTTCTCGTCTCTTGAGCAAACCCATCTAAAAATTTAGTAGCATCTGCTCGTTTTTCTGGATCACGAGAAGAAATTAAATCGACCAGCACTTCAAATGCCTCTTTATCTAATTTCTCTTCCATTGTTTTTATTGAAATAGCAGCCTCTACCGCTTTTATTTGCGAAGCTAATACTTTCTTTTTTGCTTCAATTTTTTTTATTTCAACAGCGGCTTCTGCCGTTTTTGTTTTCGAATCTAACATTTGCTTTATTTTTTCTTCTTCTTTTGCAACAGTCTCTGTTTCAAGCTCCAGTTCTGCAAGTAATTTTTTATTTTCTTCACTCGACAAGATAGAAACCTCTACCACTCGTATTTGTAAATCCAATAGTTTTTTTGCTTCTCCTGTCGCAGCATCTCTTTTAAGTTTTAATCTTACAAGTGAATCTATATTTGCTTTAAGCAATTTTGCATTTGCTTCGAAGGTCTCTAAATGTTCTTTATATTCTGGTGGTACCTTATAATATTTCTCTAAAAATGCCTCATGGCCTTTATTAAGAGCCTGTGCGCCCACTTTAGTTAACAATACTGCACCAAGACCTATCCCCCCTGAAGTCACACCAATGGCAACAACACCGCCAATCTGTATCGCTGTTCTAACCCCGTCTTTCTGACCCCACTTCACCAAACTGTTCAATATTCTATTAAACTTTTCCTTCCTTTTATCTCTTTCCAACCATACCTTTGCTTCAAGCGCATTGTACGTTCCGTTAAAATATTCTCGATCATGCATTGCTGAGGTTGATCTCCTCGAAATAATATCTTCCCTGGTCGCTTTGCTGAATGATGCTCTCAATCGATCTTTGTCTTTTGCTTCTTCTTGATCTCTTAAAATTTTTAGAGATACTGCTAGAGCATTGTCTATTTGAACGAGTTTTTCTAGTAATGCTTCATTCTCTGATAGTGCCTTTTCGTTTTTCGATATTTCTCTCTTAGCACTAATTTCTTCTCTATATTTTTCATTTTCTTTCGATATATTGTTGCTCATCTCCTTTACTATTTCAACTAAATAACAGTGATCTATTTCCTCAGCATCCGTATGGATAAGCGACCCTTTTATATTGTCAAAATGATTTACTAAAAATTCAAAAAGTTCAGCTGCTTTTTCTTTACTTTGATCGATTCCTTTACTTTTATTGATAAATGATTTACTTTCGAGAAGTAATTTTAAATCGTTTTCTGCTTTCTCTTTTGCAACAGCGTCCTGTGTAACCCTACTTTCTTTCGAATCTCTTCGAAGCATAATAAACCACCTATACAAAAGCAATAATTGAAAAAAGCCAATATATCTATATGACTATAGGTATCGGAAAAAATTCAATATTTATAAAGTAGGTCTCAAATGAGGTATATTTATGCAGGTCAATAATGCGTGCAGGTACACATTCCTAGACTGTGGTAGGGCCTTTAGGGTGAATAGTCACTTGCGCTCCCAAATTGTCATCTGTTTGAATTTTTTTTGCTTTTTGATACGGCAAAAGTGTTTTTTGTTCAAGCATCTTAATAATGTCAGCACTATTATAACGCGCAAAAGATTGGTTATTATGAGAAGACCATAGCGCTCTTGCTTCAGCAATTGGCAAAACACCTTCTTTGCCTGGCGCCATGGGATTTGCACCGCTGTTAAGCAACAATTCTACTAATTCTGGATTGTTTCGTCTTATCGCATGCTGCAGCGGTGTAGTGCCATCTGTATCTGGCAGGTTGGGATCTGCTTTTTTAAGCAATAGCGCTACCGACCCGTAATCGCCTTTGTTGATAACAGTACTTAACAGTCTAACGCCTTGTTTATTCAACAAATTTGCATCAAGATGCGGTGCTTCTATTAATGTTTTTACTAATTGCTGTTTGTTATCCGCAAAAGATTCAAAATAAACAGATTTTGATTGCAACTTATGATCGAGCACAGACTCTATTTGCGAAACACCTGTTTTGCTAAGCAGGTTAGGATCGGTAGAAGGATTTTCTAAAAAAGCTTTCAATCGGTCTATTTCTACCTTAAGACGATAATGATCATGCTGTTTTACTTGCGCTATTGCACGTTCTACAAGACAAGAAAGCGGTGAATTACCCTCTTTATCTTGTGTATTAGGATCGGCTTTTGCTTCAAAAAGCTTATTCATTAACGTCGGATCATCAAAAGACACTGACATCTGTAATGGACTGACACCGGCCTTATCTTGAACATTTGGGGCTGCACCATGCGTTATTAATAATTCGACCATTCTAATAATATTACGATTAGCATTTTCAATTGCGCTCTCATAAGAGTATGAATTAATTTTAGGATTTTTGTACATGGATAATGCAAGAAATAAAGCAGAGCGGCCCACTTCATCTTGAATATTTGGTTCGGCTTTTCCTGCAAGCAATTTTTCAACCAGCATCAGATTAGAATCCATGACCGCTGATTGCAATAATGTACGGCCATTTTCGCCAACCACATTCAAATCCACGTGGGAGACAATTAACAAATCCAAAGCAGCGTTCTTAATTTTTTTGGCATGTTCATTGTTATATCCCGTAAATCGAAGTATTGACAAGGGTGAACTGCCATCTTTATTTAAAACATTTGGATCTACATCACGTTCTAAAAGTATTTTAACGACCTCAAACGCTGCGTTGAGTTCTTTTTCATTAGAACTACTATTTATCGTGCCCAAAGCAATAGAAAGTGGTGTTTTGCCATCTACATTCCATTGATTTAAATTAACCGCTTTATCCGCTAATAAAGAAATAATTTTAGCGTTTCTAGATCTCGCTGCTAAACATATCGGAAATTCAATATTGTCATCTCTAAAATAATTGGCTGGTAAATGCGACGACTCTGAATTCGTTTTTGCTTCAATAGCTAATGTTTTAAGCGTTTCATCATCTCGTCTGTGGCGCTTAGCTTCATGAGGATTTGCACCGCCTTTCAACAACGCTTCAACCACGTCAGCTTTACCTAAAGATACGGATCGGTGTAGCAATACTACACCATATGCATCTGGATCGTCTGGTCTCGCACCACCTTTAAGCAAAACGCATATAACAGGTAAATTATCGTTAAGAATAGCTATTTTTAGTGGTGTAAAACCATTTTCTAAGCGACCTCTATTGGGGTCAGCTTTATGCTGCAAAAGCAATTCAACAATTTCTGCGTTTTTTGCCCCGCACAAAAGTTCTGTACCATCAGCATCATTTAAGTCCTCTAAATGAGAGCTTTCAAGTAACGCTTTAACAATCTCTACTGTCCCCATATCAACCGCTATAGAAATTTCTGTTCTTCCATGGGCATCTTTTAAAGCAGGATTAACACCTAGCGCAAGCAATGCGCGAATCGAACCTGGTTTTTTCATTGCTCTTGCATAAGCAAGCGGGCTATAGCCAAACTTATCTCGCGTATTTGGATCGATTTCTAAAGCCGCCTTAAGCTCACTAGGATTATCTTTTTCTATGGCACTTTCAATTGCTTCTATATCATATACTTGCGGTATACCAACTGTCTCAAACCCTTTAATTTTTTTATCATGCTGTATTGCGTATTCTACCGGCGTTTGATCAAATATTATATGCCGTGTAAATAGCTTTCGGTAATTTTCGCTCCAATCCTGAATATTCACGCCATCAATAGTTGCACCTTCAACAGTGTCAGCTTTTTGCCAAGGCTCTTCAACCATTTCTGCTATAGAATATGGTGCAAGCACTTCTTTTCTATATCGATCTCCATCTTTTATATATTCAAGGACATGCGTTCTAGAAGTGACATCCTCTGAAAACGCTTTACCTCTATAATGATCTATCAGCCAATCTAAAGCAGATTGACCGCTTATTGTTGCATCATGCAAAACCGCATATTCTACGGCCGAAAGTTCACCGACTTTTATTTGATTATAAATCGCCCATTCTAACACCGGCTGTTCGCCAATTTTTATATCGTGTTCCAAAGCCCATTCAATCGCTAATTTATCTCCGATTGTTTTATTTTGCTTCATGGCAAATTCTAAGGCTGATTTATCTCCAATTTTTTGCCCAATTCTAATGGCCCATTCTAGTGCCGATTCATTTCCAATCATTTTATCATTTTCTATGGCCCATGGCAGAGGATGTTTTTCCTCGATTTTTATATTGTTTTCTATAGCCCATATCAACGGATGCTTACCATCAATCGTTTGATTATGAACCATTGCATAATCTACAATACCACTATAATGCCGAACCCATCCTTTAGGGTGATTCAAAAATTCGTCTTTTACTAGAGGAATAGAATCATAATTTTTTGCAACTATATCGGGAATATCCTGATATTTTTGCAGCAAAGTTTCTGCGAGCGGCTCTTTATTATTATTGTTTTTTGTATATTTTTCTTTTTTGTCTGCATTCTCTTTTCTTGCACGATCACGGCGTTTATGGATCTCCAGTGTTTGATGCAAATAATCCGTACTCAGCGGCGTAGCCGATCTTTCCTTCACAATAGTGTCATGCAAAGAGTGGTAATCCGGATGATCAGCTCCAGCAAGCGTTACGAGATTCCCATTCTGATGATCTTTGCTACCCAATTGATATGCGGTTTCTCGATTCATAAATTCTTCGAGCGCCTTTGCGTTTTCTGCGTGTTTTGGTGCTATTGCTTTAAAAGCAATTAGGGTATTTTTACCATCCACACCTTTTACTATTTTAATAAAAAACAAGGTTTCTGCAGTTCGTTTACTATATCTGCCAAACAACCTTGCTTGGTCCGCTTCTCCAATGGAATATTGCTTTAATTGATCAAGCAATATAGGATTTCCTCTAACACTACTAGTGCTGTACTGAGCAGGAGCATGCACCGTAAAAGTCGTGCCAACCTCAAATTTCTCTGCGTTACGCTCTATATCTTGAATAACAGCGCCTTGATAGCAGCCTAGAATATCAAAATGTCTATTATGTTTTTTAGATTGTATGCTAAGAAGATTGTCTACCGTGTAGCTCTGATTATTTATCAAGCTAGAAAAGGCTATTTTATGTTTTTTTTGCCCTGCCTTGAATTGTGTAACCATAGCATTACCATGGACATAAATAGAAACAACGTCACAAGATTCGCTGGATATATCTTCTAGTTTTATTCCCCCTACGTAGTTACCATCAATCACCTGGCGATTCGAATCTTGACGCACAATTTCTTGCTCAAGCTCTGGCAAATTCCACATAGTGATGAAAGTACCACGACCTAAAAGTACTAAAACCTTCGATTTGTGTGATTGCTCACCTATTTCTTTTGATTCTTCTGTTTCTTTTGGCATAACCCTTCTCCATATTATTTATTTTCATTTGTATTGTTAATTATAGAGTGTTTTTCAACACTAAGCGCTATACAAGTCAACAGAAATTTTCAATACAGATACACGTAATTTTTCTTAGAATAATGCGTGCAGGTACAGTGCGGGATAGCAATGATCTAAGTTAAAGCTAAAGGCCAATTTATACAGCTCGCGTAGCGCACATTACCCTTGTATCTTGGATTCAACCACTAAAAATGGTTAAATCATCCAGGGGCACTTGGGTGAAGGGGTAAGGATGCCGTCAGCACCCTGAGGACGCGATCCTGTCGGAGAGATTTAGCAGCTTACC
>JBPOIR010000125.1:0-3102 GCA_052034335.1 Pseudomonadota bacterium | reverse complement strand
ATCGGTAGTCGCGTAGGCATAAATTCCTTCGGATGAATTAATAAAATTCAGATCCTTTGTTTGATATTTCCCCTTTTCTTGCATATAACGGTTTATCCGGACACCTCTGTCGGTTTAAATCGGACAGTTGAAGAAGAGATATTTTCTGTAGCAATATTTTAGCACAAGTGTCCGGATGATTTTTTATTCCTCTTGGATTTTTTCTAAAAAAACACTGTTTTGAATACTGGACTTCATTTTTCTCATGGATGGACCACTGAGTTCAACTCTGTGTGAAGAGTGAACGATTCTATCTAAAATAGCATCTGCGATTGTGTTATTGTTGAGATAGTTATACCACTCACTCACAGGTAGTTGTGAAGTGATGATTGTTGAGTTTATCTCTGTTCTATCCTCAATAATCTCAAAGAGATTTGTAGCATCATCATGAAGCATTGGACTCACACCAAAGTCATCAAGAATAAGCAGTTGAAATCTCGAGTATTTTTTTAAAAGATTTGTATAAGTACCATCTATCCTAGAGAGTCTTATCTCCTCAAGCAAAGATGGTGTTCTGATATAATAGACCCTATAGCTATCAAATATGGCACGATTTGCAAGAGCTTGAGCGACATATGATTTGCCTGTGCCTGTCTTTCCTGTAATGATGATATTTTGCTTGGAGTTAATAAAGCCTAGTGTTGCTAAAGAGAGTATTTGCATTTTATTGATTTTTCTTCTAGCATCATAATCTATTGCGTCAAGTGCGGCTTGTTTATCTTTGATTTTTGAGAGTCGATGATTCATGCTTATGCGCTTATTGGCAAGAGAGATCTCTTGTGCATCAAGAAGTTGATAGAGTCTCTCGTTAAAGCTCATTGAGTCGTAGTTTATATCTTCTATCTGATGCATATATGCCTCTTTGAAGCCTTTATATCCAAGCTCTGTAAGTTTATTGATAATTGGTGTATGGTTCATATGTAGGGTTCCTTTGTGTGTTTTTTATTTGTACTCATCCGCACCGCGGATATTGGAGTGCGTATTAAAGAGTGATTGACCTATAGGCGCTATGTTGTTTGAGCTTTTTTGCAAATAGAGTTTTTTATCCAGAATGGATTTTATGGACTTTGTCGTAATGGTTCCCATTTTGGTTGCATACATGAGAGCAAGCTCTAATTCAGTAGTGCCATAGAGTTTTGCAAGAGATAGTACCGCTACTATTTTTCTATATGCATTTGGTTTGTGTTCGTAAGCATCAAACGCATCTTCTACAAACACACTACTAAACTCACCTATGTTTTTTGCCCATGAGCGAAGTCTCTGCGGATTCATCTTCTCATTTACATATTGATGTGATGAGGGCATATGTTCACTTAGTGTTGAAGTGTCTCCAATGCGTCTTAGTCTTGGATGGGTGGCGATGAGTTTATGCTTATGATAGATTGAGACACTCTGCGTGGAGTATCGCAGCTCTACCTCTTCTTTGATGTATTTGAATGGTACGGAGTAGTTGCATTTTTCAAGGGTTACATGATAATCTTGATTTACTCGTGCAATTTTAAACTGCTTATAAACATAGCTATTCATCGGAAGTGGGCTTAGATAAGGCTGGTCTATCTCTTTAAAGAGTTCAAATCTGCTTTTTTGCAAGTGTTTTACAATCTTGTTGTTGTATCTATCAAGCAAATCTGAGAGTGCATCATTAAGCTCATCAACGCTAAAGAATTTATGATGACGAAACCTTGCAAGGATATATCTCTGAATCGCTTGTACACCTTGTTCTGCTTTGGGTTTATCCTTGGGCTTGTAAGGGCGGGCAGGCTCTATAGCAACACAGTAGTGTCTGTTTAAATCGGCATAGCTCTCATTGATAACTATGCCGTTTTTATTATTGGAAATAATGGCGCTTTTTAAATTATCAGGAACTACAACACGCGGCACTCCGCCAAAAAAGTTGTAGCACGACACATGAGAGTAGATAAAATCTTCCTGTGTTTGCGAGTGCGTGGCGTGTACAAATGTATATCCGCTAGCACCAAGTACCGCTACAAATATCTGCGCCTTGTGTACTTCACCGGTTCTTTGATCATAAATGGGCATAGTAAGCCCACTGTAATCCACAAACAGCTTCTCTCCTGCTAGATGGGTTTGCCTCATTGAAGGATTTAGCATCTGCTTGTATTTACGATAATAGAAGCGAAATTGAGTATAGCTGTATCCATTGGGATTGGACTCTTTGTACTCCTCCCACAGCAGTTGCAAGGTAACCTTTGTTTTTTTACGAAGTTTCATCTCTTTATGAATGAGACTCATATCGGGTATGGCTCTATTTGAGCCAACATCCGTTATCTGTTCTGCGAAGAGTTTTAAACGAAGCACATCATCGTCAATCACATTAATCTGCTCAATATGCAACCCTGACGCCTTGAATCTTTTTATATAATCAGAGATAGTGCTTTTAGCCACTCCTGTTGCACCTTCTATTCTTCGTAGCGAGAGATTCATAACACTATGAAGTCTTAACACATCACGAACTTGTTTCATTGATATTATCCTCATTTCAAACCTTTGTAAAATAATCTACAAAGAGTTTATTAAAATTGAGAAAATATCTCTTCAGCTTTGTTTAATTAAATTAAACTTAAGTGTCGGTTTTTATTCCAAAGTGTCCGAATCATTTCCGACATCACTGTCCGATTAGAACCGACACCACTGTCCGAATCAAACCGACATTAGTGTCCGATTTGAACCGTTTTTTGCATTTTAACCTCATTTTTTTCAATGATGCTGTCAATGTCATTTAAAACTTGGTCCAGCACTTCCATTTTTATTTTCAATGCATCTAATGTTTCCATCTTCTTGTCCTTTAAATTTAAGTTTTTACCTTTTTTGAAGATTTTTGAGGGGATTGTTTTTCTTCCTAACTTTTTAATTTTAGAAAGAGAAAACAGCTCTCTTAGTCTTTTTAAGGTTTTACCTCTTCTGTTAGTTTCATCGGGTTTTATGGAATGTAGGGAATGAATTTTTCTTGGGAATAAAATAGAAATATGCAAGATTTTATTTTAGTGTCAATAAACAATTTGTTAGACTGAAATTACTTAAAAACTGAAACTTATAGATGAG
>JBPOIR010000064.1:0-28873 GCA_052034335.1 Pseudomonadota bacterium | reverse complement strand
TTTATCATGATTTGCCAGAAGAACATAAAAAATGTCGAGTTTGCGACCATCTGTTAGAAAGAATAGATAAAGAAACTTCAGAACAACTAGAAGTATTACCTTTAAAGCTTTATGTCGCAGAGCACGTACGGTATAAATATACTTGCCGCTGTTGCGAAACGCTTATCATGGCACCGAAACCTAAAGCACCCATCCCAAAAGCATTAGCAGGAGGAAGCTTAATTACCGAAATTATTATTAATAAGTATCAATCTCATTTGCCCTTATACAGGCAATCTAAAATTCTGGCCAGTTACAATGTGCTAATTCCAGATAATACTTTAGGTTCCTGGGTTTCAGAAGCAGGTTCTGGATTGATGCCGGTTTATGAAGCTTATTGGCAAGCTGTCCTTGAGGCTTCTTATATGCAAGTTGATGAAACGCCTGTCAAAATACTTAAACCGCAAAAGAAAGGTTATTTGTGGACTTATTTTGCGCCCCATGTTGGTAAAGGGCTAGTTGTCTTTGAGCTGAGTTTAACTCGCAGCAGTACTGTCCCTGAAAATCGATTAATTGATTTTAAAGGCTTATTGCAAACGGATGGATATGCAGGTTATTCCAATCTTCGAAAGCAAAAACGCATTACCGGTTTTGGCTGCATGACTCATGCTCGTCGCAAATTTGATGCCGTTCTTAAAATCACTAAAAACAAAAATGGTATTGCTAATGAAGTGATCCAACGTTTAAAACCGGTATATGCCTTAGAAGAAAAAATGCGGAAAATGAAGCTAAGCTTTCATACGCGCAAACGTTTAAGGCAAAAGCAATCTTGGCCTTTATTAAAAGCGTTGCATTCTTGGTTAAAACAAAATGCAGCTAAAGTGCCAGCCAAGAGCAAGTTGGCAGAAGCAGTACAATATACCTTAAATCAATGGGTTTATATAATCCGGTATTTACGCCATGGTTCCGTTGAGATAGATACGAATTGGGTTGAAAATCAGGAGAGACCGGTAGCACTAGGCCGCCGTAACTGGTTGTTCTTTGGTCATGAAGAAAGTGGTACTATTCATGCATTGTGGTATAGCCTAGTTCTTTCGGCCATTATTAATGGCTTAAACCCCAGGGTTTACATACATTTTTTGTTGACTAAAATTCACCATATTAGAGCAAAAACTATCGATCCGATGACTTTATTGCCGCATAAAATTGATTTGGCTCAGCTAAAAGCATTTGCTGAAGAACAGATCGTGCTTGCTAAAGCAGTATTAAACACTTCTTAATTTAGAAGGTGGTATTTTCAAGGGCATACTTATGAATTTGGCGCATGGTTGTTTTTAACTTATTACACCAAGATTTATACATTTTACAAAACTGTGTTCTGCTATAGGCTTTTTTTCCATAAATATCTCTATATTCTTCCCAGAGCAACTGCAAAGTCACCGTTTTTAGTTTCAATTCTTGATGTATTTTTTTAAAATCGGGTTCTATAAAGCTCTTTTTTTGAGAAGCAGAAAAATTGTTCATATCATAAAATATTTTTAACAATTCATAATCTGTTTTCTTTTGTAGCTGAGTCCATTCCAATCCGTGCTGTTTGAACAAACTGGTATAGATGCTAACCATTCCAGGCGATGTATTCACTATTTTGCCAATATGACGATTGCTCAATTGCAATTCAAACTTCAACCTCAAGATTTCACGCATCTTCTTTACGTTGCGCGTTTTACTCATAGCTAACTCCCATATTGATTTGGCTCAATAGTGGACTAGAAAATAAAGATAGTGAAGGGGGTGATCCGTCACTATTTTTTGGCTTGCTTTTGGCGTTCTCGATAACATTTTTGTCGTTTGGCGTGATTAAATTTTCCTTTGCGACTATTTTGATAACGCGTTCTTACTGCACGCAAATATTGTTGACGTGACATATTTGCACAATCAGCACTGCAATATTTGTTGCGAAAATCAAAACGGCTTGCGATGTGTACTGGCTGGTTACACCATAGACAATCAAAAATGCAAGATCTAGCTGCTGCCATGGGCTATTGCCGATGGCACTAGACTTAAAACTAAAAAATAGAGACAATGATGTCGGGGTTGTGCTTCGTGGAGTTGTAGGCTTTATAGCCTTGGGATAGTTAAGTCTTTCCCAACGACCCCTCTTTCTTTACAGGCTTCTGCACTAAATTTCAATAAACCAGCGAAAGCAAGGTAGAAAGCTATGTCTTGGGAAAATGATCTTTTATCGTGCAGATCGCGACAGGCAAACGTCAGCGGAACTACTGATCAAGAAAGCTTTAGAAGTGATCTTTTAAAAACAAGTTTCAGGTGATCTTTTAAAGCGGAATACGCACCTGTTAAAATGCTTATTGATGATATCATTATTTCAGTTAGTTTACCCTATTATTGTGATTATAACGCAAACTGTCGGATCTTGGTTGATAAGGATCGCATTCTGATCCAAAGAAAATTAACAATTGAAAAATATAAGGCGATGGGCATAAAGGAAGTTGATGTTATTATAGTGGACTTGGAGGCATTACTTTATAAAAAACAGTCTATTGATCAAATGATCCCTGGGCTATTGATTTTGGAACGAGTGGCTATTGGTTTACGCTTAGAAGAAGTGATTGATAACTACGCAGATCTCCCGTTATAAGATTATTTAGGAGGTATTACTTTAATTTTGGTTACACAATGTTACTGTTTGTAGAGAATTTTGATTTTCTCAAAGAGCGGCTTATAAAAAAGAGTTGGTGTATCATCTGTCATTTTCTTTGAATTCAGGTTTTCCTTTGATATCTCTAAAGGTTGTTGCGCATCCTGAATTAAAGCCACTACAACTCCAAAAATACCCATTTTTTGCTTTTATTTGTTTCAATAGCTGATTGCATTTAGGACAAAGAAAAATAGGTAGAGGTTTGCCTTTTTTGTCGGGTGTTGTGACTTTGCAGCCTTCTTGATAACCAGAACAAGACCAAAAGACTCCATATTTACCACTCATTCGGCGCAAAGGTTTATTGCATTTAGGACAAGGATAGTTGATGGTATTCATATTTTCAGCACCTTTTGAAGGTGCTTCATTATCAGCTAATGTGGTTTTGCAGCCCTCTTTGTAACGACTGCATCCTAAAAAATAGCCGTTTTTACCATTAATGCGTCGCATAGTGGACCTACAGCTTGGGCAAAGAATTGCACTATGAGAAGTGCTATTTAAGGTAGTCAGCCCTGCTTGTAATTCCGTATTGACATCCGTTACGACAGTCAAATAATTTTGCTTTCCAGCCGCAATGTCATCTAAGGCTTCTTCTAGATTACACGTGTAGGTGGTTTCTAAAAATTTAAATTTACCTGTTAAGGCATCTACAATACTTTCTGCCACTGGTTCTGCATAAAAAAAGCGGTTTTTTAATGTTACATAAGCCCGTTGTTGAATATTAGATAAAATAGCAGCATAGGTTGAGGGGCGACCAATGCCTTCTTTTTCCAATTTACTGATTAAAGCGGGTTCTGTATACCGTCTAGGAGCCTTTGTTTGCAGGGTTAAGGTTTCGCCTTTGGCAGGTTTTAAAATATCACCTTCTGAAACGATTGGTAAAATAAACGCCTCTTCTTTTTCAACTTTTTCTTCGGCTTGGTCTTGTGGTAATAAATATTGCCAGCCTTTATAAACTATGTTCTGGCCTTTACAATGATAAATGGGCAATATACTAGAACTTTCTAATGGGACTTCTGATTGTAATGTAATCGTACTGATTTTAATCAAGGCAGCCGACATTTGGCTTGCTAATGCGCGTAGGCGAATCAGTTGATATAAAGCTTTTGCTTTTTCATTTGGGATATCAGCTTCTGCTTTTGAAAAATCAGAAGGCCGAATGGCTTCATGTGCTTCCTGGGCATTTTTGAGGGCCTTCCACGTATTCGGTGTTGAAGAGATATGTGCAGTGTGACCCATTGCTTGAAGTGTGGCTTTAGCACTTTCTATGGCATCTTTAGAAAGATTGGGGTTATCTGTACGGTGGTAAGTAATAAAGCCTTTTTCAAAGAGTTCCTGGGCGACAGACATGGTGTCAGTTGCATTTAAACCTAATACCAATGAGGCAGCCTTTTGTAAAGTGGTGGTAATAAACGGCGGTGGGGCCTGTCTTTTTAGCTCTTTATCTTCAATTTTAAGGACTTTAACACTGGAAACCCCTGCAACCTGATTGGCTAATGATTCATCTAAGACATAAGGTACGTCTTCTGTAATGAAGGGTGTTGTGTCCCAATATGCAAACCAGCTTGGAGTACCTTCAAAATGTAGTTTTACGCCATAATGTTTGGTCGAGGTAAATTGCCGAATAGCGCGTTCTCTCTCCACCAATAATCGGACGGCAACGGTTTGTACACGTCCTGCTGATAATCGTTGATTAAGCGTTTGGCTTAAAGCACCGGAGACTTGGTAACCCACTAAGCGGTCAACGACTCGTCTTGCTTGTTGTGCATCAAACAAGAGTTGATTAATATCACGTGGACTCGCTATGGCAGATTTGACCGCCGGTTCGGTAATTTCATGGAACACAATGCGTTTTAAGGATTTGGGTTTTAGGTAACGTGCCAGATGTGCTGCGATTGCTTCACCTTCTCTATCCGGGTCGGTTGCAAGCCAAACAGTTTCCGCTTGGGTAGCCATTTTTTTAAGTTGATTAATCGTATTTTTGCCACGTTCGGAAAGTTCATATTTGGGTAAAAATTGTGGTGCTTGAACACCTATTTCTTTTTTTGGTAAATCGCAGATGTGACCCATTGAAGCTTCAACGCGCCATCCCATTCCTAAATATTTCTGAATAGTCTTTTTTTTATTCGGGGACTCTACAATGACTAATTGCATTTGAATAATCTCAGCGATTTAATCTGAAAATAGTATAACCTAAAATCGGGAATAAAAATAGATTGGATGTTCCATCATAAAATATTGTGTAATAAGCACGCAATCATAATTGTGATTAATGATGCCGTCCAAAATCTATTTCGATTTCACGAGAAATGCTAGGTGTTGCAAAAAAGACGGATTCCGAAATTTCAATACCTTTATGATTTTTGATGGAGTCTAATTTTGCAAAATCATTATCCTGAGCTTTGAAAATATGTTCTTTAGACTGAAGTTTGGTGTCCTCGTTCATGTACAGCGTCGTTAAGCTGTTTAATTTACCATCGTTTCCTAAATTAACAGTAACAAATCTGCCTTGCAATGCTTTGATTTCTTCATGGATGGGTAGAATCTTATAGGCACCTTCTTTGTCTTTGATGATGCCGTGTTCATGACCATTCTTTAAGCTAATCATTTTTTCTATAAACCCAGAAAAAGCTTGTCCGGGTTTTAGAAACTGAAAGGTCGTGCCATTATTATTTTCAGAGAGACGACGCTCTTCTAAGCGTTCCAAAGCAAATGCACGTTGGGATTTCTCAAAAATCCGGGCATCGAAGTTGTTGTAATCTTTTGGTTCAATCCCACGATGATGTGCATAGTCCAAAGTCATGTCTTTGATGTTTTCTCGGCTCATGACTTTCGTCATTTGGCTAAAGCTTTTAAAGCAATCATCGGTGGCGTGTATTTCGACTTCTAAACGATGCCGTGTTAAAGCAACACAACTTAAGAAGCGATTCCAAAATTTGGACACTAACGCATACGCTTTGTCAACGGTAATGCCTTGGTTTTTATGGACTGTTCCCGCGTACCCATAATCAATATGATTATATTGTCTAATATCAAATTGAACGGTCTTACCCTCTTTGCCATCTAATTTAACAAAAAAACGTTCCCCTTCGATTTTTTCTATGGTGCCCCGGCTGCCATTCTTAACACCCAGCCTATTTTCATTTCTGAGAAAGAAAATCGTGTCGCCTTTGGCAAAGGCTCTGTGTTCAATAGTTGCATTAGCCTCTCGGCTTAAATTTACTGCAAAAGCTTTGCCAGGTTCAATTTCTTGTGAGTCAATTTTACGTTGCCTAGCAGCCAAATTGAGGGTTTGTACTTCACGGCGGGTATAGGCCATCATCATTTGGCTTCTATCAGGATAAGCTTTTTGATAAGCATGCCAGTGGTCAATCATTTTAGCGATGGCATCTGCTTGGTTGCGGCTCATATTCACTGCACCCATAAGCGCGTAACGCTCGATAGCTTTATCGGTTTTTTGGGTTTCAAGCTCCAAGGTGGCTAAACGCATTTGGTGGGTTTTTTGAGGGTTATTAGGGTCGGATTGGCGAATGATTTCACAAAGTGAAACGGCTCCTAACCTTTCAACACAGGCTCTAAAAGGCGCACCACTTCCAACCGAAGGCAATTGTTCGTCATCTCCTAAAACAACCACTTTGGCGTTGGCTTGATTGGCACAAGCGACTAAAGCTTCACCTTTTGGGGTATCCAGCATGCCGGCTTCATCAATCACTAAAATATCATTTTTATTAAGCGGTTCATAACCCATCTGCCAGCGTAATAAATGGCTGTCAATGGTTCTGCTTTGAATTTTAGAGCCTTCTTCTAAACCTTCCGCAGCCTTTCCAGCTAAAGCCATGCCTCTCACTCTAAAGCCATGCGCTTCCCATACCTCTTTAGCACAGCCCATCAGATAACTTTTTCCAGTACCGGCAAAGCCCACAATTGCTTTAAAATCACCCGAACTTGTCACGTATTCCAAGGCTTTTTGCTGTCCGGGTGTCAGGTTTTTAGTTTTAGAAATCTCGTTTATCAGAGAGGGGGAAACGGGATGACCGTCTTTTGCCTCAAGCTCATAAACATGGTTAAGCATAGAATGTTCAAGCTTAATCATCGCTTCTGTAGTGTAGACTGTTTTATTATTATCATTTTTTCCTAACATAACCAGTTCTGCTGAACTTTTGATAGCTGTCGCAATGGTCTTAAACTGTTCGTAATCTGCACAATTCGCATTAGCATATTTGTAAATATCAGCATCTGAAAAGGTGGCTGATTTTTCAGATAAATGGCGTAATGCAATCATTGGGTTTTGAATGATATTGTTGCCATTGATGCGTAAAGTCTCTAATGCACTTTGGGGACGATCTAAGGTGGTTTCACCCCGCTGCATGTTGTGATGAGCGGCAGGTCCTAAATGGAGATTAGGTGTTTGGTTGCTCCCTTTTTCGGCCAAGCTTCTGCAATCAATGCGTTTATCAATGCCTGCTTTATAAAGCGCACGATTGCTAAGCTCCTCTAACGATTTTCGTTGATTGATTATCAGCTCTGGCTTATTCCATTCACGCACTTTATTCCCGAAACCTTCATTGGTAATCTCACAAAGGGTTAGCAAAATATGCGCGTGTGGATTATTAGGATCATCATTATGGATGCTAAAATCGACTATCATACCTTTATCGACGTAATTGATTTGGCAATATTCACGCAGCAAATCTACCCATTCGTTTTGTTTTAATTCAATCGGCAAAGCAAGGAGCGCATTTCTAGCCAGTTGGCCATCTTTTCGTTTTTCAATTTGTTCTATCGTATTCCATAATTTTTCACGATCCTTTACCCATTGTGGTGCATGTTCGGGTGCCATAATTTCCGAATGCACCACGCCTGGTTTGTTTGTGTAATCAAATGTTATGCCTTGCCTTTCATCATATAATTTTGTGCCCGAGCGATAAGCTGCGGCGGCAACTGAACATTTGCCTTGTGATCTTGAAATGATATTGACATCATAATGATAAATAGCCATATTAAAAAATTATTTCTTTGCTAAATATTTTCAATTTTATGTTAGATTTTTGAAAATTTCCAAGGCGCATCGTCATAAATTACATTGAGATTTGTTAAGCACACGTCGGTAACGATGTATACTGTGCGCCCTTACTACATTCGGGCTTTGGCTCTTGCCATTTATTTTTACATTGCTATATCCTTTTTGTCTTGCGACTTTTACGCGACTTTTCCCTCGCGTTGCTCGGTTTTTGAAGGCCACCCCCTCGTACGTGAGTATGGGCAGGTTTTCGTTTTGACGCTATGCTTTTTTTGAGGACTGCAACACACACTCAACGCAAGAGGTAATGGTATGAGTAATTTTAATTTGGAAGAGTTACGCAAAAAGCAATCGCAAATTGCAGCGCGTATTCAAACATTGCAAGCAAAAGAAGTGCATCAGAAACGAAAAGATGATACTCGACGAAAAATATTAGCAGGTTCTTATATTTTAGATAAATATCAGAAATCTGGGATGGCTGAACAGTTAGTGGCAGAATTGGATAAGTTTTTATTTAAAAAGCAGGATCGCGAATTGTTTGGGTTAAAAGCTCGAGAAACGGACAAAGTGGTTGCTGCAAAAGCAACAAAGGGAGAATCATGATGGCTGAAGCGAAGCATACGCATCTGATAGAAGTGGATTTAGAAACGCAAAATTGGATTGAAGAATATTCTGAACGTGCTGATTCATCAATCACAGAAACGCTGGAACGTTTGTTGCGGGCGGGGCGTTCGATGATTGAAAGGCAAGCACTTGAAGAAGTAGAAGGCTTGAATAAAGACGCTGAATTGCCGACAAGGCTTAAAATCGGGGTACAGGCTTCGGTGGAATGTTTATCTATTTTAAGGCAAGTTTATTTGCCGAATATAGAATTACAAAAAAAGCTTGCGTTAGATGTTAAGAATATGATTGAGAAAACGATTAACCAAATGGCTAATCAGACACAAAATCATGATTAAAAAAATTATTCGCGGCGGGCAGACGCTCTTACACAGTATTCGCATGTTTGCGCAGGTGGCGCGTAAAATGATTTGTGTTTTGGGTGTCGTTTTCTTATTAGGATTTATCGGGTTAGTTTATTTAAAAACAACGGAACACCAACGATATGCCTTATTAAAAATTATTGAGGCAGAATTGAAAGACCAGTTATTATCGGACTGGAAATATTTTAATACTTTAAGCTTTGAAACGGAAGAAAAAGTTTTATACGAGCGTTTATCCGTTCAAGATTTTTTGGATTCAAAGCCTGTTTATGATTTAAAAAAGCATGGGATTCAGGTTTTGAGTAAAAGTGTTAGTCTCATGATAAAGTGTTGTCTTTTAATATTGGTTCTCATGATAGGCTTTTTAAACTGGCAGGGCTATCGGATTAATCAAAAGCAGTATTTGCGTGGTGCAAAACGGTGCAGCATTAGGCAGCTTAAAGGGCTGATTAAAAAAGACGAACGTTCAGGTTATACCTTAGCCGGTTTGCCTTTGGTTAAAGGCGGTGAGAATAGGCATATGCTCTTTTGCGGCATGCCGGGTACGGGTAAATCGGTTGCTACCAAAGAGTTGATGGATCAAGTGAGAATCAAAGGTGAGCGAGCCATTGTTTACGATATTGACCAAGCATTTATTGGTGAGTTCTACAGGCCAGATAAAGATATTATTTTAAATCCCTTAGATGTTAGATGCCCCAACTGGAATATTTGGAAAGAGTGTACGGATTTTTCGGATTATAGGCGGATTGCAGAATCCTTAATGCCGGACCATTTATCAAGTTCTGATCCTTTCTGGATATCGGCTGCCAGAAATGTATTCTCTGCGGCTTTGGGTAAATTACAAGAACAGAAGAGATGTTATACACCAACCTTATTAGAGTATTTGTTCTCGAGTAATACCGATGGACTGCATCAATTGGTTAAGGGAACGGTTGCAGAACCCTTGACCACCGACAAGCTAGAAAAAATGGCCATGTCGATTGTAGCGACCTTGGCGACTTATTGCAGTGCTTTACTCTATGTGAAAGAAAGCAAGAACAGTCAAGATAACACGTTCTCAATTCGGGAATGGGTAAACCAAGATAGCGATAGCTGGTTATTTATCAGCACCACTCAAGAAAAGCAGGCTGTCTTAAAGCCCCTGTTTAGCGTTTGGGTCGATACTGCCATTCATACGCTCTTAAGTCTTTCGCCCAATTTGCAAAGGCGGATTTGGTTTTTAACGGATGAGTTTTCGAGCTTGCATCGGCTGCCAAGTATCATGGATTTAATTTCGCGTGCTAGAAAGTATGGGGGATGTTTTGTGGCGACGGTGCAAGACTTCTCACAAATTCAATCTATCTATGGTAAGGAAGATGCGGCGACTCTTACGGGGTTATTTGGCACGCGCGTTTATTTTAGGATTGGAGATACGATGTCCGCTAGAATGGCATCCGAATATTTTGGCAAAGCTGAAATCTCAGAAACTCGGGAAGGGATTTCTTATGGCGCACATGAGATGCGGGACGGTATGAGTATTAGCCGTCATATCCGGGAAGAGCCAATTGTGATGGAATCCGAAATGATGACGCTGAAGGACTTAGAGGCTTTTATTAAAATGCCGGGTGAATGGCCGGTTGCCCAATTAAAATTTAAATTGAAAGAGCGGCTGACAACGGAGAAGGCTTTTATCGCAAGAGAAATTGAATTGGGAAGTTCACTACCTTTAATTGAAGCAGCATTAAAACAGGCACCGGTGGTGTTGACTGATACGCCGTTAATTCAAAAAGATGAAAACCACAAAGATAATAATCACAAAGAAGAGAACCACAAGTGTGATGAGCCTGTGGTTAAAAATGAAGAACCGACACTATTCTTTTAAGGTTCAGGTTTTTGAGTATTGTCATATTGGCTAAGTGCTTTTAGAGCCTTTAGTTCAATGCGGCGAAGGTCTTCTAAGCTGATATTAAACTGCTTCATGATTTCCTCTACAGTATGTTCTGCGTCTCTACCAATCCCAAAGCGCATACATAGAATCTTAGCTTCCCTATCCGATAAGCTAGATAATGCATTATCTGTCATCTTTGACAAATATTGTGCCGATACAGAATCCATGAGTGTTGCGCTGTGCGTATCTTCGAGATTATCTTGTAATGGGAGTCTGCATTTCTGTTTTGCGATAAAGCTTAATATCTGATGCTTAATCCACGAAGCCGCATAATTCAGAAAGCCATAGCCAAAGCGATATTGAAATCGCGCGACCGCTTTGTTTAAACCAATAGTGCCTTCGCAAACAAGGTCATTGTAATCTAATCCCTCGGAATGGTATTTTTTAGCAACTGAAAAAACAAGTCTCAAATTTCCTTCAAACAATTCTTTTTGAACGGCTTTAAAACCTTCAAACGCTTCTTGAAGTGTCGATTGTAACCGCTTGTTTTTAGTTGTATCTAAATCACTGGGTGAAGCGTGTATAGTCTGAACCAGCGATTCAATCACAGGAAAAGTCCATTGAAAGGTGTTTAGATATTCTCTTAAGTTTTTTTGGGTAGCGAGCGTTCTTTTGTCTCGGTTGCCAAACATTTCAATTTGCTCTTTTAAAAGCGATTGAAGAGCCGACAGGTGGAGCATTTTGCTTTTTAGCGTTTTAAAACTGGGGTTTAAGACCTGCTTATAAATGATGGAATCACAAATAAAGCTATTAAGTGCTAATTTACCTTTTTTAATTTGATGGAAATGCGTATGAAGCACATCCAAGGCGTTTGGAAATTTTGTCGCTATCCAAAGCATTTTTTTATAGTGGCGTTCTATTTTTTTTGCAAGCTGCATCTCTTTTTCTCGGGTTAACAAAGAAAAAGTTTGGGTACTTGAGTGATAAGCAATCTTAGATAAAATGGGTTTAGCAGTCTTTTTTGACATAAGTCCTCCTCACGGTTGTACCAGGTTTTGATACAACCGCTTAATTAAATGGATGGTTAAAATTTTGCGTTTATAAATGTCGCTTTGTTGATAAAAGCCTTTTGTACCCGTTAAAAGGCGGTGCTTCGGAGTTAGTTAAAAGCGCATTGATGGCAGAGATATTCTTAACCGCTGATTCATGGAGGCTAATAACGCTGTAATTTAAATCGCAAATAACTAATAAGCAGTGTTGTAGCTTTGCGGTTTTATAGGTGCGTATATCGCGCGTTAGCATCAATCCGATTAAGGACTCGATTTTTAGGTGATGTTCAAGCAGACATTCTTGAATAGAAAATTGCTGCTTTATAAGGCTGGTATAATCTGATACGCTGGGATTAGCCATCACGAACTCCTATAAGTTTGTTTTGGTTAGTAATGCGTGGGTGTAAGCGCACCTGCTCATTACGGGTTGCGGCATATTGGCTTAGGCTGATGTGCCGCAGTTTCTAGGTGCTTCCGTTGGAGCACCTACTATGAAGTATCGTAAATAACTTAATGTTTGTCAAGGTTCATATAGGCAGTTCCAGTAAAGCGTCAAAAAGTACGCAAAATAACTAGATTTTTATTAAAATCTAGGGTATACTGCCTAACACCTTCTGGAATATAGGATAAGTGTATGGAAAAAATCAGCCCGCGCATCGACATCGCGTTTGTGTGACGTGAAGTCGTCTGTTGAATTGTTCAACAAGAAATTAGCTTGAACCGAGTGTTTTGCCACTCGTACCCTACCAGGCTGCATAATAGCAGTAATGTTTTGTGCAAAGCGTCTGGGACAACGAACCTGCAAAAGAAAGCAGCTTAATCCGTGAGGAAAAAGCGATGCTGCAAGTGCTAAGGCGGCATGGGGACTAGGGTAATATGGTATGGATAGCATAAGCAAACAATCGTAAGCTCCGTGATGTCGTACGAGCCAAAAGCACTGATAGGCTTGGAACCAAAAGGTAAGTGGGCGGTTATCAAAATGAAGGCGTTTGATACGCAAACAAAGTCCCACCGGAGTATAGATTGATCCTAACCCATATGGAGTTAACAGACGGAACATGGAAACCCCTTATGTCTGCGAGGAATTATCTAAGCAAGGCTAATCGTAAGAAAGGCTGATAGGCATGAGGGAATGGGAGGGTGGAAGAAGTGAAAGCCGCTCTGTAATGGAGAGGATACGGGTTTAAATGTTACCCGGCTCGAAAGAGAACCCACGTCCACCTGGTCAACTTGGACAAGAGCGTTTGAGAAACCTGCAAAGAAAGGAAACAAGCAGATGATTGCAGAGAAAAACTCGGCAAGTGCGTCTTTCGACGTAAACTGGAAAGCGATTAATTGGTCGCGTTGCCAGCTAAACGTTCGCAGGCTGCAAGCTCGTATTGTTCAGGCAACAAAAGAAAGGAGATGGGGCAAGGTTAAATCCTTGCAACGGATCCTAACGCATAGTTTTAGTGCTAAAAGTTTAGCAGTGAAACGTGTGACGACAAATAAAGGAAAATGGACTTCTGGTGTAGATGGCGAAGTTTGGTCAACAGAGAAGAAAAAATCTGATGCCATCGTGAGTTTAAGACGAAGGGATTATCAAGCTCAACCATTAAGGAGAGTTTACATCCCTAAGTCTAACGGTCAAAAACGTCCGCTGGGTATTTCGATGGTGATTTCATAATGCACCTCCTTCAATATGCGTTAGGGATGTTGATATTTTTTTGATCCTAGATGACTGTTGAGTCCATTCGCAAAGTTCTTTATTTTTAGCTGGAGTTATTGTAATCAAATGAGGGGAACCTGCCATTATCTGACGCGTATTCAGATATCCACGGTTTATCCAATAAAAAACTACGTGCTGACTGACACCAAACCGAATCGCAACTTCTTTGACCGTTAGTTCATCAGGATTTCTATATTTTACTGATAATGCTGAAGGGATAGAGTGCTTGAACCTAATCCACTGAATACTAGAAATTGTAAAAATTTTTTCCTTGCCGCTCTTTATCCCTTCGTTATTAAATATCTCAACTATTTGCTTATCAGTGTGGGTATTTGCAAGTGCTCTCAATCTATCGACAATTTTCATTGGGCAACGCCATTTATCAGCAGCTTTAATTGGACGATCAATTGCAATATCCTCTTGGGCTCCGCCCTGCCAACGAACGTGTAAAATAATATTTTTAGTATCACTAAACTTATCAACTGTTATATCCTTAATCAGTAGTCGTAAAATACGTTTGCGATCTTTACTTTTTGTTGTTGGTGCCTTCCATAATCGAGGAAAATCTTTTCCTAATGACAAAATATTAGATTTTTGTTCCGATGTTGCTGTCAAAGCTTCTTTATTTTGATAATCGGAATATTTAGAGCAAATATCTTCAAGATTTATCAGTGCATCATTCCATCTTTTTTCTAGAGTTGCCGCTACAAGTCTGTTAGATGGGTCAACTTCTTCGTAAGATCTTTGAGCAAGTTGGGTCTCATAGTTCGCGCGTTCAATTTTCATTTTCCACTGTTTATCAATGGCATTCTGTCTGCGTTCTAATTCTTCCAAAGCATTTATAGCTATTTCAATTTGCATAGGCGTAACAACTTCTAATATACGTTGAGAAATAGCTTGATCTAAGCCTTCACTACGTATTGCTATGCAATCCTTTTTATAGATGCTATCTCTTCTGCGTTGAGCGCACTCATAAATCGGATGAATACCACCATTTCCTGTATAACGTACGGTAAGCCGGTAACCGCAAGTTCCGCACAATAATAACCCTTGAAGCAGCGCTAGTCCTTCCCTTACTGCCTCAGATGTCATGGTAGCTTCTCCATTCGTTCTATTTTTCTCCAATATTTTTTGATTTTCAAGATATTCATTCCAAGTAATATATCCGCAATGATGTTCTGGAATAGTAATTTGCCATTCATCAATAGGCATTTGCTCCATTTTAGATTGGATTTTTCCATCCTGGGATAGTTTTTTTCGATATTTATAACGCCCATATACATAAGTACCTGCGTACGTTGGATTTTTTATAACACCTAAAACTCTTCCATGACTCATTTCTGCCCAAATTATCTTACCATCCCAAATTCCTCCATAAGCTCTTTTTGGGAACTTAATGTTATTCTGAACGAAGTATTTTACCACACCAAAAGCACTACCGCACTGCTTAAAAGTATCAAATAATAATTGAACAGCATGGCGGATTTCTTCGTCAGGATCAAGAACTGTGTTGCCTTGCTTATCTCTATTCAGTCCAACAGGCAAAGGGAAACACAACTCACCTTTTTTTGCTTTATTGATCTTTCCTCCTTGTAAACGAGCACGAATAAAGTGGAGCTCTGCGGCACTCATTGTCCCTTTTAAGCCCAGCAAAAGTTGGTCATTAAAGTCGGCAGGATTATAACAACCATCTTCATCTATAATTAACGTGTCCGTTAATGAACATAATTCCAGCAGCCTGTGCCAATCTGTGCATGATCGAGATAATCTAGAAGCTTCCAAAGCAAAGACTGCACCAACCTTAGCCATTGATACTTCTGCTACTACGGTTTTAAAGTCTTCTCTGTTGTTGGATTGAGCTCCTGACATTCCAAGATCTCCATCTAATACTTTGATTAAATGGGGAGGCCAACCCAATTGTAATGCCTTGTCCTTGAGAGCATATTGTCGTTCTGTACTTTCTTTGTTGAACCTCACTTGCGCCAATGTGGATTGACGAAGATAAATGTAAGCCACTTTTGATTTGTGATAATCTTGAATCTTGGAAATCATTTGGTACTCCTTTCTCGTGATAGGGTGATGCTTGGATATATTCTTGAATCATGTTTGCAACCAATATTGCAGCTTGCGCGGGATTGGTAAACTGAATAGGGTTTTTCACTAATGCTCCTTAAATAAGTTCCTTGCGCTTTAAAAGTTCCCGATTTATTTCGCATATTGATTCCAACAGTTGTTTTATTGTTTGGAAGTTTTCCAGATATTTTTCTATTTGATGTTTGTGTGCCAATGGCACATAAATCATTTCTGGTTGTCTGCCAGGAAAACTTACGGATAAATAGAATTTTGGACCATGTCCTTTTCCTTTCGCACATTTGCACCCAGGTTTGCCACAACGTTTGTAACGCTCGATCAAAGAGCCTCGGAGTACATGAAACTCCATTTTTTTGAAACGTTCTATAAGCACATCTTGTTTTTTTTGTAGATAAGATTTTGAATGTGTTTTCATTAGTTTTTGGCCCCATAAATAACTGGTCTGATATTAAATTATTGATTATCATTTGTCAAGCTCCTGTTTTATAGGGCTTATTAGTGAAATTAATTCAGATAATTTTACAAGATATGGGTAAGAAAGAAGAAGCAATGGATCATTAGCAAACATATGTGGTTCTGATTGGTCGGTCCAGTTACGTGGGATACCGAATGTTCCAGTAGATGATCCCCTTAAACTAAAGATATCCTCACCAGCAATCTTTTTGATCTTTAAAATGCGGAATTTTTGCCCATTTAAAGGATGATATGGGTGAGTAATTTCTGCCCATCCCAAAGACTCATTGTTTTTAAGTGCAGTTAACTGTAACCGTGCCCACTATGAAAGACCGAGCGATGCAGGCACTTTATCTGATGGGATTAGAACCGATTGCAGAAACAATTGGAGATAATCACTCATATGGATTTAGAGCTTGCCGTGGAGCGGCAGATGCCATGAGTCAAATATTTAAAACTTTGGCGGGGTGGCAACAAAGGTCGCAGTGGATTTTAGAAGGGGACATCCGGAAATGTTTTGATTAGGCATCTTGATACTCCTCTCTAAAATCCACATTATATATTAGACCATTTTTCAACTGACGAAGCAACTTTATTGTTTCGTGTTTATCGGAAAACAAATAAGCATCAAATTCTATGTTCTTAACCAGTTTAATTTTACCATTATTTATTCTATCATAAATCCAATGTCTATCTACCCCAAGGCTTTTTGCAATTTGAGTTACTGATAAATATCCTTCTTTATGTAGCTTATGTGATTGCGATTCAATTTGCAGTAGACCGTGCTTTAGTCTAATAGTTTGTACTGTACTGGGTAAAACATAGGGTTTCATGGGAGAACGATAACCTTCAGCTGTTAATTGTTGCGCAATACATTTGTCGTTTCTACCCTGTTGATTTAGAGCGATAATTTTTTCCTCCATTTCTTTTGCAAAAGATAATTCCTTAAAAGAGCCAACATTAATATTAATTATTGCTGTAGTCACTTCCCCACCTTTCCATACAACGCGTATAGACAATAAGCTTCGTTCTTTACGATGAACAATTACTTTATCAATAAGACAACGTAAAAAATTTTTTTGTTGAGTACGTAATAGTGTATTCCAGATAGTTGGTAATTGTTTGCCAATATTTTTAAAAGCATCTTTCATTTCATCAGAAATTTCTACAAAACATTTTGCTTTAGATTTTTCCTCAGCAGCCTTTTCTGCTTGATTAAGTTCGCGTAAAGTCTGCTCCCAACGTTTTTCTAATTCAGCAGCGACTAATCTGTTTTCTGGATCAACTTTATTAAACTGTGCTTCAGCAAATTTCACTTGATAACGTAATCGTTCCAATTGTTGTTGCTGTGCTTTAAAGAGTGATTGCTTCTCTATATCTTGATCTTTTAAAGTAGCTTCATAAGCATTTAATTCTATTGGTGATAAAGCTTCAAAAAATATATCGATCACATATTTATCTGTTGGATCTGCTGGAATAAACTGACAAATAGGTGTATGGTATTGTGCCCTAAGATAATTACATAAATAACGATTTCCGCCCTTATATTGTACAACCATCTTATGGCCACAAATACCACAATAAATAATGCCATGTAATAGTGCCGCTCCCGGGCGAGCAACACCACGAGTTTTATTCCTAGTATATTCAGCGTAATTTTGTTTTAGCATTTCTTGGATTGTATCAAATGTTTCCACAGAAATATAAGATGGATATTTATCTGGTATAACAATCTTCCATTGTTCTCTTGGTAATTTACGGGTTTTTTTATCTGTCGCTGTTGGTCCAATTTTTGAAGTTCGTGTTTTGCCATAAACGAAAACACCTGCATATGCTGGATTTTTTAAAACATTTGATAGAGTCGCTAAAGTTGGCTTACGCCATTGTAGTTGGCGAAACTTATCATAACGTGGCATCATCAATCCGTGTTTATTAAAATAAGTCAAGGTCTGCGCAATAGTTTTTTTACGCAAAAAAACTTCAAACACTTGCTGAATACTATCTTGAACTTCTCGATTAGGATCTTTTTCTACTTGTTCTAAACAATTACGATGTAACCCTACTGGTAATGATAGAGCTAATTCTCCCCGTTGAGCTTTATTTAATAGCCCAGCTGTCATGCGCGCTCTAATAGTACTTAATTCTACTTCGGCTAATTGGCCTTTTAAACCAAGAAGGAGACGGCCATTTATGCTACCCGGATCATAAACGCCATCGCGATCAGCGATTAAGCAATGACGATAACCGCATATGTCTAGCAAGGGATACCAATCGGAGCAATTACGAGATAGTCGCGTTACATCAAATGATAAGATCATTCCAACTTCACCTAACGTTACTTGAGTTAGTAAATATTTAAATCCTTCACGGTGTTTGGCTTCTGCACCAGTTAGGCCAAGATCGGCATCAATCGTCTCGATATTATTTTCTTGCCAACCAAGTTCAATAGCACGCTGTTTAAGTGCATATTGTAATTTAAGACTTTCTTGATTAGTTATAGTTTGGTGTAATGTTGATTGTCGAATATAAATAATTGCTTTTAATGCTAAGTGTTGAGATGTTACTAATTCTGATGTAATCATAATGATCCTCCGTAATTACTGTTTTCTGCTTATCAAGTTTTGAACTAGCATATGCTGTAGGACCAGATTTTTAAGTCCGGTTATTAGTTGATATTGTGACGGGGCAATTACTTCGGATATTATTGGTTTTATTAATGTTAATAGTTTCATTGGTTATCTCCCGGCAAATATGTGTTAATTCTGCTAAGATTTCTGTTTTTTGTTTGGCTGACAGTTTTTGCCAGATTTGTTTTGGATCTTGTGACATAGGCTTTCTACCTCCTTCCCCAAGTTAGTAAATGCAACAATGCTTTCACATGTTAACTTTGTAACAAAGATTGGTGGAACAAAGGCAAGATCAGTAGCATCAATAGGAATGTAGAGTCGTGTAAGGTGCTGATATTCAACAAAAACAAAGCCTGCAGTTCCTGGTGAATTACGCCATTCTACTATTTTGAAAGAACGTCCAAATAAAGGGTGCGTAGGATCAACAACTGTTACTTTTTTTATATTTTTCCATTCTGGGTTGTTGAATAGGGTATTAACAATATTGATCGTTTGATGAGATCAACCATACATGGCTTATGAATGCCATTCCAATGGAGAAAGGCATTCTAGCTAAATGGTTAAAGTCTGGGTTTGTGGAAAAACGTACACTCTATCCAACTAGACAGGGGACCCCGCAAGGTGGTTTATGCAAAGCTTTGCATAATCCGCCTTATGCAAAGAAAAACATTATGCAAAGTAACCTTTGCCAAAGCCCAAGATGCCAGGCTTTAAACTCCATTTACTTTGCATAATTTCCGAACTACTTTCGCAGCAGACATGGAAGCCGCGCCGACTAGGCGCAGGCGCGTCTGCAAGCCCGCGGTAGCCGCATAGTCCCGGAGGGAATACGAAATGCGGCGTAAAGTCATTCGAGAAAAAAATTGCGTATCTCAGCAATTTTTTGACGAGGACGCACGCGGCATAAAATAGCCGTCGCGCCTCCGAGTACATTTTGGTTGACTGGGATGTCCCAAAATGTTTCACGAGGTGCGCGACACCCGGAATTGAGATAACCAAGAAAGCAGTGCTTGATCCTTAGTCCAATCAGGAAGCGTGCTGTCAATGAGATCCGGATAAACATTTTCAATTGCCTTCCTTTTCATTTCGGTATCTGCTCTAGCGTAAATTTCTGTTGTTTTTAAATCAACATGACCCAGAAAATCACGGATGTATATGATATTAACACCGGCCTGCAATAAATGCATGGCTTTTGAATGGCGAAACATATGCGCTTTGACTTTTTCGGGCACTAAAGTTGACATTTTTCTTGCGGATTCAACATATTTTGCAATGATATAGGCAACACCTTCTTTTGTTAACTTACGATATTGGTTATTGGTAAACAATGGATTTTCATTTTTACAAGGTTTATCCAGTTTGTGTTCCAAAAGATAGCTTTGCAATAGAATAGCTGTGTTTTTCATGATAGGAACCCGCCTAGTTTTATTGCCTTTTCCGGTTAACGTAACAACAGCAGGTGTTTGCAACGTGATATCACGAACTTTAATATCAATTAGCTCCTGCACACGTGCTCCAGAATCATATAAAACGCTTATTAAAGTCAGATCGCGTCTGCCTTTTGGCGTATATTTATCTGGCTGTTCTAAAAGCAATTTCATTCCATCCGGTGTCAGAGATTCCACCATTGTTTTCTTTGCTTTTTTAACAGAGATAGCGGCAATCTTTTGAAAATGAAATATACCAGCAGGTTCTTCTGCCTGTATATATCTAAAAAAAGAATGAATAGCTGCAAGTCTCTGATTTCTAGTAGAGATACTACAGTTTCTATCCGTTTCCAGCCATCCCAAAAAACCACTGATCCATTCGCTTGAAAGGATATCTAAGGTTATTCGCTCGACTGGAGTCTTCTTCATATCCTGACAATACTTAATCAAAAGTTTAAATGTATCACGATAGGAATGAATGGTGTTTTTACTGACATTTTTCTGTTCTGGCAAGTACACCGAAAGAAATTCAGTAAGATATTTTGCAAAATCAGTAGGCTTCATTAGTATCTCCTTTTAATTCAGGGATTATTTGCGAATATAGCGTTTCCATTTTCAATGTTATATCGGGAAAGACATCCGCAGTCATACGCAAGTAGTACGCCGTTTCATTAAATGAATCGTGTCCCATATAGGTTTTAAGAATAGGAAAATACACCATTAAATCTTTTTTTTCTTCAACCCATTTCTTTAAACAATGGACAGCATGAGCATGTCTAAAATCATGAATACGTGGGCCATGTCCTTTTCCACCATGCGAAATTCCAGCACGCCACAGAAATCTGCGGAAATTATGATAAAGATTGATTATTGTCATAGGCTTGTCATGAAGTGCCGGAAAATAATAATCTTTTTCAGCTGAATTAAAATGTACCTTTTCAGAAAAATTTCGACAATGTTCCGTAAGAAAGTCGGACATTGGGACTAGCCGACTGTTATCCTTTTTAGAATAATTGATGCTGAGAACACCATTTGCAAGATCAACGTCAGAAACTTTAAGAAGTCTTGCTTCTGAAAGCCTCAGTCCGCACATATAAATCATGCGAAAGATCACAGGCATAATCTGATGCCGATGTGGACATTCACAACAATAATGACATTTATCAGTCTCTGCAAAAAACCTTGATAATTCGTCAATGGTATAAATGTATGGCATGTATTGTTTTGCCGCAGGATAATATCCCTTTGGAATTATATAAGCTTTAATGTCAATGGAATCCAAATATTTTCCAAACTGGCGGATCATAGATGCACGTACGGATTGATTTGCCTGTGCTTCATAAGTCTTTTTGCTGCACCAGTCCAACACGATTTCCTTTGTCAGAGTAGTAGCCTCTGGATATTTTTGCAATATGAATGTATCAAAACGTTTTAAGTTTTTTGCATCAGTATCATATTTGTATCCGACAGCTTGTTTTAGTTCTATATAATTTTGAAGATGATTTTTAAAAGGTCCTGTATAAAAGATGTTATTCATGGTTGCTCCCCTCCACAAGAGTGAGCGAACATTCCTTCAGCTTTTTTATATCAACCTTCAGATAGACCGCTGTCGATTCGGTATCAATATGACCAAGAATATCTGAAATAGTGGAGAGCGGGGTATCTTTTTCAAGTAATACACTGGCCATGGTATGCCGAAGTGAGTGCATTCCCCTTTTCTTTTTCAAAGTAGGGATATGCCCTAATTCCATGTACTTTTTAATCAACTGGTGCAAATGATCTCCTTCTGAAAAAGGAAGAAAAGGCGCAAGGTGCCTTACAAATACATGGGGATCGTCTATTTTAGGTCGACCATATTTAAGATAATCGATCACGGCCCACCCTATCTCTTGTGTCAATGGAAGAGATAGAGGAGTTTTTGTTTTGGATTGTATAAAAACCAGTTTCTTTTCTTCCCAACAAAAGTCATCCATTTTTAGATTTTTAATGTCTGTACAGCGTATTCCTAGACAGCAGGCCAGTAGAATTATGGCATAATCTCTTTTGCCTTTTGGATTCCCTCGATCAATAGCTGCAATCAGTTTTTTTAATTCATCTACTGTCCATACCGATGGAATACGAGTCTGTTTCCTCGCTTGAACCATTGGTGTTTTTGCAGCAAAATCAATTTGAACTTCGGCTATTTCTAAAAGGAAACGAAAGAAAGCACGCATGGAGCAAATATTTTGTTCCACAGTTTTATAGGTATAGCCAGCCAAAGTTTTAATGTAAGCATGAATCAATTCAAGGTTGATTGCTTTACATTCCGTAACATTCTGTGCAGCTATATAATCCATGAAACGCGCTGACTGCTTGACATAATGATCCGTTGTGCATTTTGAATAATTCTTATTTACACAATATTCTTTGAATCGATTGCTAATGCTAATAAAATAGGGCGCACTAAGAATTTCTTTGTGTCTAGAGCATCGACGTAAAACAGCGTTATGTAACTGAAAATCTCCAATCGTTCTTATGATACGCAGCTCTTGAGTTTCCGATTGTGAAAGAGTATTGTTAAAATCTTTTTCAAAGATGTTGAAATGTTTTTCAACGAAATCTATTCCTAAACGTTCAGAATAGAAAATTTCACCTCGTTCTTGTGCGAATTGAATTAGCATCTGCCATCGTCTGCGATAAAATAGCATGGAAGCGTTGGTATACCGAAGCCTCAGCATTTCTTGTTCCAAGGCAGAAATAAGTTCAAGTAATGGTTTTTTTTGCATAAAGTAAGTCTCCTAAAATGATAATTGAAACGTTTAATCGAATTATCATTGTCGGATATTATGCAAAGTAAAATCTAATAAAGTTATTGAAAAAATTAGAATTTTTATAGATTACTTTGCATAACTACTTTCTTCGCATAAGGTGGGATTATCTCTCCAGTTCTAGCCAATATGACACTAGACGGCTTAGAAGCTGTAATAAGTGAACATTTTGGGAAAAAGGATTCAAAGAAGCGCAAGCAATCGGGTGTACATTTAATTCGATATGCGGATGACTTTATTATTACAGGGAAGTCGAAAGAAACTCTGGAATATATAGTCAAACCCATGATTGAAAATTTCCTGCGTCCAAGGGGTCTAACTCTCTCGACAGAAAAGACAATAGTCACGCATGTTGAGAAAGGGTTTGATTTTCTAGGTCAGACAGTAAGGAAAACCAAAACCGGCAAGATCGTTATCAAGCCGTCGAAGAAAAGCATCCAACGGCTCTTGAATAGAACGAAGGATGTGATTCGGAAGAATCGCGCAACAAAACAGATAGATTTAATAAATATGCTGAATCCACAAATACGTGGGTGGGCTAATTATCATCGACATGTATGTTCGCGGAAGACTTACGAGAAGATAGATCATGAAATTTTCAAGAAACTGTGGAGCTGGGCAAAACGCAGGCATCCGAACAAAGGTCTGAAGTGGATTAAAGAGAAATACTTTAAGACAAAACAAAGCAGACGATGGTGTTTTGGTGTCGATGTTAAAATAAACGGACAATCCAAATGGCAAGAACTTTTTCAAGCCACGACGATTCCCGTTCGTAGACATATTAAAATCAGAGGAACAGCAAATCCTTTTGATAAATCTTGGTATCCTTATTTTAAGGAGCGTAAAAAGAGAACAACCGTACCCACAAACTTTGAGAAATTTAAAATTTGTGCAGGTTGAAGGAGGATTTGTGGAATTTTATTTGAATTTTGTTGCCGGCTTTTCAGATAAAGGCTTAAGTTGGCTCGAGCCGTATGAAGGGAAACTTTCACGTACGGTTCCTAGAGGAGGGGACTTATGATGGCACAGTATTTATGCCCGTCTGTCCCCTTACTCTTCAAAAAAATCTTCGGTGTTGAAGAAAACAAAGATCTCCTGATTTCGTTGATTAATTCGGTGGTTTCAATCGAAGATCAAGTGACGGATATCACTTTATTAAATCCTTACAACCCTAAAAACTTTAGAAAAGACAAACTTTCGATTCTGGATATTAAAGCGACTGGTCAAACTGGCAAGCGATTTAATATCGAAATTCAAATTAGCGATGAAGCTGATTATGATAAAAGGGCCTTATATTACTGGGCAAAACTCTACACAGAGCAGTTACAAGCGGCAGAAGACTATTCTAAACTTTGCAAGGCGATTGGTATTCATATTCTAAATTTTACCTCCATTCTTTCGGTTGATAAATATCACAATATATTCCACATTCGGGAGAAAGAAATTGGTCTTCCCTATTTTAAAGATTTAGAGCTACATACCCTAGAGTTAAGAAAATTCTCCGAAAATACAGACGAAAAACTATCTGACATTGTTGCTAAGGTTAAAAACTCTTTGGACATCTGGATGGCCTTCTTAACGCGACATGATTTACTAAACAAAGAGCGTTTGCCAGAAGTTTTAGATAAGCCTGATTTAAAAAAGGCACTGGATGTACTAGAGGTCATGAATTTTTTACCGGAAGAACGGGAGGCTTATGAAGATCACCTTAAATGGCTTAGGGTAGAAGCGAATACGCTAAAAAAGTACCACACCATAGGATTTGACGAGGGCGTTCAAAAAGTAACTAGGGCACTACTGGCAGAGGGTATGCCAGTGACGAAGATAGCTCATTTGACAGGGCTTGCTCTAGAAGAGATTGACGCATTAAAGAGAGAGATGAGCAAGCTGTGAAAATCAGACTTTAAATCAATCTATAGAAAGCTTACAGGATAAGGCGCACTCAAGTTTTTTTACAAACTTTAATTATTGGTTCGGTTTTGTCTAAATTGAAGAACTTTTTAGGCATTAATCACTTTCAAATAGAGGACTTTATCAAACCTTCAGTAACTGCAATAATCTAAAAAAACAATTGACGCAATATTCTAAATCGGGCATGATGCTCTTGAATTGAGTACACTAATCACCGTAATAAAGGAAGTGCCATGTTAGATCCGACCTCTGCGCTAAGTAATATCTACTCAGTTGTAAAACTCATTTATGCTCAGGTGCAATTAGTTAAAGCCAACCAAGAACAATGCAAACGATTAGCGGAACGGGTTCAGATTATTGAAGAAAGCGTTCACAACCTAGGTAATATTCAAGACAAAGACCATTACCAAAAAGGCTTAAACGATTTATTGTTAGGCTTACAGAATTGTTTAGCATTTATGCAGCAATTATCCCAAGTCAGTGCCTTTAACGCTTTTTTTAAGGCTGGTAACTACAATCAACAATTCGCTGGCTTAAATGACGAATTACAAAAGTCCATCCAACAGTTAAATCTAGGCTTGAGTGCTCAACAAGTGTTTAATCGAGAAAAAGATAAACAAGACCAACAAGCCGATATTGAATTTATTAAAAAAAATCATGCAGCTATTATTAGCCAAGTACAACAAGCGAATGCGGGCATTGGGCAATTAGACTTAGAATTAAAAGAGAACCATGATATCGTCCTCAACCAATTCGCGTCGATGAAAGCCTTGATTTTGGGTCTAAATAAACCGCTCGAAAAACCACCCATTGACCCCCACCATATAGCACCTTACTTTGAACTGGTCTTTGATAAGAAAATAGGGGCCGGCTCTTTTGGTCAAATTTATTTAGGCCGCTGGCGGGGTCAGGCAACCGTTATTAAAAGCATTGAAGGCACCTTTTCTGAAGATGATAAAGCCCATTTTATCCGCGAAGTACAAATTATGAGTCAATGCCGGGATAAACACATTACACAATTTTATGGAGCCTCTCTAGAGCCTGGACGCGCTTGTTTATTAATGGAACATATGGAAAGAGGTTCACTATACCAAGTGCTGGAAAAACCCTTACCACTCCCCTTACAAAAACAAATGGCTTTAGAGATTGCCCGGGGTCTGCACTATTTGCACACACGCAATATCTTACACCGTGATTTAAAAAGTGCGAATATCTTAGTCAATGCGGATAACCATGCCAAGTTGACTGATTTTGGATTATCTAAAACCCGGGCAACCAGCGTTAAAACCACACACCGAAAAAGTGAAGCTGTCCAATGGCTCGCGCCCGAGTGTTTTACACGTGGCGGCGTTTATACTACCCAGTCCGACATTTATAGTTACGGCGTTATTCTGTGGGAATTGTTTTCAGGTAAAAGACCTTACGTAGGTATCAGTGATGCTGAAGTACCAAAACGCACCTTACAAGGTAACAGAGAATCTCTAACAGGTATCCCAGAGCCTTGTGCCACCCTTATTAAACAATGCTGGTCAATAGAGCCTGCAAAACGTCCTACCTTAACACACATTATCGAAATCCTTGAAAAATACGCTATCACTGTAGAACCCACTGCCGAAGAACACTACAATCAAGGTCTACAGTTTGACCAATTAAAAGACTATAGCCACGCACTTACCTCTTATCAAAAAGCACTCGAAAAAGGCCATGTTAAAGCGGGTACAAACCTCGGATTATTTTTCTTATTGGGTAAATCAGGTGAAACCAATAAACCCAAAGCGCATCAATACTTTTTAGATTCAGCAACCAAAGGCCATCCTCGCGCCATGACGAACCTGGCCATTATGCTAAAACGTGGCGATGGTGTTCCTCAAAACATACCCGAAGCCCTCACTTGGTTTAAAAAAGCAGCTAACCTCGGCGATACCCAGGCAGCTACAGAAGCCGCAAAACTAGAGGTTTTTAGCACCACCTAGCCAATATTCATTACAAACCCCGCATTAAGGAGCCTATGATATGTTTACTATTAGCTTTGACGCATTAACCAAAAATGAAAAAATCGGTGAAGGCGGTTTTGGGATTGTTTATAAAGGCACTTACCAATTTGCACCTGCTGCTATTAAGCAATTACAGATTGACAATTTGAGCAGTGATGCCGAAGAAGAATTTAACAAAGAAGCAGCTATCATGGCACAACTGCACCACCCCAATGTCGTACATTTCTACGGATACTGTACAGTACCTAAATGCCTTGTTATGGAATACATGCCTAAAGGTTCTTTATTCACTGTGTTACACAATAAAAAAGAGTCTCTAGACTGGAATATTCGTATGCGTATTGCAACAGATATGGTTTCAGGTCTTGCCTTTTTGCACAGTAGGAATATTTTGCACCGGGATATCAAAAGCCTAAATGTCCTACTAGACGGCCACAGTAATGCGAAACTCACCGATTTCGGCTTATCGCAAGTCAAGAACGAAACCAAATCCAAAACGAGTGCCACTAAAACCCATCAAGATACAGTAGGTACTGTGCAATGGATGGCCCCCGAACTCTTTAAAAGAAGAGCGGTATTTACACAGAAAGCAGACATCTACAGCCTGGGTATTACCTTTTGGGAATTAGCAGCCCGCAAAATCCCTTACGCCAGAGACACCCAAGCAGCCATACCCACCTTTGTTCAACAAGGCGAACGAGAAGATATCCCTCAAGACTGCCCCGAAAAATTAGCCCATTTAATCCAACAGTGCTGGGCAAATGACCCCAACGCCCGCCCCAGTGCTTTAGAAATTGCCCGATTTATGACAACGGACGCTAAAACGCTTCAGGAGGTGCAAGCACCCCTCAAAAGCCCTGCTTTGGAATCAACCGGCTACCAGTTAACCTCACAGCTTGCCCAAAGCTTCACGCCCTACCAAGACAATTTGAATTCTAATCCCGAACTCTCCGGCTTTAAAAATCTTGAGATTACACCCCCTTCTTCAAACACGTCCTTGGCATCTCCCCAAAGAAGAGGCAGCAATATTTTAAATCTTGCGGACAAGAAAGAAGAGCAAGAAAAAACGCGATACGTTTTAGAGCAACTCAGAACTTTCTTTTTAGAAGATAGAGAAGAAGGAGAGAGAAGCGAAAATTACGATATCTACAATGAACACTTAAAAAAAGCCAGTAAAGACAATGCTTATCTGGTGTATAAGCCTAAACAAAATAAGCATATACTCTACCTTAATGACGAACCTGTAGATAATGAGGTCGCTGCTAAAGCGCTATCAAAAATGCTCAAATCCCTTACACTAGCAGGGACTCCTGTCGCTCAAAATGCGAATCCTGCCCAAGCGGCTTCTCCTATTCTGCCTGCTGCAAAAGTGAACCCACCGGAACAAAAGAACGGTTCTGGCCCTGCTATGCTTCTTCAATTCCCGGGCATAGTTAAACCTGCACCTGCTCCTACTCCTCGCCCTCTAAACGCTAGCGAATTAAAAGAATTGCAAGAGTTCTTAAAAGCGGTAGCAGAAGGCGAGCAAGACAAAGCAGAAGCGATGCTAAAGCAGAACCCCGCTTTAGCCTTAACACCTACTGACGTGACCGACCTGTCCAAACGCACCTTTAAGAACATCACAGCCCTGCAATATGCACTCTGGGCCTTAGACTGGCACATGTGGACAATGTTGCTGAAATACATCCCTCAAAAAGAAGCCTCCGAACAAATAGCCCAAATAGCCCAATCAGAGCAGGGTCTTTGGATACCTCAGCACGGCGTTACAGCCAATTGGGAAAACCTAATACAAGCCCTGAATCAATATGTCTCTGAAGTCCGCTCAAAGAAACCTTATCATGTCTACAGCCAGACCTGGATTAAACAAGTCGGCGGTGCTCAGCTATTACTGCCTGCCCATGTTATCAATGAATACTGTCATCCCACCCGGCCTTTTGACCCCGTGCCGGACTTCAGTAAACTCGAAGCCACTGGAGCCTGGCGGACGCGTGCTACAGATGAGGGCGAGTGGTTTTCGGCAAACTACGGTGTTGGCACATTAGGTGAAGGATTTGCAGTCTGCCGTGGGATCAACAGCCGCGCGCGGCGTGTGTTCGACACCCAGTACCTGGGGGGGTGCGCAGAACGCGACAGTGCGGCGGTAGCAGCTCTATTAAAAACACGCGCCTCACAACGGGCTGCTGTGGTTGCTCCATACCTCCCTAAACAAGAACCCGCGCGTAAGATTGCCAAGGCTTAAATGCA
>JBPOIR010000017.1:0-12961 GCA_052034335.1 Pseudomonadota bacterium | reverse complement strand
CTGTCGACTTTGGCATTATGGGCAGTTTAAGTCCAACAGATCAAACCTATCTGGCAGAAAATATTTTAGCCTTTTTAAATCGCGATTATCGTGAAGTCGCCATACTACATTTGGAATCTGGCTGGGTACCCAAAACGATACGCATCGATGAATTTGAATCGGCTATTCGTACGGTTTGTGAGCCCTTGCTCGAGCGTCCATTAAAAGAAATTTCTTTGGCGCAACTCTTGTTTAGACTCTTTCAAACTGCATCTCGTTTTCAAATTAACATTCAACCACAACTGATTTTACTACAAAAAACACTGATGAATATCGAAGGATTAAGTCGGCACTTAGATCCCAATATCGATTTCTTTACAACTACCAAGCCTTTTTTAGAAAAATGGATGAAAAAGCAAATGAGTGTTGCGTCCCTTATTCACAAATTTAAAAAACAGGGTCCCGCGTGGCTAGAAAAACTGACCGAAATCCCAAATTTAATACGCGTTCTTAAAAGGAGTTACGAGTAATATGACAGATTGTATTTTTTGTAAAATTATTCAAAAACAAATACCCACGGATCTTATTTTTGAAGATGAACACATTGTCGTTTTTAAAGATATTCATCCAAAGGCACGCGTCCATTTGTTAATCGTCTCAAAAAAACATATTAAAAGTTTAGCTGAGATTTCTGAAAAAGAAGCTGCGTTAATTTCACATATGTTACTTGCCGTACCCTCGCTTGCAAAAGCCGCGGGGTTGCAAGGATTTCGCACGGTTATTAACACCGGCAGGGAAGGGGGACAAATTATTGATCACCTCCATTTTCATTTATTGGGCGGGGATCATCTGCCCGGGATGTAATTTTTCACACAGGAGAACAGTATGGGATTTAGTGGCATCAGTATGGGCTCTTTGCTCTTAATCTTTTTAATCGTTTTGGTGCTTTTTGGAACTAAAAAATTACGAACGATGGGTGAAGATCTCGGACAAGCCGTACGGAGTTTTCGAAAAGGGTTACAAGATCCTAATGATAAAAAACAAAGTGATTCCGACAAAAATCCTCTATGAATATGGGATCGCTCTTAGTTATTTTAATCGTCGCATTAGTTGTAATCAAACCCGAACGATTACCCGAAATCGCATTTCTACTTGGACGTTTAACGGCTCGGTTTAAGTTATGGATTCATACATTCCGCATTTAATAGAATGTCGAACACGCATCATTCGAAGCGGTTTGATTGTTTTGTGTTTATTTGCAGCATTGTTTTGCATTGATGAACATCTCTACGCGTGGGTTGTCAAACCCTTATTGAGCCAACTGCCCGCGGGCGGCAGCATTATCGCAACCGCAGTTACCACGCCTTTTATAGTCCCAATGAAACTTGCAATGATCATTTCTTTTTTTATCAGTATTCCTTATCTTTTATACGAAATCTGGTCTTTTATTGCGCCAGGGTTATATCTTAAAGAAAAAAAAAGGATCTTACCTTTTTTAATCACCAGTACACTCTTATTTTATGCGGGCGTTGGGTTTGCTTATTGTATTATTTGCCCGATGGCCTTGGGATTTTTTGCGAAGTGCGCACCTGTCGGTGTTTTAGTGATGACGGACATTCAATCCTACCTGGATTTCGTTTTAAGCGTCCTTTTTGCAGGCGGAATCGCTTTTCAAGTGCCTATTATTACATTGGTCTTATTACAATCGGGCTTAGTCAGCATTTCGCAAATGGAATATTGTCGGCCCTATATAATCGTTGCTGCATTTGTTGTAGGCATGATTTTAACGCCCCCGGATGTTGTTTCACAGATTTTGCTTGCCTTACCCATGTGGTGGCTGTTTGAGGCTGGACTCTTGTTAGCGAAATTTTTAGATAAAAAATCTAGTTTGCTTGCTACAGGTTAGAAAGGTGGAAACCCGCCATCTCGGTAGGCAAACTGTTCACGTATGGACAATATCCTACAAAAATAAAGGGCGATCGCCTCTAGGCAGGGTATAGCGGATGGGGCAATATGGACTTGTCAATCTCCAACCGACATTATTCGGTTTTAGCCCAGGTTCCTCACCTGGGCACCTTTTTTAAGCAGACCCTTTACTTGCCCTTTTTCTATCTGGCTCTTTTAAGAACTTCTTACGTAGACGAATATGCTTAGGTGTTATCTCGACTAATTCATCATCTTCGATAAATTCTAAAGCATACTCTAGCGTTAGCCGAATCGGGGTTACTAACACTGCTTTTTCATCCGTACCCGAAGCCCGCATATTCGTAAGCTTTTTTTCCGTCGTAACATTAACGACTAAATCGTTATCCCGCGTATGGATTCCGACTATCATTCCTTCGTAAACCTCGGTCTGAGCACCAATAAAAAGACGGCCGCGCGGTTGCAAATTCCACAGTGAATACGCGGTTGCTTTTCCAGCGCCATTAGAAATTAATACTCCTACATTACGTTTTGCAACCGGTGATTTATCTGCAGGGCCATAGTGATCGAAAACATGCGTTAAAATACCCGAACCTGAGGTTAAGGTTTGAAATTCGGTATAAAAACCAATTAGACCCCGCGCGGGGATTGTATAATCTAAACGAACACGACCCCTACCATCAGAAATCATGTCATTTAATAACCCTCTTCGTTCTCCCAGTTGCTGCATAATGGTGCCTTGATGTGCTTCTTCAACATCAACTACCAACTGTTCAAAGGGTTCGTGTGCTACACCATCTACATCGTGCAAAATCACTTCGGGTCTAGACACCGCCAATTCATATCCTTCGCGACGCATCGTTTCAATTAAAATACCCAGATGCAATTCACCACGACCCGATACTTTAAATTTATCGGCATCACTGGTTTCCTCAACACGCAAGGCAATATTATGGATCACTTCTTGAGCAAGACGTTCTCGCAACTGCCGACTCGTTACAAATTTGCCATCGCGACCCACAAAAGGAGAATCATTAATTTGAAAAGTCATGCTGATGGTCGGTTCATCCACATTCAAAGGCGGTAACATCTCAGGCACATCTTTAGCACAGACGGTATCTGAAATGGTGAGATCCGTAATGCCCGAAATCGCAACAATATCACCTGCAAACGCTTCTGTTACTTCTATCCGTTCTAATCCTTTAAACGCCAAAATTTGCATAACACGACCGCTGCGAACTTTGCCAGAACGATCGACAATAGAAACTTGGGTATTGGTTCGGATTTGACCTCGACTGATACGCCCAGTCCCAATCACACCCACATAACTTGAATAGGCCAAAGCACTAATTTGCATTTGGAAAGGACCTTCCGACATTGCAGGTGGCGGGGATACGTATCTAACGATGGTTTCTAATAGCGGCGTCATATCTTGACTCGGTGTATTCAGATCTAAGGTCGCATAACCTTGTAATGCAGAAGCATAAACCACAGGGAAATCTAACTGTTTTTCTGTTGCACCCAATTTATCAAAGAGATCAAAGATCTGATCAACCACCCAATCCGGTCGTGCACCCGGTCTATCTATCTTGTTAATCACAACGATTGGGTTCAAACCTTGTTTGAATGCTTTTTGAGTCACAAATCGTGTTTGTGGCATGGGACCATCTACAGCATCTACCAATAGAAGCACGCAATCCACCATTGATAAGATCCGTTCTACTTCCCCCCCGAAATCCGCGTGTCCTGGTGTATCCACAATATTGATACGGTAATCTCGCCAACTAATAGCTGTGTTTTTAGCTAGTATAGTAATTCCTCGTTCGCGTTCCAAATCATTAGAATCCATAATGCGTTCGACACTCCCAGAGCGCTCTTCTCCAAGCGTACCTGTCTGCCGCAATAATTTATCAACCAATGTTGTTTTGCCATGATCAACGTGCGCGATAATGGCGATATTTCTTAACTTTTCAAGCATACAAAACTACTCTCTTTAATAAAACGACCGAACGGATTAGACCCTAAAAGTCTGAGTCAGCATTATACAGTATTTCGTTAAATGAATCAATTATTGAGTAATTGAACTATTCTTCAAGAAAAGAGTCTCACTGATTGAGGGGATCCAACTTTTTTCGTGTATCCGCACGGTAGAATAGAGGAGTTCTTCATGGAAAGCTTGGTCTTAGAACCGACTTCAATGGCACAATGGCACAATGGCACAGCTTAGTCAAAGAAGCACGTCAAGCCTCGTCCGTTTCGTTGAGTGAAGAACTTGAAAGTTATTTGATTTTTCTCTTAATGCGTTTTATAAATCACCCCGAAATGGCCAATAGTCTTTTCGCATTAGATTTTCTGCAAAACATTAAAAAATTAAGCACAGAAAGTCAAAACATCATTCGAGACATTGGTGATAAATGTTTACTATACTCAGGTCTTTTTCCAGGGAGAGCAAAACAACAACATGTACAAATTAGTTATTACGTTGATCTTGGCAGACGCTCATATTTTGCACTTTCCACTTCACACCAAAATATCTTATCGCCGCTTTTTGGTAGTCTGTCCGATCATTTTGTAGGATTAATGGACATATTACACTCAATGCGCAATTTAGACACGCATGCGTATCTTATTAATTTGCTAGAAGCAGAAGAGCTCTGGCACACGACAAAAAGCGAATATGCAGAAAGAATACTTAAAAAAGCGACAGATGGATTTCTCGTGCCGCGCGATCCCTCAACTATTTTGCCAAAACATTAAAATCATTATCTGGTAATTCATTGAAGAATATTAATTAACCAGGTAAACTATGCCCCATGAAACAACGAAAAGCAATTGCACTGATTTCTGGGGGGCTGGATTCCATGTTGGCTACGAAGGCCATTTTGGAACAGGGTGTCCACGTAGAAGGCATTAATTTTTTTACCGGATTTTGCGTAGAAGGGCACACGCATGCCATTCGCCAAAAAGATCAAAAAAAGCAAAAACGAAATAACGCCTTATGGGTTGCAGAGCAATTGGGCATTAAACTGCATATTATCGACATCGTTGAAGAATATAAAGATATTGTGATTAATCCGAAATACGGCTATGGCGCTCACTTAAACCCATGTCTTGATTGCAAGATTTTTATGGTTGGACAAGCAAAACAATGGATGGATACAAATCAATTTGATTTTATTATTACAGGCGAGGTAATCGGCCAACGGCCCAAATCTCAACGAAAAGAAGTATTACCAATTGTTGCGGCAGAATCTGGCGCAGAAGATAAGTTATTAAGACCTCTGTGTGCACTTAACCTGGCGCCTACATTACCCGAACGCGAAGGTTGGGTTGATCGTAGCAAATTATTTAAATTTTCTGGCCGTAATCGAAAACCTCAAATGGCCTTGGCAGAAAGTTATGGGATTAATGAATATGCACAGCCCGCAGGCGGGTGTTGTTTTTTAACTAATGAACATTATGCATCAAAATTACAAGACCTCTGGACACATCGCGGCACAAAAGAATATGAATTAGATGATATTGTGTTATTAAAAATTGGACGTCATCTAAGACCTAACGATCGTTTTAAGCTCATTATTGGACGCGAAGAAGGTGAAAATAACTATCTAGAAGGGTATTGCCACCAATTTACACACTTAAGATCGTTAAGTCATATTGGCCCAATTGCACTGTATGATGGCGAAAATAGTGCGGAAGATTTGCTACTGGCTGCTCAAATTGTGGCTCGATTTGGTGGCGGACAATTTGCAGATACCGTGCGTATCGAAATCCATACACATGTCGATGAAGCACGCATTGTAGAAGTTGTGCCTATAAAAGCCGAAAATATTGCTGAACACTGGTATATTTAATATGCAACAACCACTGATGCAAAATATGACGCTGGATGCACGCAGACTCTTATGTCCGTTGCCCGTAATTCGTGTACAAAAAGCCATACAACAATTACAAACCGACGATACACTAACTGTTTTAGCAACAGATCCGGGTGTGCTCTATGATATTCCTGCTTGGTGCCGAATACACGGACACACCGTTCTAACCATAGAACAAACAAAACAAGAAATTCACATTAAAATTCGTGTCAATACTTCCTAAAACATCTATAATGGATAATGTTCCATTATCCTTACCCTTAGGCCTGCAATAGGAGAAACCATGAAAAAAATACTAATATCTTTTAGTCTACTGGTTATTTTCGGGTTGTTTTACAATGTTGCACTGGCAGACGATAAAACAACACCAACGACACCCTCAACCATTGCTGCACAAAAACCCATTCCACAATATGCAATTAAAATAATCAGTCCAACGCCCGATGAAACTTTTCAAAATTCAGCCCAATCGATTACGGTGACTGTCTCGGTTAGCCCAGAACTGGAACCCGAAGATACAGTCGTCGCTTTAGTCGATGGCAACGCTGTAGGCGAGCCCATCCATTCAACCGATATTGCCTTACCCTGGTTAGCAAGAGGCAGCCATACCCTCCAAGTTAAAATCATCCAACCAAAGGGGCGCGGGGCATCAACCGATGTGATTACTATTTTCCAACAACGCACCTCCAAATTACTCCCCCCTCATGGATGATTCATTGAACGACAACTTGATTGCGTCCTGTTCGTTTTGCAGCATATAATGCTGAATCAATGCGAGAAAGTGTTGTTTCAATTTTTTCAGGACTTTGATAGTCTGAAACACCTAATGATATTGTCATCTTTAAACCAGGCGCCACCTCATCAAAATTGGCATTTTCAACTTGAATTCTAATGCGATCTGCCATATATTTTGCTTGTTCTTTATCTACTAAAGGCAAAACGAATAAAAATTCCTCCCCCCCAATTCTTGCAAAATAATCAATTTCTCTTAATCCTGCTAACACCTTATGACAAAGCGCTTTTAGCGCTGCATCACCAACCAAATGCCCATAAACATCATTCACTTGTTTAAAGTGATCGATATCTAACATACAAACAGAAAAAAAATATTGTCCTCGTTCTGCCATCAACGCCTGATGACGTAAGATATCCAAAATATACCGTCTATTTTTAATCTTAGTTAATTCATCTGTCATTGAAATGGCACCGATGCGCTTAATGGCCACTGCCAATTTTTGATTTTTTTGATGCAAATGTTTTCTTAAATTGCTTATTCTATAACAAATTGAAGACAGCGCGGAAGTAAGCAAAACGTAACCCACCAATACTGCACTTTCTTCCTTTATATCGATTTCTACGGGGTGAAAAATTTTTAGGTAAAAAATAATACCCATGTATAATACAATGCCATATAAAGTAACAATAATATACTGGCGCCTGTTTAAATTAAAAGCAGCAAACACTAAAACCAACAAATTAAACATTAAAAGAAGCGGCCTAATTTCGATAGTTAGAGAGACCGTATACATAACAGAAGTTACTGCCCAAAATATAATGGGCATTGTTAGATCGGGATCTTGAAATCGTTGATTAATGCCTGTTTTAAGCAAGACAAAATAGCTAAGGTATCCTATCCAAATCACAACAAATATTGAGACAAATTCTACGCCAGAAGCATACAAAAAACCGTCCACCCAAATTAATAAACAAATACACGTATGAATAGCCACGCCCAGCAATGCGTAAAACCCTCTTTTTACCCGAAGTGTTTGCGCTTTATCCGTTTTAACAGCGCTTGAAAAATCTGAGGGGTTAATTGGGGAATTCATCTTGATCTTTCAGCATGGTTAATCCTTCGGGTGCGCTAACGCTAGCACCGCCCGGAAGTAGTTTAATCATCAACCGAACGTCATTTTCAGAATCGGCATATTTCAGTGCGGATTCATAGCTAATTTTTCCATCTGTATATAATTTAAACAAGGACTGATCAAAAGTTTGCATGCCTAACTCACCTGATTTTATCATAAATTTTTTTACTTCGTTTATTTCACCTTTTCGAATATGTTCTGAAATAACAGGCGTGTTGATTAAAATTTCGACGGCAGGCACTCTGCCATTGCTGTCTTTTATGGGAATTAGCTGTTGGGCAATGATTGCTTTTAAATTTAATGAGAGATCCATCCACAATTGCTTCAATATTTCGTGCGGAAAGAAGCTAGCTATGCGATCTAATGCTTGATTGGCATTATTGGCGTGCAACGTTGCTAAACAGAGATGTCCTGTTTCAGCAAAAGATATCGCATAATTTATCGTTTCGAGACTTCTAATCTCTCCAATTAAGATAACATCCGGCGCCTGACGAAGCGTGTTTTTTAAAGCAACTTCAAATGAATCTGTATCAATACCAATTTCTCTTTGTGTTATAATACATCCCTCATGATTATGCACAAATTCAATCGGGTCTTCGATTGAAATGATATGTCCTTTTGTGTTTTTGTTTCGATTACCAATCATAGCGGCCAAAGTACTACTCTTTCCTGCGCCCGTTGCACCAACAACCAGCACTAAGCCTCTCTGTGCCAGCGCAAAACTGCTTAATGTTTCCGGCATGTGCAATTGCGTTAAAGTAGGGATTGTACTTTCTATGCGCCTTAAAACCGCGCCATAAACTGAACGCTGTTGAAACGCACTCACACGAAATCGACCAAAATTTTCTTGTTGTATGGCAAAATTAAATTCTTTTGTTTTTGAAAATTGTGCTTGTTGCTCATCGCTAAGCATCCCAAAAACTATTTCTTTGGTTTGAGCTGCTGTTAAATTTTCGCCACTCAACGTGACTAATTTTCCATCAATCTTCATCATAGGAGGCACACCCACCGTAATAAACAGATCGGATGCTTTTTTTTCTACTACTTGGTTAAGCCATTCCTCTAAATTCATTTTAGTTAAATAATTCCTTGTTTTCTACTTTTAGTTTAGCTTCTTTGCGATTAACAATTCCTTTTTCTACTAATGCTTGCAAACATTGATCAAGCGTTTGCATACCAACGGCTCTGCCCGTTTGAATCGCAGAATACATTTGAGCCACTTTAGCCTCACGTATTAAATTACGAATGGCCGGCGTACACAGCATAATTTCATGCGCAGCCACTCGGCCTCCAATATCTTTTTTGAGTAGCGTTTGCGAAATAACCGCTCGCAGCGATTCCGACAACATACCACGCACCATTTCTTTTTCATCGCCCGAAAAAACATCAACCACCCGATCAATCGTTTTTGCAGCAGACGAGGTATGTAGCGTTGCAAGCACTAAATGTCCGGTTTCTGCCGCCGTTAATGCCAAGCGAATGGTTTCGAGATCACGCAGTTCCCCGACCAAAATAACATCAGGATCTTCACGCAATGCCGAACGCAGCGCTTCTTTAAACCCGAGCGTATCGCGATGAACTTCTCGTTGATTAATCAGACTTTTCTTACTTTGATGGACAAATTCAATAGGATCCTCAATCGTAATAATGTGATCACTACGCGTTGTATTCACGTAATCTACCATCGCGGCCAATGTCGTGCTTTTCCCAGAACCCGTTGGACCTGTTACTAATACAATTCCCCGTGGATGGCTGGCAATATCCTTAAAGATAGGAGGGGCATTCAATTCTTCTAAAGTAAGAATTTTTGAAGGAACGACCCGGAATGCTGCGCCCGCTCCACGATCTTGTGTAAAGGCATTCACCCTAAAACGCGCCATGCCTGAAATTTCAAAAGAGAAATCCGTTTCAAAAAATTCTTCAAAAACTTTTCTTTGCTTATCATTCATAATATCGTAAATAAGTGCGTGAACTTCTTTATGCGTTAATGCGGGCATATCAACGCGACGCATATCGCCATCAACACGGATCACGGGTGGCATACCCGCTGAAAGATGTAAGTCGGATGCATTGTTCTTCATGGCAAAGGCCAATAATCCCGTAATATCCATTTTGCGCTCTCCAAAACCGACTAAACCTCTAAACCTATAGCTTTTCAGATAATCATTTTGATGCGCTTCTGAACTCGCTTCGCGGAAACTCGCATCCGCTCACCAAAATAATTACCTGAAAAGCTATACACCAAAAAAATGACCTACGTTGGTCAGAAATCATCTTATATCTGGGCTAAGCTATTTATCCAGTATAGACCGTCCCCACCAAACTAGAATAAACTGTCTACGGGAGAAGTTACCTGACAATCGGAGGAATCATGCAAAAACAACCTATTATCGCCTTTATGGGGTGTGGAAACATGGCTCAAAGCTTAATTAGCGGTCTTGTAGAAAGCGGCTTTGACCAAACCCATATTTGGGCAACCGATCGAAACGCCGACAAGCGAGAACGCGTAAAGTCAAAATTTGGCATACAAATAGAAAGCGATAATATTAAGGCAGCAAAGCTTGCTGATGTCTTAATACTCGCGGTAAAACCAAAAGATATGCTTGCGCTTGTTATAGAATTAAAAGACATTATCCCTGCAGAAAAGCGCTTAATTATTTCTATTGCAACGGGGATCCAAACGCACCATTTAGAACGTTGGATTGGTTCTCATGTTTCGATTGTGCGTGCAATGCCAAACACCCCCGCTTTACTGCGTGCAGGCGCAACGGGTCTTTATGCTAATGCAAAAGTAACAGAAGAAGAAAAGAATATCGCAGAATCTTTAATACGTGCCGTTGGAATTGCTGTTTGGGTCGATCATGAACAAGATATGGACATTATCGCAGCGCTTTCGGGATCCGGACCTGCCTATTTTTTCTTAATGATGGAAGCTTTACAACAAAGTGCAGAGATCCTCGGATTATCCAATCATACGGCCCGTTTGCTAACACTACAAACTGCATTAGGTGCGGCACGCATGGCCTTAGAAAGTGATATCAGCTTAGATGCTTTAAGAAAAAAAGTAGCCTCTCCTGGCGGCATAACAGAACGCGCTTTACAGAATTTAGAATCAGGCGGTATTCGTGCCTTATTTAATAACGCATTAACAACAGCCAAAGACCGTTCTGTTGAGATTAGCCAAATGTTCGATAAGGAGTAGCACATGGTTTTTTTACGTGAAGCTTTTGTTTTTTTGATTAAAATTATTTTTGATCTGTATTTTTTAGCAGTGCTGCTCCGTTTTTTATTTCAATACTTTCAGGTTGATTTTTATAATCCTTTTTCACAATTTATTTTAAAAATAACAGATCCTGTTTTAGTACCTTTACGTAACAAGCTCCCCCATACCCAAAAAATTGACATTGCCGCACTTTTATTGCTGTTTGGGTTAAAACTCGTAGAGTTCCTAGGGATTACTTTATTAATTAAAAAAATGCTACCACATGTTCTGGGCATTGTTATTTGGTCTTTAGGAGAAGTCATTAGCCAAACAATTAATTTTTTCTTTTTTGCTGTGCTATTAGTTGCGATATTAAGCTGGATTAGCCCTAGAAATTACACACCCTTTACTTCACTGTTGATCCAAATCACAGAACCCCTGATGGCACCGGCAAGAAGATGGATACCTCGCTCGATGGGAATCGATTTTTCACCTGTTCTTGTCTTAATTATTTTAAAATTGGCCGATATTTTAGTCGCAAATCCTATTATTGGGTTGGGGATAATGTTTTCTTAACTATGCATAATGATACCCTTAAGAATCGGATATCATTGTATATTCATATCCCCTGGTGCGTTAAAAAATGTCCGTATTGTGACTTTAATTCTTATGCAATCGAAGGCAACCTGCCTGAGAAATTGTATATCGAAACTTTGTTGCATGATCTGAAACAAGATCTTTCACTCATCCAAGGCCGATCCATTAAAAGCATTTTTTTTGGCGGCGGTACCCCTAGTTTATTTTCGCCTAAAGGCATCGGTGACATTCTAGACAAAGCCAGCGCTTATTTAGATTTTGAACCCAATCTTGAAATTACACTCGAGGCGAATCCTGGGACAGTGGAACATCATGCGTTTAGCGATTATCGAAGTGCAGGGATCACACGCATCTCTTTAGGTGCACAGAGCTTTCAAAACGAAAAATTAGCGCAATTAGGGCGTATCCATACGATGGAAGAAACAAAACGCGCTATCACCTCCATCTTGGCGGCTAATTTTAATAGTTTTAACATCGATATTATGTATGGATTGCCCAACCAGACGCTGGCGGACGCGCTGTTTGATCTGAAAACGGCCTTGTCTTTTTCACCACCACATCTTTCTTGGTATAATTTGACCATTGAACCCAACACGCTATTTCACCATAAAAAACCACCCCTGCCACTAGATGATACCATTGCGACAATGGAACAGGCTGGTCTTGAATATTTAGCAAAGCAGGATCTCGCGCAATATGAAATATCCGCTTTTTCAAAACCTCAGCATCAATGTCAACATAATCTGAATTATTGGACATTTGGCGATTATTTAGGCATTGGGGCAGGGGCGCATGCAAAAATAACCGAACTCAAAACTCACACGATTACACGCTATTGGAAAACGCGTTACCCTAAAAGCTATTTGGATCCTCATCATACATTGCTGGCGGGCAGTCAGATTATTCCTACTGCAGAAATTCCACTTGAATTTATGTTAAATGCGCTAAGGCTTACAGCGGGCACCTCTGTTTCCGAATTCGAAACACGGTCAGGGCTTCCCATCGCAAGCATTACGGCTCAGCTTAAAGAAGCTCAAATCAAAGGTTTATTAATAAGGACTGAAGATCAAAAAATTAAAACCACACAGTTGGGTAAACGATTTTTGAATGATTTATTGACGCTGTTTTGACTCTAAACTTCTTCTCAAGCATTCAAGGATCAAAATGTATTTTTATTTTGAAAACCATAGATTTATGCTAATTAGCATCACTGCCCAATACAGAATCGTCATGCCACCACCCACTTTTAGAAAATCTTTTGTACGATAACCCCCAGGTCCCGCAATAAGCACGTTTGCCTGTTGGGTGGGCAATAAAAATGCGTTTGATGCAGAAATCGCAACAATCAGTGCATACATTCTGGGATCTGCGCCCACATTAAAAGCAAGCTCTAGTGCAATGGGTACTAATACAATCGTGGCACCTACACCCGAAAGCACATATCCAAAAAGCGTTGATAAAAACGCCAAGCCTAATTGGATAACCCAATTTGATAAATCTCGATCTAATAAAGA
>JBPOIR010000034.1:0-9630 GCA_052034335.1 Pseudomonadota bacterium | reverse complement strand
GCTTCTAATTGGCTTTTAACAACCGTTTTGAACACCACGATTTGTTCTTGCAAATTGGATATTATAGTTTGCTGATTTGATATTAAAACCTGCAGATTCGATATTGAGACCTCTGTATTCAAACCTTTAAGAGTTGAACCTTCTATTTCAGATGAAGAAATGGCGATTGGTTGCGTTCGGTTTTCCATGCAACCATTCTATCAAAATTTTACGAGAAGTTACACCTATTACTTACCCTGGCTTATTGAGCAGTTACAAGTTTCCAGCATGCAACCCCCTGCCTTATCAAACACCATACGCGGAAATTAACACGGAAGCACACGGAAGGCAAATTTCTTCCGTGTTGAATTGGTGCATATACCCCTAAGCTGAATAGCCTTATTATAAATAGGGTAATTTTTTTAGCTGACTGGTAGGCGCGAGTGGGATCGAACCACCGACCACCACCATGTCAAGGTGGTGCTCTACCACTGAGCTACGCGCCTAAGTTTTAATTGTTCAAGCCGTAAAGCGTACCATGCCTTACAAATGCCCCGCAAGTTCGCCTTTTCCCCTCCCCCGCTTCTCCGCTATAATTGATTCGAAGAGCTAAGGAGTTCTCATGAAAAAATATTTGGTTTTATTGACAGTATTATACAGCAGCCTTTGTTTTGGAGCGGACAAGTTACAGCTCGTCGTTCCGGCAGAGACCATTGCCAAAAAACTTCATCAAACTGCGACTCTCCTCAATAAAGCCTATCAAGGCGAACCCGTTACCGTTCTCATGGTAATGAAAGGCGCTATCTGTTTAACCGCTGACCTTATACGAAAACTTGATGGCCCTGTCACGCTCGAATATGTACAAGCCAACACTTATGGTGAAGAACACGGTTCAAAGGGTGAAGTTCGGCTTACCGGCATTGAAAACCTAAAGGTCAAAGGTAAAAACATATTAGTTGTCGATGACGTCATGGATAGTGGAAATACGATGACTGCAATTATCAAAGCCATCAAACCAAAAAAACCTAAAAGCCTTAAAACCGTCGTCTTGCTTTCAAAAAAAGAATCTAAGATAGGCCGTTACTCTTCGGATTATGCCCTATTTTATATGGGTCCTCTCACGCGCAATTTTCCAGACGACAATAAACAACGCAACATCGTCGGTTATGGCATTGATTTTGACGAGCATTATCGTGAATTACCTGGACTTTATATTCAGGAAGAAAAGTAATGCGTAATCAAGAGTAATAATGTCGCTACTTTACGCGATGTAACATCCAAAGCCCAACTACACTAAACGCAATCACCGGCGATAAAACGGCAAGCATGGGTGGAAATTGGTATACCACAGCTAAGGGCGCAAAAAGGTTATTCACCGTATGAAATAAAAAGGCGACTAAAATCCCCACAACCACTCTACGGCCCTGACTACCTGTCCTTAATGGCCCAAAAACAAAAGGAACTGCCAAAAATACCATCATTAATATAACAATCGGTTGCACAATTTTCGACCAAAAAGCCAACTCATAATTTTGCGTATTCAATGCATTTTTAGATCGATGTTGAATGGTTCGAAATAATGCAGCTAACGATAAGCGTTCTGGGTGCTTAACCATAGCCGTTTCTAAAATTTCTGGCTCTAATAATGTCGGAATGGTTTGTGTCTCAACTTTAAAGCTGCGTGTTTTATCCAGTGAAAATTCTGTTCCGCTCATTTTGTATAAATGCCAAACATTATCAACCAAGACTGCACGTTCTGCGAAAATCGCCTTGGTTAGCCTGCGATTCGCATCAAATTGATAGCGCGTGACAGCCAATAATTCGCCATTTTGACGTATGGTTTGAACATGAATAAACTCTCGTCCTTGGCGCACCCACAAACCAAAATCTGTCTGAATCGTTTGTCCACCGCTTAGCGCTAATGTTCTTTTATCGCTCGCCAAACGATCGGTTGTTGGCGCGACACCTTCTCCCAACAACATAACAAAAAACATTAAAATAAAGGCTGCTTTTAAAACTGCCCAGGTAATTCTTGTCACAGAAATACTGGCAGTGCGCATCACCACTAATTCACTGTGATTTGCCAAAGCGCCTAGCCCAATCAATGCACCAATCAGTGCCGACCACGGAAACATCACATAAAGACGAGAGGGAATCGTCAAAATCAAAAACATAAATGTCGTCGACAGCGTATATTGACCACGTCCAATAAGCTTTAACTCATCCACCAATTTGAAAAAAAGATCGAATCCCAATAATGCGAAAGCAACAATCAATATCATTATGATAATCTGTTTTGCAATATAGTTATCTAAAATTTTCATGTTCGTGCCTTAAAACGTAGGTGCCAACCCGAATCTTTTGCAATTAATCCTAGCCCAAGCAGAAAAAATAATCCGTGCACCCACCAAACGCCTATAAACCCGGGCAATACACCCGCCGCTACCCAACGTTTAGAAACGGTGAATAGATTATAATAAATAATATAGATGGCAATTGCGGGTAGAAATTTAGCAAACCGTCCATACCGCGGTCTAACACGTGCAAGTGGTACCGCAATCAAGGCTAAAATGAGCACCGATAATGGCAAAGATAAACGCCATTGAAATTCTGCGGTGTCGATCGCGTTGTGACTTTTTAATAACAGCGCTGTGCTTTTAAGCCGCAATGTATCACTTTCTGTCAACTCTTTTGACTCTGAAATAGCACGCCCATACTCTTTAAAACGAACCACTTTATAATCTGCCGCTCCGGGCAATCCTTGGTAACGATAACCATGCTTTAACACTATATAAGATTGATTGGTTTTTTCATCACGTTTAAAACGCGCATCTTCTGCTGTAATTAAAGTCCAAGAATCGATCGCATTAGAGACATTCGTTGGCCGCTCCGCAATAAATATGCCCTTCAGATTATCTTCTTTGGTAGAGGTGTCTTCTAAATAAAAAACCAATTTTCCGCCAGCAAACGTTTGAAACCGTTGTGGCAGCAGTGATTGTATAACCCCGAAGGATTCTCCTTCCGATATTGCCTGCTCTCTCAGCGCCGTAATTTTGGGTACTACCCACAAAGTCAGCAACATCGTGAGTAAAGCAACAAACAATGAAAATGTTAATGTTAGTTGAATAATATATCGAAAGCTGATCCCACATGCAGACAAAACCGCCATTTCACTATCCGCATATAAGCGCCCAAATGCAAACAGCAGACCCATAAATAATCCTAGCGGAATAAGGTAGCTTAACAACTCTGGCGTATAAAGACCAACAATTTTAAATACCAAGCCCACTGATAATTCGCCTGTAGCCGCTTTGGCTAAAGACGCCGCAAACCGATTGCTTAATATGATTAAAAATAAAATTGCCGTAATAACAATAAATGCCCAAAATATTTCTTTAGTTATATATCTGGCAATAATTCGCATAGGCACTTAATCCAATCCACAACAATAAAAATACAAAAATACCTTAGATTCAGGTACACTAACAGCTTTTGAGGACTTAAAAAATCCCCCATATAAGCCTTCTTATCGAAACTGGGCTTATCTCTGTGCTTTTGGAGTATATATGGAATTTAATGTAAAAACCGGCCATCCTGAAAAACAACGCACAAATTGTATCGTTGTGGGTGTATTTGAAAACCGTAAACTCAGCACGCTTGCCGAGAGATTGGACACAACGGCTGAAAATTTTATCAGTAATCTCCTTAAAAAAGGAGACTTAGAAGGCAACCTGGGCCAAACTCTATTGCTGCACCATGTTCCGAATGTGCTTTCTGATCGCATATTACTCGTCGGCTGTGGTCGTGAACGAGAATTAGGCGATAAAGAATTTCGAGAGATCATTCGAAAAGCTACCAATGCCATTCTTCAAACAGGCGCGACAGAAATCGTTTCGTTTTTAACAGAGCTCACTGTAAAAGGTCGAGATAATCGCTGGAAAATCCGACAAGCGGTTATGTTAACACTCGAAACACTTTACAGCTTCGATAATTTTAAAAGTAAAAAAGATAAACCGCGTAGAGCCCTTCGTCGTGTCATTTTAACCGTACCCACTCGACGCGATTTAGCGCATGGCGAGCGTGCCGCATTAGAAGGTCAGGCGATTGCAAACGGTCTATCTTTGGCAAAAGATTTAGGAAACACGCCACCCAATATCTGCACACCGATCTTTCTGGCTAAATCTGCAGAAAAGCTCGCTGCAGAATTTCCGAGCATCAACACCGCCATACTAGATGAAAAAGACATGGCTTCACTGAAAATGGATACACTGTTGTCTGTTGGTAAAGGCAGCCAAAACCCACCACGGTTAATCACCCTAGAATATCGCGGACGCAAAGATAAACAAAAACCCATTGTGCTGGTTGGCAAAGGGATTACTTTTGATACAGGCGGTAATTCGCTTAAACCGGCTATGAGCATGATTGGCATGAAATACGATATGTGTGGCGCAGCCAGCGTGCTTGGCGCACTGCGCGCTGCCGCAGAATTAGAATTGCCACTTAACATTATCGGTGTGATTGCCGCCGCAGAAAATATGCCCGGCAATAAGGCCTCTCGCCCGGAAGATATCGTTACCAGCATGTCGGGACTGACAATTGAAATTTTAAATACCGATGCGGAAGGTCGACTGGTTTTATGCGATGCGCTTACCTATTCTGAACGTTTTGATCCGGAAGTTGTTATTGATATTGCAACCTTAACGAATGCCTGCGTTATGGCGCTGGGTTCGCATACCAGCGGCCTTTTCGGTAACCACAACCCACTCGTTAATGATCTCTTCAACGCAGGTTTAACGAGTGGTGATAAATGTTGGCAATTGCCCGTATGGGATGAATACCAAGATGCTTTAAGCAGCCCATTTGCCGATATCGCCAATATCGGAAATCCCCCCGAAGCAGGCGCAATTCTCGCTGCGTGTTTCTTATCGCGTTTTACCAAAAAATTCGATTGGGCGCATTTAGATGTAGCCGGAACAGCCTGGCGTGGCGGAAAAGATCGCGCCGCAACCGGACGCCCAGTCTCTTTATTGGTTCAATACCTGCTCGATCGCTGTCAAAAAACAAAAGAAAGCTAAAGGCCTGATATGATGGATTCGATGGAAGATAATAAAACCTATAACCCCAGTGTTTTAGAGAGCGAATGGTACCCGTTCTGGGAGCGTTCTGGCTACTTTAGTCCAAGCGGCACGGGTGTACCCTACTGCATTATGCTGCCTCCGCCGAATGTAACGGGCAGCCTACACATGGGTCATGCGTTTCAACAAACATTAATGGATATTTTAACCCGTTATCATCGCATGAAAGACCGAAAAACTTTGTGGCAAGTGGGTACTGATCACGCCGGTATTGCAACGCAAATGGTAGTCGAAAGACAATTGCTCGCCAAAGGGCAAACAAAATATGAATTAGGCCGAGACGAATTTGTCAATCGCGTCTGGCATTGGAAAGCAGAATCGGGTGGCAATATTACCCGCCAATTACGCCGTATCGGTACTTCTGTCGATTGGTCTCACGAACGCTTTACCTTAGACAAAGGGATGTCTAAAGCGGTTATCGATGTTTTTATTCAATTATATCAGGAAGGCTTAATTTATCGCGGCAAACGATTGGTCAATTGGGATCCCGTTTTAAAAACAGCCGTTTCTGATTTAGAAGTCGAAAACCAAGAAGAACAAGGCTCACTTTGGACAATTCGTTATCTTTTGATAAATCCTGATAATAAAACTTCTAGCAAAAATTTTATCTGCGTTGCTACAACACGACCCGAAACCTTACTAGGCGATGTCGCTGTCGCGGTTAATCCAACGGATCCCCGTTTTACACATTTAATTGGCAAACACCTACAACTACCTTTAACCGATCGCATTATTCCGATTATTGCAGATGATATGGTCGATCCTGCTTTTGGGACAGGCTGTGTAAAAATTACGCCTGCGCACGATTTTAATGATAATGCCATGGCACAGCGTCACAATTTACCACTCATTAATATTTTTACGATAGATGCAACACTCAACGAAAACGCACCCACGCAATATCAGGGATTAGATCGCTTTGTTGCACGCGAAAAAATCATCGAAGATCTGCGTGCTAAAAATTTGCTCGAAAAAATTGAACCGCATCTCTTAAAAATTCCCAGAGGCGATCGGAGTAACGCTATTTTAGAGCCTTTATTAACCGATCAATGGTTTGTCAGTATAAAATCACTGGCAGAACCGGCAATTGAAGCAGTCAAAAATGGCCAAATTCGTTTTGTACCCGAAAATTGGACCAAAACCTATTTTGACTGGATGAATAACATCCAAGATTGGTGCATTAGTCGACAACTGTGGTGGGGGCATCGAATCCCCGCTTGGTATGACGATGCCGGCAAAATTTATGTTGGAGAATCTGAAATAGCTGTTCGTGCACATTACAAACTTCCACTTGATTTGCCCCTTAAACAAGACGAAGATGTTTTAGATACCTGGTTCTCTTCGGCTTTGTGGCCCTTTTCAACCTTAGGCTGGCCTGAAAACACAGAAAGGCTTCAAACCTTTTATCCAACCCAAGTGCTTGTCACAGGTTTTGATATTATCTTCTTCTGGGTTGCTCGCATGATTATGTTTGGTCTTAAATTTACGGGCAAAATTCCCTTCCATGAAGTTTATATTCATGGACTCATTCAAGATCAAAATGGCGAGAAGATGTCTAAAACCAAAGGCAATGTTCTCGACCCCATCGATTTAATCGATGGCATTGATCTCGAAAGCCTTGTTAAAAAACGCGTAACGGGCTTAATGCAACCCCAACTTGCCTCTCAAATCGAAGCTTATACACGCACACAATTTCCAAATGGGATCTCCGCTTATGGTACAGATGCCTTACGATTTACCTATGCCGCTTTGGCAACACACGGACGACATATTCGCTTTGATTTAAGAAAAATCGAAAGCAACCGACATTTCTGCAATAAACTCTGGAATGCTGCTCGCTTTGTATTAATGAATACCGAAGGCAAAATGGAAACACCTTCAAACACACAAGTTTTGTCTGCTGTTAATCATTTATCGCCTGTTGATCAATGGATACTTTCTCGTTGGCAACAGACTAAAGCACAGATAGAAAAACATCTAGCAGAATATCGTTTCGATTTAGCAGCACAGGCAATTTATGAATTTACCTGGAATGAATATTGCGATTGGTACTTGGAATTAACAAAGCCGATTTTAAACCCGCGTTTAGAAAATCAAAATATGAAGAATGGTACGCGCCATACGCTTATATCCGTTCTAGAAGAATTACTACGCGTCATTCACCCTTTTATGCCCTATATTACAGAAGCCCTTTGGCAACGGGTTGCACCTGTTACAAACAAAACAGGCGATACAATTATGCTCCAGCCCTATCCAGAATATATAGAAGGACTCATTAACACGAACGCTGAAAATGATATTGAATGGATTAAAACCATTGTCCTTGCGATACGAAATATACGCGGAGAAATGAACCTTCCGCCATCTAAACCTGTACCTGTTTTGTTTTACAATGGAACTACAGAAGACCAAAGACGACTCGATTCTGATTTTTATCAATTAATTCTAAAATCGATGGCTAAAATCGAAAGCATTCGATGGTTATTGCCAAACGAACCACGTGAAGAATCCGCCACAGCATTAGTCGGATCTTTGGAAATACTCATCCCCTTAGCCGGCTTAATCGATAAAAGCGCAGAAATTGAGCGTTTGAACAAAGAAATAGTCAAATCACGGGCTGAACTTGAAAAAATAAATGTTAAGCTTGCAAATCCAAATTTTTCTGCAAAAGCCCCTGCCGAAGTTGTGGCAGCAGAACAGAAACGCGCAATAGAACTCAAAGCGCTGATTGATAACTTAACCAACCGGTTGTCGGCACTCGCTTAACCCCACTTTGAAAAAAGCGGGGCGACGCGCAAGCTCTGTCTCGCGATTTTACTGCTTCACTTTACACGGCGCCTCAATTTGTACACGCAACTCTCCGCTTTCTACCGTTACGCTAACACGACCCCCGGCTTCTGCCAAAGAACCAAATAGAATTTCGCTGGCAAGAGGCTTTTTAAGCTTTTCTTTAACAAGTCGCGACATAGGGCGTGCGCCCATTTGCTTATCGTAACCCCGCAAGGCTAACCACTCTCGCGCTGGTTTATCCACCTCTAAAGTCACATGCTTTTCTTCTAATCTTGCTTGCAATTCTGTTAGAAATTTCTCTACAATTAAATCAATCGCCGTTCGACTTAAGACTTTAAATTGAATAATTGCATCGAGTCGATTACGAAACTCGGGTGTAAATTTCTTTTTAATAATGCTTAAAGCATCCGTTGTGTGATCTTGCTCGCTAAAACCCATCGAACTTCTATTCATATCTTCAGCACCTGCATTGGTCGTCATCACCAATATCACATGCCGAAAATCGGTTTTTCGACCATTCGTATCTGTTAAAGTACCATGATCCATCACTTGCAATAATAAATTGTAAACATCGGGATGCGCTTTTTCTATTTCATCTAATAACAGTACGCTATGAGGATGCTTATTGACGGCATCGGTTAATAATCCCCCTTGCTCGAATCCGACATACCCCGGTGGCGCACCAATTAAACGCGAAACGGTATGACTTTCCATATATTCAGACATGTCAAACCGCAACAATTCTATGCCTAAAATATCTGCCAGCTTCCGAGTCACTTCCGTTTTACCAACCCCTGTGGGTCCCGCAAATAGAAAACAACCCACCGGTCTATCCGGATCGGCCAATCCAGAACGACCCATTTTAATCGCATCGGATAAACTCGCAACGGCTTCATCCTGTCCAAAGATAACTAATTTTAAGTCTCGTTCTAAATTACGCAAGGTATTTTTATCGGAAACAGAAACGGATTTCTCTGGCACACGTGCAATTTTTGCAACAATCCGCTCTATATCAGACACCCCAATGACTTTTTTGCGTTTATTCACCGGCAATAGTCGTTGATACGCACCTGCTTCGTCCACAACATCAATCGCTTTGTCGGGCAAAAAGCGATCAGGAATATAACGGCTAGCCATTGTAGCCGCTGCACGCAGTGCTGCAAATGAATAGCGAACATTGTGATGTTGTTCAAAACGTTCTTTTAGTCCTTTTAAAATACCAATTGTCTCGTCTACCGTTGGCTCTTTGACGTCAACTTTTTGAAAACGTCTAGATAACGCTCTGTCTTTTTCGAATATCCCACGGTACTCGTAATAAGTTGTAGAACCTGCGCATTTAAGCTCACCCGATGCCAATAAGGGCTTTAGCAAATTGGAGGCATCCATAACGCCACCGGATGCAGCTCCTGCACCAATAATGGTATGAATTTCATCAATAAATAAGATAGCCCCCGCCTCGCGCTTTAATTGTTGCAATAATGCCTTAAATCGTTTTTCAAAATCACCTCTGTATTTTGTGCCTGCCAATAGCGACCCTAAATCCAATGCATAAATGGTGCTGTTTTTAATGGCATCTGGCACTTTTCCTTCCACCACTAATTTTGACAATCCTTCTACAATGGCTGTTTTTCAAACGCCCGCTTCCCCTACAAACAAAGGGTGGTTTTTAAGACTTCTACATAATATTTGAATCGTTCTTTGAATTTCATCTTCACGACCAACCAAA
>JBPOIR010000069.1:0-23979 GCA_052034335.1 Pseudomonadota bacterium | reverse complement strand
ATTTCGAACACATTGAAGCAACCGTTGGATTACCTTTCTTTGTTAAACCGGCGAATGCCGGATCTTCTATTGGTATTTCGAAAGTAAAAAAGCGATCTGAATTTGAAGAAAAAATCGCCTTAGCTTTCCAGTTCGATCGAAAAATCTTAATTGAAGAATGTATTGTTGGCCGTGAAATTGAATGTTCTGTCATTGGAAATGAAACACCCCTGACTTCTCTGCCGGGTGAGATTATTTCTGCACATGAATTTCATTCATACGAAGAAAAATATTTAGGGCATGGCGCAATATTTAAATATCCTGCGCACTTGAAGCCAGATGAGATTTCAGCGGTACAAGCACTCGCTGTTAAAACGTATCAGGTGTTATGTTGCGAAGGTATGGGACGCGTCGATATGTTTTTGAAACCCGATGGCCAAATTATTGTGAATGAAATTAACACCATTCCTGGCTTTACCCCAACCAGTGCGTATCCCAAAATGTGGGAGGCAAGCGGTCTTGGTTTGTCGGATCTTATCGATCAATTAATTGTTTTGGCGCTCGAGCGCTTTAAAAAAGAACAAGGCTTAAAAACAACTTTTAAATCGGCCGACCTCTGTGTTGACCCTAAGATGCAGCTCGTTGTAAGCGATCTCGAATAGCAGCCCATGCTTCTGTGTTTGGCGGGTTTTCAATGAGAATACAGTCACTTTTTGTTGCATCAAAATCATGTAAATAGGCGTAAAGCTTTTGAGCGTACATGAGGTGATTATCTGAAGCCGCTATCCATTTTGCAATGGAATCATCTGGAACACCGTGTTCAAGTAATGCCTTTGCGGGCACAGAAAAGCTGAGCGCACAAAATCGTTTATTGTTTCGAACCCAGTGTAACGCCGTTTCGAGAAATTTCTCTTTTTCGCATAAATACAAGGGTGTTATGGGTGCGTAATGGGAGAGGTGCGACCCTGGGGTAATTAAATCATTTTCTCGGTTTATCGCTTCTTTTTTATATTGTTGATTATGCACAGGTTGTTTTAATATGGTTGATAAATCGGTTTTAGAAATACTCCCTTGGCGCAAGATACTGGGAGTGCCGTCTAATAAAGAAACAATCGTCGATTCTATACCCAGCGTGCAAGCCCCTCCTTCTAAAACATAATCCACGCGTGGTCCTAATTCGGTTCGAACATGTTCAGGGGTGGTTGGGCTAATACGACCATATCGATTCGCAGAGGGTGCTGCAATGCCGCCGTCAAATCGCTCTAAAAGTTCGAGCGTTAAAGGATGATTGGGAATGCGGATCGCAATGCTCTCTTGTCCACCCGTGACTATTTTGGGAACACTGGGGTGTCGTGCCAATATTAATGTCAGTGGGCCTGGCCAAAATGCCTTTGCTAGCTGAAAAGCGGTGTTAGGGATATCGATTGCCCAATCAGTGAGTGCGCCCATGTGAGATATGTGTATTATCAACGGGTTGCTAGAAGGCCGCTCTTTAGCCAGGTATATGTTTTGAATAGCAATGGGGTTTCTGGCATCTGCTCCCAAGCCATAAACCGTTTCGGTCGGAATGGCGACTAATTTGCCTGCTTTGAGTAAAACCAGCGCTTGCTCAATAGGGTTCATGCGTATCTCAATAGATTCAGTTGTTAGGATAATTTTGGAATGCATACCAGGGAAAACCTGATGCGAAAAGGGCTATAATATGATAAATTAACACATTCGTCTAGGTGTTGTATTGTAGGGAGAAAAAAGGATTGTGAGGCGTTTAGCATTGCCACTCATTATTGCTGCTTTTGGTATTCTTTTTCTTTCTACAGTATTTGCAGATTTATCGGGTTCGCTGGACGAAAAAGCAATCATACAGCGGATCCACCCGGAAGGTGAGGTAACGATTGAAGCCGGTAGCGCAACGGTTGTAGAAACATCCAAGGTTGTATTGGATATTGGCCAACAGCATTATGAGCAAGTATGTCATATTTGTCATGGCGCTGGTCTTGCAGGTGCACCAAAATTTGGCGATAAAGCAGATTGGGCACCGCGTATCGCAGACGGTATGGCGACAATGGTGAAGCGAGCAATAGAAGGTTATAAGGCGATGCCACCCAAAGGAACCTGTACGAATTGTTCTGATGATGACATTAAAAAAACCGTTGAATATATGGTGTCGCATTCTCAGTAAGGCGTAAATAACTAAGCAGGCTGTCGCGCATTTCCGGGTAGATCAATGGAAGAAGTCTTCCTGTTTAAAAGGCTGAAGGATAAACCTAAAGAAGCAAAGCCAAAAAACCCGCTAAAAACAAATACCGAAGAGAATGTATCTTGCGCCATGTATCCACAGATAAATGAGGCTATCATGGTTCCAAAACCACTCACAATATAAAACAAACCAATCGCGGTGCCATAATTGGCTTTTGCAACGCCTTGAAACACCAGTGAAGAAAAAACAATTTGTGCGCCGGTACGTTGTACACCCCAAGAAATAATGCCAAGGATAGCTAAAACCCAATTTACGGAATCAATGTGAAAGAAACAAATATTAAATGCACATAAAGCGCCAATTGTAATATAGAGTACTTTTTTTACATGCCCGCGATCAATGTGATGCCCCATAAAAGGAGAGCTGATGAGCATAATAAAGTTAAAAATGGCAATGGTCGAAAGATAAAACCACTCCGGAAATCCTTTGTGTTTGAGATACATCATCAAAAGACCATCATTAAAACGGCCCATAAAAAATAACAAAGCTAAAAAGAGAATGGGTAAAATTTTTCTTAAGACGGATTTAAATTCTCGCATCGAAAATTCACTGGTCTCGATCCCTTTTCCCCTGAGTGTAAACGACATCAAAAAAACCGGAAAAACGAGCAAACAACAAAAAATAACCAGAATATTTAAATTATCCTTCAGGGTGCCTAAAAAGAGTGTAGAAGCACTCACGAGCAAAGGACCGAGCACACAACCGGCAGTTTTAGAAACGGTTAGTAGCCCTAAGGCCATGCCTTTTTTGTTTTTAGTTTGTTCAGCAACGAAGGCATCACGGGGCGCTGCGAATGCGCCGTTAGCAACACGTTCGATAGTTTTGGAAACCAAAATGGACCATGAAGCCGGAACTAAGAGGAATGCCTTGGCAAAAAAGGCCAGTCCGGTGGAAAAAATAAAAATATTACGTTTATTTTTAACTTTGTCGAATAATACGCCATTGGCCAAGCGCAGTACATTGGACATAAATTCGGTTGATCCTTCCAAAATACCCAGGATAGCTAAAGAGAGGCCTAATGAATCGGTGACTAAGAAGGGGATAATGGTCATCCCAACAGTGGTTGAGATAGCCAACAAAAAGTTCATCAAGAAAATTTTATACATAGGTGGTTTATAACAAATAGAATCCAACGGGTCAAATTTAACGGTGTTTTGTTTCTATCCATATTTGCTTTAATGACTTATAGTTTCGGCTCGTAAGGAATATCGAGTTTCTCAATTCGCCTAAAAGATAAGGCCTCAGCAAGATGTGGGATCTCGACCGTCTCTTGGTTAGCCAAATCTGCAATGGTTCTGGCTACGCGCAGAACGCGATGATACGATCGTCCTGTTAATCCTAATCGCTCTATGGCATTGCTAAAAAAGGTTTGTGCAGATGCATTGAGCGCACAATATTTTTGTGTTTCTGGGTTGGTTAAACGCATGTTCAATCGTGAAGAACGCGCGCGTTGTTTTGCGACTGCCGCATTGACGCGTTTTAAAACCATAGCACTGGATTCTTCCGCAGTGGAATTTCCTATCGTTAAAGCCGCTATGGATAGTGTTGGTACTTCAATATGCATATCGATGCGATCTAAAAAAGGACCCGATAAACGTGCACGATAACGCTTAATTTGTTCTTGTGTGCATTGGCATCGACCTTTGGGATCATTCAAATGTCCGCAGGGGCAAGGATTCATCGCAGTAATCAATTGGAATTGTGCTGGAAATTCTGCTTGACGCGCAGCACGCGAAATCAAAATTGTCCCAGATTCTAAAGGTTCGCGCAGCACTTCTAAAACACGGCGATCAAATTCGGGTAATTCATCTAAAAATAAAATACCCTGATGTGCGAGCGAAATTTCACCGGGCCGTGGATGACTGCCGCCACCCACTAAAGCAACGGCAGAAGCGGTATGATGCGGTGCACGAAAAGGCCTTCTGCCCCACTGTAAGGCTGGTTGGCTGTTTGGGATCAACGAATGTATTGCGATCACTTCCAGGGTTTCTTCGAGTGTTAATGAAGGCAAAATACCTGGAAGCCTACTGGCAAGCATGGTTTTGCCGGTGCCAGGTGGTCCAATCATCAGTAAACTATGCCCACCCGCTGCTGCAATTTCAAGTGCGCGTTTCGCGTGCATTTGACCACGAACATCGCATAAGTCATATTCTGTACGACTGCTATCTGTGTTCGAGGGTAGCGTTTGCTTAAAGGGGTGTAACTGTTTTCGTCGACAGAGATGTTCGGTAATTTCCAATAAAGTATTGGCCGCATAGATGGCGTTATCTCCAGGTAATGCAGCCTCAGCCGCATTCATGATGGGCAAAACCAAAATGCGTTTAGCTTTTCGAGCGCCCAGTGCAACGGGTAATGCGCCTTGAATAGCACGCAGTTCTCCCGACAATGCAAGCTCTCCTGCAAATTCATATTCATCTAAACAGTCGCTTGGAATTTGTTGAGAGGCAGCTAAAATGCCTAAAGCAATGGGCAGATCAAAGCGCCCACCTTCTTTGGGGAGATCAGCCGGGCCCAAATTAATCGTAATGCGACGCGAGGGAAAGTCAAATTGACTATTTAAAATCGCAGAACGCACGCGATCTTTACTTTCTTTAACCGCAGTTTCCGGTAAACCCACAATCGTAAAAGCGGGTAGTCCACCCGAAATATGTGCCTCTACGGTTACAAGGGGGGCTTGTATACCAAGAGAAGCACGCGTATAAACAATTGCTAATTTCATACAGATTGTTATACGCGAAATTAATAAGCTTACAATCCGCTAAATAACGGATGTCGCGCTTTTTGAAGAGTAGAATTGCGTGAAGACAAAAATAAAGATTTCGAACTATGAAATATATTTGAGGAGCTAGACCCCGCGAAGAATTTTCTCGCCCAATAAATAGAGTGCTTCTGGTGTCGCAAACAGAACGAGTACATCGCCTGCTTGAATAACCATTTCGGGATCAGGTTCGGGATAACGTGTAGCGCCACGCGTTAGCACTTTAATCGCAGAGAGCGATTCGGGATCGCTAATTTCACCCAGAGTTTTTCCGATCGCATACGCATTTTCATTCACCGTGATGGCGTGCAAGCTCATACGCGCACTGTCTGCTTCTTCAAGCAAGGTTGGATCATCCGTTCCTTTAAAAAACCCTTGAATAACGCGATAGCGATCAGAATGAATAGCACGAATTTTAAATAAAATACGGGATGCCGGCACACCCAGCATTAAGAGTAAATGCGAGGCAAGCATTAAACTTGCTTCTAACGATTCGGGTACGACTTCTGTTGCACCGGCTTCTTGGAAGGTTTTTAAATTAGAATCGTTTCGCGTTCGCACAAAAACGGGCACGTCCAATCGAAGCGAACGAATATGCTTGAGTGTTTCTAGCGCAGCAGGTTCGTCTGCAAAACTGATAACCACCATGCGCGCGCGTGCAAGCCCGGCAGCAGCTAATACTTCGAGTCGCCTTGCGTCACCAAAAAAAGCGTGCTCTCCGGCTAAAGCAGAAGAAGAGATCCGCATAGGATCCAAATCTAATGCAACCGATGGGATATTTTCTTGTTCTAAAAAGCGGGCTAAAATTTGCCCAACACGACCAAATCCACAAATAATCACGTGATCTTTAAGTTCTGCCGTATGCTCAGAGAGCTGCGCATCTTTAATTTCTTCCGGTGGTGGTACTATGTCTTGTTTAAAAAAGAGCTGCCCAATGGCTTTGTTGTATCGAATCAAAAGGGGAGCGACAACAATACTCAATACAACTGCGGCAACCACAACCTGGCTTTGTATGGGATCAATTAATTTATTGTTAATGGCAACGGTTAGAATAACAAATCCAAATTCGCCACCTTGCGCTAATATTAAACCGGTACGAAAGGCTTTTCCCAAAGAAACCGCGCCAACAAAACGAGCCAACCCCATAATTAATAATGTTTTAAAGATGACAAGGCTTACCAAAATAATGAGAACCCAAAGTCCGTTTGCCGGCAGTGTATCAATTCGGAGCAAAGCGCCAATGGTAATAAAGAAAAGCCCTAACAATACATCTCTAAATGGCCGGATATCGATTTCGATTTGGTGGCGAAATTCGGTTTCACCCAACATCAAACCGGCCAAGAATGCGCCAAGCGCCATGGATAATTGTAGATGATGTGTTAGCCAGGCGGCTCCAAGGACAACCATCAGCGCTGCCATCATAAATAATTCGTTTGAATGTGATTTTGCAACTTCGTGGAAGAGCGGTCTTAATAATCGTTGGCCGAGAAAACTTAAGACCACGCACACACCAATACCCTTGACTAATGCAAAACCCAGCGGGATCCAGAGCGCTGTTTCTTGCTTGTTGGCTAGAGCGGGGATCAGAATCAAGAATAAAACGGCGGCTAAATCTTGGAATAGCAAGATGCTGATAGATAACCTGCCCTGTACCGAATGTAATTCATGTTGCTCGGCTAATTGTTTAATCACAACTGCGGTTGAAGAGAGCGCCAATGCGCCTGCAGCAACAAACGCTGTTTTGGGAGCCAGTCCAAAGTACCATCCGCCTAACATGGCGACCAATGTACATAAAAGTACTTGGATACCGCCAAGTCCTAATAACGCTCTTCGCATGGTCAAAATTCTGGCAAACGAAAATTCAAGACCAATGGTAAACATTAAGAAAACAACACCAAATTCGGCAAGGAAACTGAGATCTTGGATGCTGGGAATAAACGCGAAACCACCTGGGCCTACCAGCATGCCTACAAAAAGATAACCAAGAATGGGCGGAAGGTGAATACGACGAAACACCGCGACAACACCTACTGCGCACCCCAGCAAAATTAAAATATATTGAAATTGTTCCATTGACTCAGTCTATCGCATTTAGAGTTTTTTCGAAAGGTGCAGGGATTTTTTATTTGATTATGGCGTATTTTTGAGTTTTTCTTCAAGCGCTGTTATTTGTCGTGTCAGCTTTTCAAGTTTTTCGCGGGCTTTAGCTAAGACTTCGGTTTGGATATCAAATTCTTCGCGTGTGACAAGATCACACTTTTGCAGCGCCACTTGAAGACCTCGACGGAATCCGTCGCCCAATTCGTCTTTGATAAGATTTAAATATTTCAGTGCCATGTCGGTATTGTATGGGGTCTGACCCCATTTTTATATCTGATTATAAAAACAGCTTCTATTGATAGTAGAAACTCTCTATATTAAGTTATGACAAATCGTATTATATATGCCGTAACGATGGCTTTTAGATATCGAAAAGCATTAAGCGCTTATAGGCGTGATAAAGCGCTTCAGCGCCAGTCAATTTTAACGTTAGATCCCGTACATCTGCGAGCGGCAGGCATAAAAATAATCGCTCTCGATTTTGACGGAGTGTTAGCATCACATGGCGCGACAGAAATTGGCTTAGAAATTAGAAACTGGCTGAATCGTTGTATCCACATTTTTGGCCCAGGGCATGTCTTTATTTTAACAAACAAACCCAGCACAGAGCGTGCAAACTATTTTTCCGCGCATTTTAGTAGCGTGGAATTTATTTTTCCCAAACGGAAAAAGCCCTATCCCGATACTATTCTGTCTATTTTACAAAAAACCCAGGTAAGTCCAAGCGAATTGTTGGTTGTAGATGATCGTTTATTAACAGGCATATTAGCAGCGATTATCGCAGGTGTTCGAGGGTGTTATATTGTCGAGCCATTAGTCGATTTACACAAGCACTTGCTATCAGAATTATTTATCATGAGCCTACGTAAATTAGAACGTTGGCTGTTATAAGGCGTGCCAGACACTCTTTTTTTGTAAAGACTGTACCATTCCTTTGAGTTCTTGAATCGCTTGGCCCTGTGCGGTGAGATGTTTTAGCAGAGTGCGAATTTCTTGTTCTGCTTTGATATTCACTAAATAGTCATTGTGGGCTTCCAATCGATCGCGCTCAGCTTGTCGATTTTGAGTCATCATAATCACGGGACCTGTATAAGCAGCCTGTAGTGCTAAAAAAAGATTGAGTAGTATGAAGGGGTATGGATCCCAGTGTTCAAACCAAGCGACTATATTTATAATTGTCCACACGACTAATAAAACGGATTGGATAATGATAAATTTCCAGGAACCGATCATCTGAACGGCCCATTCGGCTAAGCGATGGCTTCTTGAGGTTTTATTCGCTTCCAGGTCGTTCAAGCACTGAATAGTGGAACCCGTTGTTGCAGGGTGGTCTTTGTCGAGGTGGTGATTATTTCGCATTTTCAGATTATAGGGGGTCAGACCCCGAGGTGCAATTGGCGCTGATTGTCTCCTCTCAAAGTCTCGTATAAAGTGAACAGTAATGGCGCAGGGTTACGATAAGCAAAAAGTTAGAATTTTAGCTTTTTATTAAATTGTGGAGTGGTGCAATGACATTTGTGGTAACAGAAAGTTGTATTAAATGTAAATTTACAGATTGTGTTGAAGTGTGTCCTGTAGATTGCTTTAGAGAAGGCCCTAATTTTTTGGTGATTGATCCGGATGAATGTATTGATTGCGCGTTATGCGAACCGGAGTGTCCGGCAAATGCGATTCACTCAGAGGATGATTTAAAAGACGATCAGAAACCCTTTTTAGCTTTGAATGCGGAATTATCCAAAAAATGGCCTGTGATTACACAAAATAAAGGCGGGTTACCGGATGCAGAAAAATGGAAAGATGTGCCCGATAAATTGCAATATTTAGAGCGCGAATAGGATTAAAACAATTACCTAAAAAGCGATAAAATAAAGTTTTTTAGTGGTCTTTGGAATAACGCGGCGCGGCTCCTGTGATTAATGCATCTTCCCAATCCATGCGATGTGCAAGTACCTCACCTATTTGAGAGAGATCAACTGATAACGCATCGAGATTTTTAGGTTCTGTATATTTATCATTAAAATCAAGCACTGTTTCTGTATTGATGGTTATGTTCGACAATAACGTTTTGTTGAGACCTGTTGAGTATGTTTGATTCGTTTCATGATGCTCTGCAAATTTCTCATACATCTTGAAATGACCCATTGAAACATAATCCATTAAATGTTGGCAGAATTTTTGTAGCCTGTTGGGTTCAGGGTCTTTTGTTGTACAGAGCTCGCTGTAGTGTACAAGTACGACTTGTCTGAGTTCTAGCCATTGTTGTGTAAGGTGTTGGATGGATGAGGTGGAAGACGGTTCAATTTTTTTTCCCAACATCAAAATGGTATCCTCCTTGTTAACCAAAATGTGTATACATTCTTTTAGTAAAAGCCACTATTTCTGTTAAGTCAAGGATCTTGGCTGTGGGTTTTCTTTCAGTAACGCCAATCGATCGCTTTTCGTCGAGTCTTCGCTTAAAGTCCTGTAAGACAATGTCCATATAAAAAACGGAAAACAGGAAAAAATATCGGAAGAAACTTCAACTGATTGAAAATTAACACGTTATTTTTCGGTGCCGTTTGGAGACAGCCCATCAAAACATTTATTTTCTTTTTTTAGAGGCTTGAACAAATGAATTTGTTTGTTATTCTTAAAGTGTATCCAGGATGGATATGGAATTTTGTTAAATGGACTTAACCGACAAGGAATGTCGCTCTTCAGGGATGAAGTTAGAAAAGGCGGATTTTAGATCCGCCTTTTTATTTGGAGACAACACAAAATAAGAACATACATACCCAAACCCATAAAGCTAAACAAAGACCAGGCAGATAATGGCAACCCTAAAAAGGTAAAATCGATTTGGCTACATTCTTGTGAGCCTTGTAACGTTTCTTTTAAAACTTCCCATAGCGGCATTAATTCCAACATTTTTTCAAATCCTGCGAAACAATTGGATTCATGAATAGGTGAGATATACTGTAACCAGAGTTGACGCGATGCAAGTGCTCCCCCCAGAACGCTGCAGACAAATAAAATAGCGCAATAAACTAAACGACCGCGCTGTTTACAATTTTGTAACACACCCAAGCAGAACACTAAAGAAATGATAAACAATAGTCCTCTTTGTAAATAGCAGAGGGGACAAGGTTCTAATCCAAAACCATACTCGAGCAAATAAGTGCCTAAAAAAAATAATACACTCAAGAGGCCGCCTAAAAAAAGTAAGGTACGAAAGCGTAGAATCGTTTTCATTTTTTGTTTTCCTTTGATTGTTTACGTGCCCTAGGATGGCATTTATCATAGACGTTCGCAAGATGTTGAAAATTAACTTTTGTATAAATTTGTGTGGTGCTGAGATCGGCGTGTCCCAACAGTTCTTGAACCCCGCGCAAATCATTGCTGGATTCTAACAAATGGCTTGCAAAACTGTGGCGCAAACGGTGTGGTGTAACACGTGTTTCAACGCCTTGTTGGATCCCGATATGATGTAATCGGTATTGAATAGAGCGCGCACTTAAGCGTTTTCCTTTGTTGTTAACAAATAATGCAGGCTCAACGGGTTCTGCAAGCGTTGTGCGAATCGAGAGCCATTGTTCTAAAGCCTTAAGCGCACATCGGCCAATCAGCGCAAGCCTGGATTTTTTCCCCTTTCCAACCACAGGGGTTTGTTGTTGTTGAAGGTCAAGATCACGCACATTTAAAGAGACAATTTCGGAAACACGCAATCCCGCAGAATAAAGGAGTTCCATAATAGCGAGATCTCGGATCGCGCGTGGATTTGAAGCAGGCAATTCTAACAGTTTGGCCATTTGATCCACATCGAGTGCGCGCGGCAATGCACGGCTGGTTTTAAGTGCCACAACACGCATGGCTTTGTTATCGGCGATAACGCCGTTGCGTATTAAATACCGAAAAAAAGTGCGTAGCGCGGATAATTGTCGATTAATCGTTCGAGGGGATATTTTTTGATTGCGTCTAAAGGCCAATAAGGCACGAATGGTGCTTTCTTGTACGTCTTGCCATGTGGTGAGGTGATCGGCTTCGAAAAACGCAAGGGCATCCATCAAATCCGTTTTATAACTGGTAATTGTATGTTCGGAAGATCGCCTTTCAAATTGAAGGGATTCTAAAAAAGCCTGAACAGATTGAAGCATCATTTTTTTTAAAGCCTAAAGCGCCCGATAAAAACGCGTGTCGCAGGCCCTGTCATCATCACTGGGGCGTTGAAAGCCCCCCACGCAATCTGCAGCCGTCCTTTCGAAAATACAACCGATACGGGGCTATTCAATAATCCAAGACGTATACCTGCCACGACAGCCGCACAAGCACCCGAACCACATGCGAAGGTTTCACCAACGCCACGTTCATAAACACGCAAGTAGATTTGGTTTTTATCAATGATTTGCATAAATCCAACGTTTGTTTCTTTGGGAAAATAGGTATGTTTGCTGATGAGGGAGCCGAGTTGTTTGACGGGTGCCAGCGCAATATCGGGCACTTGTAGAACGGCATGGGGATTGCCCATCGAGAGTGCGCTCATTTGATATTCAACATTTTCGAGCGTGATAGGGTATTGAAGTGCTTCTGTGTTACTGATAAGAGGTACTTCGCTCGGATGGAATGTTGGAATGCCCATATTGACCGTCACATCACCCTGCTCATCCATTACAAAGCTAAGAGGCCCTGCAAGACAGTCTGCTTCTAACGTAGGTTTATTGCTAAAACCCATATCATAAAAGAATCGTGCTGCACATCGGGCGCCGTTTCCACAGTGCTCAACTTCATCGCCATTGGCATTAAAAATACGCAGGTAAAAATCGGCTGTTGTTCGGGTGGGCGGTTCAATCAATAAAACTTGATCGCAACCAATACCCAAATGTCTATCTGCAATGCGTCGAATTTGAGCCGTACGTAAGCGCACAGCCTGACTAATCAGATCAATCACGACAAAGTCGTTACCTAAACCGTGCATTTTTGTAAAGTTGATAAGCATCCCCTTAAGCTTAAAGGGGATTAAGCAGAGACGCAAACATTGCGATTAATCGCGAGGCACGTAGATAGGTGGCGGTTGGTCAGGGTGTAAAGATGCGAAGAATGAGTCAAGGTTCTTAACTGTTTTATATTGATCTGATTTTTTAATTCATCGTATAAATAGCGGATGTATTTATGTAGGAATATTTTTAAAATGTAAAATTCGTGTATACCACTTATTGTAGTGGGCACACCACTGTGTCTGCCTTTTCAAAAAGGTAAGGAGATTATTGTAATTGAATGAAGTGTAATGGGTATATACAAGCGATTTTGTAAGATTGTCTTAGTGCCATGCTAATCAATTGATTTAAGTATGGCAGGCTATAAAAGCGTATTCAGGGGGATTGTATCATAAATAATATTAGGCTAATATTACTAGTAGCCAAACCCGTCAGGCCTCTTAACAATGCCCAAAGCGACGGGTTATTTTTTTATGGCAGTTAATAGCTTCGAAAAACCCCCTCTTTTTCCAAATCAACTGGTTGAAAAACTAGTTAAAAATAACTTATTGATCAATTCTTCCAAAGAGGCAGAACACTGTTTAGAAACTGTTGGTTATTATCGTCTTTCTGCTTATTTTTTACCATTTCAAGAATCAAATAAACAAGTGGCAATTTTTAGAAATGGCGTTTCTTTCGAGGATATCTGGCGGCTTTATTCTTTTGACAAAGAACTAAGGCTTTTAGTTTCTGATGCTTTAGAAACTATTGAAGTAACATTTCGCGCTTGTCTTACAAATGCCATGAGCCATAGGTATGATTCTCACTGGTATGTGCAAGAAAATCAATATGTCAGGAGTGATTTTTTTGAGATTTTTATGAAGGTAGTCGATAAAATTTGTAAAAAGAAAGAAGAGATTTTTTTAAAGCACTATTTTAAAAAATACACACATCCAAAATATCCTCCGAGCTGGATGATGATGGAATGTTTGCCCTTTGGTACACTTGGGCAATTATTAAAAAATATCCGTTCTATAAGTGACAAGAAAGAAATTTGCCGAATTTTCGACAGGCCCCCGATTATTATTGAATCGTGGCTTGATTCGTTACGTTATACTCGAAATTTATGCGCTCATCATTCAAGACTTTGGAATAGATGGTTTGTTGTTGCTCCCAAGCATGCTAATAATGACGTGATTCCTTGTCCAAAACGTTCTTTTTGTGAGCAGGCACACATTATTACTCGCTTATTAAAAACCATAGATGAAACAAAATGTATAGAGTGGAAGATTAAGCTTTGTAATTTATTTGAACGATTCAATCAAATCCCCATCATGCAAATGGGTTTTAAAAATGATTGGCGCCAAGATCCATTTTGGGAATTTAAATAGCGAATTGTGCCTATAATTTCTTACCGCTGCTTAATTAATCGCGAGGCACGTAGATAGGTGGCGGTTGGTCAGGGTGATAGAGAGGCCCACCTTGGCCACAGGCCATGATCGCCAGACAAGCTGAGAGCATTAGCAATAAAGTTAACTTTCTTTGAAGCATAGAGTCACCGTTAATGTAACCAAAGTTGTTGTAATCCCAGCTACGATAGATTAAAAAAAGTAAAAGCTCAACAGCCAAATAAAAAACCGTGTTTTTTTCGGTTTCGCACTATAGATTTAAGTGACTTGCTATGTTATTCTTTGTCGAGCTGCTAAAGCGCGAATGAGATTTTTCAAATTTAGGGCTACAAATCCTTATTATAAATTTTATAGAATTAAATTACTTTAAAAACACGGTGAGGTTTATTAAATGTCTGCTAACACTGACGAAGTTAAGTATCAACTGGACGCACCTACGGCGGCAAGCGAAAAACCAAATGATTCTTCTAGTGATGTGGTTTCTGCTTGCCTCACAACTGAAAATTTGGATTCTAAAAACGCAGATGAGTTTATACATAAAGAGCTCGAAAAATTAAAAAACTTGAGTCAAGCCGGCGTTAATACAGTCTATGCTGAATTTTCCATGGATTTAACAAATTACCGAGAAGCTGGAGACGTTAAAGAAACACTCTGGGCATTGTTAAGCGCTAAAAAATCAATGTTTCAAACATTAGCATTGTCGTTCACGATTAAAGATCAAACAGAAGCAGAATTAAAAAACATTGGTATATGTATAGAAGAGATGCGTAATTCCATGCCAGTGAAATTGTCTATTCATATAGTAGTGACAAAAAATTCGGATAAAGCTTTGGCCTTTATAAGTGAAATTCACGCCTCATTAACGTATGCGCTAAAACTCAGCGCGGATGAGAATTCACAAAATGGTCTAGAATTTATTAATACTTGCCCTCTGTTGAAGAAAAACAAACAAATATCTAAGCTGGAATTAACTAAAAGTATTCTGCCGAATATTAATGCTACTCAATTGGGCGATATAGTTGAAATGCTTCTAAGAGATCTAAGTTTAACATCTTTGAATATAAATGCTGATCCTGTGCGATGTAGCTTAAAAGAGTTTGTAAGAATAGCAGAAACGAGTTTTGCCAACACGACACTAACAGATTTTATTTTTAAGTGCTTCTGGTATAGCCTTGGCGATTATTCAGTTGAGGAACAATTTGAACTTGCAACAGCCGAAGTGATGCTAAATTATAAGCTTCGTTCAAATAACTTCCATTTTTCGCCTTCAATCTTTTCTGGACAATTTTTTAGTACAACAGTTGATTTATTAAAAGTAGTCGAAGATTTTTTAGCAAAAAATCCGACAGGCATTACCTGCTTAAAATCTTGGTTGAGTGGTTCGGGAAATACATTTTTACAAGGATTAAAAGAAGAGACTATTGTTTGTGCTGCACGCAAGTTTTTGGCAGAGTACACTACTAATGCAGTAACATACGTTATCAATTTATGCGATCAATATCCGACCTTAAGGGATGTTGTTTTAGAATTTGTGGAAGCGCATCCAGAGCAACTCGGCTTTTTAAACACGCCTGTATTTACTGCGCCTTTAATAACAGATTCTGCACTTAGAACGCGGGAGCAAAACAGAATTGAAAAAATAGCAGTTGCCTCATTACAAATGCCTGCAACCAATAGAACAGACGTATTGCGCTTATGTGAATTTTACCCAAATACAATAGGTTTTCAGTTTTTGCATGAAGAACTTGAAAAGTTAGAAAAATTTTGTGCTGATAGTTCAGGCTGCTATTTCGGATTGGCAATTGACTTAACAAACTACAGAAAGTCAGGAGAGGTCATAAGAAAATTAAATCATTTATTGCAGCAACAAAAAACAACTTTTAATGAATTGCATTTCCTGATAATGATTAATATTCAAAGTGAAATAGAGCTTGCAGACCTTGCCACTTTGGTGAATAGTTTTTATACAACAAAGCGGCCGGTATCACTCATTATAACCGTTCCTAATCGTCCTCAGGACGTTGATAAATTATTTAATTTTATGCGTCTAGTGCATGAGTGTATAATGTTTTCCTGCAAGGTAACTTGCGCTTCAGTAGACAGTTCACTAGGTAACAATAAAAGTGACGCCGTTCATTTTATTGATTTTATCGAGAAAATTGCAGCAGATAAGCGCATTTTAAGATTGTGTTTAGATAATAATCAATTATCGAATCTTGGCTCGGGGGTTCTTTATAAGGGGTTAAACCATTTATCGGAAAATGCCTCGTTAACATTATTAATGTTGAAAAATAACGGCTTGGTTAAGTTTGGCTTTGGCTTTATAAATGAATTGTTAGAAAAATTTGGTCATAAAACAAATGTGGAAATTGGAGGTTCAGATACCGCTATAGAAGATTTTGCAACCGTATTAAATGCTTGGACGCATTCAGAAAGAAAGCAGTTTTTTACTTCACAGGTTAACAGTCATCTGAAAAGATCTATAAGTTATATTGTGAGTGAGACCGCTCAGGTTTTTGAGTTGAAAAATTGGTTTTCAGAGGCGGAAATTAAACAAATAATCATGGAATGTTTTGATGAGACGCCAGAGGCACTGCCTGAATTATATGATTTAGTAACAAGCAATCCCTGCTTGCGCGACCTCGATTCCGAATGGATTAAAAATGCAACACGAAAATTTTTAAAAAGTTTTGCGTATAATAACGACTCGGCACTCAATAGGCTTCGCGAACGCTTCCCCTGTCTTCAAGAAAATAATGCTGAATTGAATAGCTTTTTAAATGTGCTAGAAAGTCGTACAGACCCCGCAGGGTTTGAAAAAATAAAGTTATCTTTAATATCGATGACTGAAGATAACTTTCAAGAATCTACAGATTTATTAAATCGCATATTGATGCTCATAAAGTATCCAAAAGGCATTATTGAATTAGACAAGCAAACGCCGAGAGAGTTGGAACTTCTCGCCTCGATGGTTAACCAGCTAAAATTTCCAACAGGTACTACTTTGCAAGTCGTTGAACAACAAAGGTCAACACATGGACTGACAAGGGTTGCTTTATTTTTTAAATTATTAAATAACCCTTCAATGAATAATTATAGTTTTGTAGGTAACAATTTGACAGCGAGTGACGAGAAGTCTTTTTTTGAGATTTTAGAAGCGTTGTCTAAAAAAGAAGGCTTGCGCATTGTTGATTTAAGCAACAATAGATTGAATGTTTTTACGTCAGAAACGCTTTTTGAAGGGCTGCAGTTATTAGCACACTGTCATGCAAAAGAGATTGATCTCAGTAATAATGAGCTGCATTTTTTTGGTGTTGATTTTATGCTGCGCGTCAAACAAGCCTTTCAAAATAGAATTTTTGTAAGGTGGTTTTCAATGAACCCGAGCCTGAATGATGTGTCAAACACTGTCGCATTCATGGCATTCGCTAATAGTTTAGAACTGAGCCAAAAACAACAGCTCGCTGAATTTTATTATCGCTCAGTATTCAGATATCAAATAGAACCAACTCCCACTGAGATTGCTGCCGATAGTACAGACGATTTTGGGTTGGTAGAGGAACAAATTCTACCTGTTTTAGAAGATATTATTTCAGAAAATGCAACTGTAGATACAGGTGAAAGTGGTAACTTTGAAGCGGTAACAACGAGAATTTTAAACCTTCCTTTAAGCGCCAAGAGAATTGTTTTACTCATAAAGAAAATGATAGCATTAAGTACGATAAGTCAATCATTTCACATACTGTTGCAATTGAGTAAAAACATTAAATTAGAACCCATTCATAAATTAGATATTTTTTTATACGCTTGCCAACACGAACGGGAATTCTTTAAAGTTTTAGAGGTTTTTAATGTTTTGACCTCAGACGATCCAGCAATCAAAATTCTTGAAGCATGGAAAAATGTTTTCCTAGAGGAACAAGCCCAAACGCTACAAGTTGAAATGGAAGGTAACGAGTCCGTTGATTTGTCAAACGCATCACACGCACATCAACGAGAGCTTTCTTCCGAAGACCTTGAAGACGATGATGAAATAATAGCGACAAGAATCAAAACGTATACATTGCCCGCACTAAAACGTTTATCTGAAACTTATTTTCCCGACCCCGCCATCGATCAAAAGCATGCGTGCGAGAGCGATGTGCTTCAAACTGCATTTATTCAATCTACCTTACAACACTTGCTAACCTACAGAGAAGACGCGGAAAGCACACTTCCCTTAATCAATATGACAGTATGGTTTTCTTGGGCTTGCGCCAGAATTTTAATGGAACCCAAACTCAGGGAGCTCTGTCACGAAAACCCGAACAATAAAAACCCAGCTAACCAAATAGCCACTAGCAAAAAAAGAGGCAACAAAAAGCTAGATGTAACACGCACTTTCAACAATGTGCTAAAAGAAATTTTAAATTTTGCATCACCAAAATTGCGTTATGCATTAAGTGCTTTCTTTTTTGAAGATGCCTGCTTAGATGATAAAAAACGTTATTTTTCGCTTGTCGAAGGCTGTTCATTGGATGCATTGTTGCCCACCTTGGCTTTGTGCAAAATACTGTCTCAAGAGCAGGACGCGGTGGAGCAAGAAAAATGTGTTGCAGAAATTAAAACGTTGCTGGAAGCGATTTCTTTTAGTACATATTATGGTCGTCATTTTAGAAGCTTAGTGTCTGCAATTCTAGCTGTCTCGGAAGATACGACCACAGAGCCTTTGGTTAGGCTACAATTAATCAATAAAATATTAATAAAGTCAAACGAAAAATTTATAGAAGCCCTCAATTATTTTAAGCTTGACGAAAAACAAGCGACAGAGCTCAGTAAACTTGAGATTAAAAAGCAAACGTTGAGCAGAGAAATAGGAAGACTGACGCACAAGGTAGCTGAATCAGAGGAACAATTATCTCAGATCCTAAGGCTTAAAATGGAATTAGCTGCTGTCGATGCAAAAGTAAAGGATATATATGACGAGACTCACACAAGCTTTGGAGAAACAGAGATTCACAAATTGTGGGAAGATTTAAAGCAGGAATTTGAATCGGAAATTTTAGAAAAAATGAAAGCCTATCTTCCGAAGGGAAGGCTTAGCAAAGCGGATTTCCATACGTTCCAGAGGCGGGCATTGGATGATTTAAACCTTTTTTATAAGACACGGGATTTTAATCAACGAACCTCTCATTTAATCATGCTGCAAGGACTGGCAATGCTCGGACAATTAGCAGATTTTAGAGGGCTGGAGCAGCATAATTTTACGCGTCAAGCACGAGCTGTTTTGAAGAAATTATTTGCTTTATCAGAATCAGAAATTTTATTGTATAACAGCACTTTTTCCAAATGCCATAATGAAGCTTCTCTCTTAACATACTTTTCTAAAATTAAGACGCTAAAAGAAGAAGCAGCTGATCAGTTAATGTGTTTATTTAAAGATTTTATAAAGCAAGTGTTGTCGGATAACAGCTCGGAATTTTATGCTCAGCGTTATAATAGAGCCGACAACCAACACCTTACAACCATTTTTTCAGGAAGAGACGCGCTTAAAGCGGATTGGATTAAAGGAGAATCGTGTGATCTGGCCACTTTTGTAAAAGATCATAATCTCACTTTTAAACCTTACGAGCCGAACTTTCGTGAATTTTTAGAAAAAAAGATATTTGGTCATCAGCATGTAGATCCAAAATTTTACGGTTTATTAAAACGATACCTAAACGCATCAAATGATGATGAAAGGCAGCAAGGACGTGCAGCGGCTCAAGAATTGATGTCGCAATTCCAAGGGATAAATACGACAGCGGGGAACTCTAAAAAACAACACGCCATTGTACAGTACGAATGCATTCAGTTATTGGAAGTTTCTAGGGTTGAAAGCAAATCTTATGCAGAACCCCTTAAAATTTTAAGTAGAATGAGAAAAGCATTAAAATCTCAGAACAACACAGTGAATCAATTCAAACATGATATTGATGGATTGGTGAAGGGGTTGAAAAGTGCTCAAAAAACGCCTGGCGTTCAAGATTGGACAGGCTGGAAGATAGTAGATACCGATCATTTTTGGTCGTTGTTTATGGCGGGTACAGATGTAGAAGGCAGTTGTCAGTCAGTTGATGGTGATCCTGATCTCAATAAGTGTTTAATGGCATATGTCATGGATGGCAAAAATAGAATGCCAGCCATTCAAAATGCAGAAGGGGTTACAGTAGCACGTTGTATACTAAGACTTTTATGGGATTCTCAAAATAATGTACCTGTTTTATTTTTGGAAGAAATATATCCGGAAACCATTCGCAGAGATCTTTACGAGGCACTCGTGCGATTTGTGATAATGCGTGCTCAAAAGCTCAATGTCACTTTGGTTACACTGGAAAGTACAGATGCTTCTTATCGGTATGAAGGAGAGATTATAGGGCTTGGTAATACGTTTGTTCCTTGGGAGTATGTAGATGCAACTTATGGAAAAGAACAATACGGTAACATTAAGATTCCAAGCGCACAGATATTGTTTCGCGCTGAATTAAAAAATGATTTAGCGTTTCAAAAAATTAATTTAGAAACGAAGCAAGATGATTTTGTTTTTCATCTTGGTGAATTACAAAAGGCGTTGTCGCCGAGGAGTGTAAGTGCAAATACGCTTTTAAATCAAGAGGAAGGGGATGTTCCTAGGCTTCTTACCCCTATGCGTAACAATATGAACGTTATTGCGAGCTCAAGTTTTGGCATAACACAAGGTCAAAATACGAGAGAATACCTCTGTGCGCGTGGATCCGCTGAGCCTTAAAAAGGGGATGTTGCATCTTCAATGCTTAAAGGTAAAAAAGTGGGCGTATAATTAGGAAACTCTTTTAATAAGGGTTCCGCTCGCACCCTAAGCGTTTTTAAGCTAATTTTCGATTTGTTTAATTTTGTTTCACCAATTAAAATTTTCTTTTCCATATCATTAATGGCAACGACGTCGATTTCGTTTTGATTGCCCTTTTCCCAATAAGAACCGATTCGATTAAATTGCCTTGTTTCAGCCAGTAGATTTTGAAAGAAACGTTCTAAAATAGGACCACAATAAGTTGAGTAATCTCGTTTGATAATTTTTTTAATATATGAAAAATTATCAATTTCAATTGCAGTTTGATGACGGTAAATAAACCGGAACCAAAAATTTAAAAAATTGTCGGCAATCTTAAATTTTTGATTTTTGGTGTTGGGTTTTGCATGAATAGGACGATGTCGCGTAACAATAGCGTAATCGGATTCTAAGCGTTGTAAATATCCACCGATATCTTTTCCTAATAAAGATTCCATTTCTGTCCGAGACGTTTTTCCAAGAGAGATGAGCTCCAAGATGGTAAAATACGTTAAATAATCACGCCCAAATTCCTCAATTAATAGGTTTTTGCCTTCGTTTAAAAAAGGAGAATTTTTTTGTAGGATGACATTAATCATATCATCAAAATTGCTCACATTTTCTTGGAAAAAAATATCTAAATATTTGGGTAGATTTCCTGTTAAGACATAAAAACTAAAGAAATTGTCGGCGCTAAAAAGCGCTTTTTCTTTTAAAATAATGGAGGTGGTTTCCATCGAAAAAGGTTTGATTTGTAAAATACGGTTAGCTCTTCCAAAAAGAGGTTGCTTTTCATCCTCAAATATTTTATGCATCAATGAATAAACTGATCCAATAAAAACAACATGGAGTTTTATTAAATATTTATTCAAATCCCATAGCCTTTGCAGGTCGGCATACACGGTAGGGTTAATCTGAAAAAATTCTTGAAATTCATCAAAGATAAGAATAAAATTTTCTTTTTTAGCAATTTCTAAAAGGATAGCGAAGACATCCTTAAAATATCGAATTTCACCTATAATCGGGATTGAAAATTGTTTTTTGATTTCTTCAAGAAACTCTTGACAAAGGAGGTGCTCTTGTTTGCGTGCCACAAATAAATAGAGAAATCGTTTTCCTTGTGCGTGGTGTAAAGCCAATAGTGTTTTGCCAACGCGCCGTCGTCCTGTTAATACAGTCATCGTGCCTTCACGCAAACCCTGCTGGTCGAGTTGGTCGAGCACTTTAAGCTCTTCCGAGCGATTATAAAATTTCATATAACGTAACCATGGTTACCGTAACTATGGTTACGATAGGCTAAAAAAAGAAAAACCTCAATAACTGATTAAAAATACAGACAATAAATGTGTTAAAATGCACCCATTATGCAAGTAGTATCACCCTATCCCCTGCGGCCCATCCGGAGCTTTGTTCGCCGTGAGGGTCGAATCAGCAAGGCTCAATTGAGTGCCTGGGAACGATTGTGGCCGATTTATGGTTTATCAGCCAGTGATCCTGGGTGTATCGCCTTCGAAAGTCTTTTTGGGCGTATTGCAGACACCGTACTCGAGATAGGCTTTGGCGACGGCCACTCGTTGGCGGAGATGGCTAAAAATGCCCCTGAAAAAAATTTTATAGGCATAGAAGTCTATCGTACAGGTGTTGGCAACCTTCTCACCCTCATTGAAAAGCACAAGCTATCCAACATTCGCATTTTTTGTGCGGATGCCCTAGAGATCTTAGCGAATAAAATCCCCGACAATAGCCTAGCAACGCTCCAGCTTTTTTTTGCGGATCCTTGGCCTAAAGTGCGTCACCATAAACGACGAATCGTACAGGCGCCGTTTATTAAGTTGGTTGCCCAAAAATTAAAAGGCTTGGGCACTTTTCATCTTGCAACAGATTGGATGGACTATGCTTATCATATGATGGCAGTGCTCGGAGAATCGATGGATTTTGTGAATGCCAGTGGCGCCAATCAGTTTACGTCACGCCCAGATTTTCGTCCTGTGACGAAGTACGAGCAACGCGGTTTGCGATTGGGTCATCAAACCTGGGATTTGATATTTCTAAGTAGGGATTAAAAGTGACGCCCGAGATTAGCTTAACATTTGATATGGCCTTAGTGCTTGGCATTATTGTGTTTACAGTTCTGTTAACACTTTCAAATGTTATTCGCGTCGATGTTGTTGCTGTTTTGGTCTTAGTTGTTTTGGGTATTACACGGTTATTGCCGCCGGAACAGTTGTTTTCAGGGTTTTCAAATGATGCCGTCATGTCGTTGATTTCTGTGATGATCATTGGCGCGGGCTTAGAGAAAAGCGGTATTGCATTGCGCATTGCGCGATGGATACTAAAATTAGGCCGAGAACGCCCCAATAAAATCAACATTTTTTTAATGTTTTCATCCGGATTTTTATCTGCCTTTATGCGCAGTCTTGGAACCGTTGCCTTATTGTTACCGGTTGTTACGAAGATTACCGTACGAACGGGGATCCCAAAATCGCGTTTATTAATGCCTATCGCATTTTGTTCTATCTTGGGCGGAACACTCACGATGATAGGGAGTAGTCCTTTAATTTTATTAAACAGCCTTTTGAAAAATGCAGGGCATTATGTTGATCCCAGTATGGCGGGGTTAAAACCCTTTCATTTGTTTTCGGTCTTTCCCGTGGGTCTAATGATTTTATTAGTTGGCATAGGATATTTGATTTTATTTGCCCGGCGACTTTTGCCAAAAGAACCGATTCAAACCTATAGTAGCGGAACGACAAAAACCCATTTTTTAAAAACCTATGGAAAGGGTGGAGACATTTTTGAGTTAAAAGTGCGTGGTAGTAGCAATCTTATAGGACTGACATTAAAAGACATTGAATTGAAACTAGATCCCTCTTCTTCTGTTTTAGCGCTAGTGTATGGAAAAGAAATTCATTTTCCTCCCCTGAGAAAAATTACAATTGTGTCAGGTGCTTTTATCGCAATGATGGGACACAAAGAAACGGTCGCAGCATTTGCAGAACAGAATGGACTCATGCTCGAACCGCGTTTAAATGCTTTTTCAGAAATGTTGCATCCCATTCGCGCGGGCTTGTGCGAGGCTGTTGTGCCGCCCAGTTCACAGTTAATTGGTTTGGAACTCAAAGAACTACATATGAAACGTACCCACGGACTGCATGTATTGGCGGTATATAGAGGGCAAACGGTGTATCAAGGGGAAGAATTAAATGCTTTGGTATTACGTTCGGGGGATACGCTCGGGATGTTTTGTCGCTGGGAAGCACTGGCGGCTTTTCATAAAAACCCCGATTTTGTGGTTGTAACGACCTCATATCCACGCGAAGAAATCCGGCCTAAAAAAGTTGCGCATGCATTATCCTTTTTTATACTCGCCATTCTTTTAATTGTGTGGGGTAATTTTCCTGTGTCGGTCGCGCTACTCTTGGGCGCAGCGGGGATGATTGCAACCGGTGTTTTAACCATTGATGAGGCCTATGCAAGTGTCAGTTGGAAAAATGTTTTTTTAGTAGCAGGCTTGATTCCATTGGGATTAGTCATGCAGTCCACGCACACAACTGATTGGTTAACGCAACACGCGTCTTTATTAGATCGAGATTTATCAAATTGGGTTATCCAATTAGGCTTGGCGTTTTTATCAACGCTTTTTGGATATGTGCTTTCGGGTGTAGGTGCCACGATTGTATTAGTACCCATTGCACTAGAGC
>JBPOIR010000092.1:0-38354 GCA_052034335.1 Pseudomonadota bacterium | reverse complement strand
TCTTTATTGGTTAACGCACGAAAAGGGGTAAGATCCAAAAAGTTCACCACCTTAGTTTCCCTTTATTAAAAAAAGTGATTCAGAAATCTAAGGTGGTTAACTTTTTGGATCTGACCCCTTTTCGTGCGTTAACCAATAAAGACGTTTTCGTGCCCGTGTCGCTGCGACATATCCCAAACGGTTTGACTCATAGGCTGCACGTTGGCCTTCTTGTCGCTTTAAATACGTGTATATAGGATCTTCTGTATTCCCTACACGCTTAATGGGCGCCATCAAAAAATAGCTGTCTTTTATAAGACCAATCCGTTCCTCCCATAATAACAACCGTGCAGAATCACCCCTTGTTCTTCTATCCATACCTGGAACAATAACGGTATCAAATTCCAAACCTTTGGCTTTATGGATCGTCATGATTTGTACGATGTTATCTTGCGTATTATGTTTGGGTGTTGTCGCATAATGCGATTGCAATTTTTCTTCCAATACACCCACTTCATCAAAATTACCATCCGCTTCCATCTGCTCTAGCAGCGAAAAATAAGCTTCTGAATCTTGGATGTTATTTGCACTCTCTTGATGATACCAATTTTCGGCACAACCCAGTGCAACCCATGTTTGAGATATCCAAGTTCTTAAGGGCAATCGTTGGTAATGTAACAAGGCATTCGACAAACAAGGGACAAGCATCGCCAACCGATTTTTGGCAACTTCACTTAATCCTGGAATAGTCGAATATAATTGCAGCGTATGCCAGATCGGCAAAACGGGTTCATAATTTGCAATTAAAAAAAGATCTTCTAACGATAAAGACACCGAGGGCATTCTTAAAAGTGCAAGCCATGCAATGCGATCGCCTAAATGTAATAATGCTCGCGTTAAAGCCAAGAGATCTTGAATAATCGGGCGATCGGTTAAGCGTTCTAATTGAATACCTTCATACGGTATTTTGGCCTCTCGTAACCGCGGCAATAGGTGTTCTAAATGATGGCGAGATCGCACAAGCAGCGCAATGCTACCTTGTGGGTCGATTGTTTTAACGTCATTGATTAGCGTAACAACCACTTCGGCTTCGGATTCGGACGTAACAGAAAGTCTGCGGGCGAAAGAAGAGGAAGTTACCTCGCGCTCGTTCCTAAATGCAGTTGATGTTGTAAATGCAATGGCGCTTGAAACAATATCGTCTTCTTTTGGAAATTGTGCTTTAAAAAAAGTATTGACCCATTCAACCAATTCAGGTTCTGATCTAAAATTAGTCGTTAATTTTAAGGCATTTAAAAAAATATCCCCAATGCCCTGTTGTTTTGCACGAATAAAAAGCCCTACTTCCGCTTGACGAAATCGATAAATAGACTGCATAGGATCGCCCACTAAAAACAAGGTGCGTCCATCCATCGGTTGCCAACCTGCCGTTAATTGTTCTAATAAACGAAACTGAGACAATGCGGTATCTTGAAATTCATCAACCAATATATGGCGAATTCTGTAATCTAGCCCTAAAGCGAGATCCGTTGGCGCGTCCGAATCTCCCAATGCTTTAAGCGCAGCTAACGACATTTCGGTAAAATCAACCGCGTTATTTTCTTGAAAAACCAAGGCTAATTGTGCAACCAATACGGGTAACAATTGTGTTAAGGCCCACACCACTTCCCATTGTTCTTCTGTATACGCTTTGGGCGGACATTCCCGCAGCAAACGCAATTTTTCAAGAAAAATGGGATGATGTTCCATTGCCTTTAAACAACCCTGCATACGTTCTTTAAGCGCTTTAAAATGTTGTTTGTCGGCAGGATCCGTCATACTGCTCGGTGCTGGAAATCCTTGCTGTTTTGTCACGATTTTTCTAAGCACATTTTCTTCTGTGAAGAATAATTCAGCTAAACCATACCAACAGGGTAAATCTCCTAATCTATCTCCCGGCCATTTGCCCTGTAATGCACGACAGTGTGCAATGATTGATCCACTGGCTAATCGCTCACATTCAACGGCTGCCATGGGTGCTACTGCCAAAATTTCTGTTGCAGCGGGCTCAATCGGCGCATGAGAAACGACTGCAGAAAGCGACTCGCGTACCACCGTTTCTAAGCCTGATTCTAAAAGTTGTCGCATCTCTAATTCGGATATCGCGTAGGTTTTACCGATATGAGGCAACCATTGATCTCGATGCGATAGCATGTTTGCCAACAAACGCACCGCTAAAGAAAGATTATTGTCTAAATGAGACAATAAAACCTGGCACGATTTGGACCAGGGATCATCAGTTTCAAGGGCTTTTAATAAATTTTGTGCGGCCGTTTGGTATAAATCGCTTGCATCTTCCTTGATTGCGGGTATTGCCCCAAAGCGTGACAAAATCGGCATCTGTCGGGTAAGACCTGCGCAAAAGGCATCGATGGTTTGAATTTTTAAACGGTTAGGGTTATGCAAGAGATCCCAACCCAAAAGACGATCTCGCGCCAAAACACGGCAAGCTAAATGCCAGGTCTTTTGTTCGTACAGATCCAGAGGGGGATTCGGATTTTTTGCCCTTTCTAAGGCGAGTAGTATCCGATCTCGCATTTCAGCCGCTGCTTTACGCGTAAACGTAATGGCCAGACACTCTTCAGGGGCAAGTTCGGCAATAGACAACAAGACTAAAAACCGCTGTGTGAGCAATCCGGTTTTACCCGAACCCGCAGGGGCTTGCACAATAAAGGATTGCGTCGGATCTAAGGCCTGTTCACGAATGTGCTCATCCGCGCCAAGGTCATTAAGAGGACTGATTTGCATGTCTATTTTTCAACCTTATTTTCAATCATTTCTAGACGAACCTTTGAAATTCCAGTAATATTATACCCTTAACATGCGTGTTTCCCAGAAACACCCTGAAATTTACAAGGTTGTACTTCATATGCGAAAAATTCTAGCCCTTCTATGTGTTACCTTACTAACAATTTGCTCTGTTACGGCAGTCGCGGCACTGATCCCGGAACCCGCATTATCCTTGCCAACACTTCCCCAGCAGTATCTCGAAACTCGATTTCATACTATTCAGCAAGCTTTCGAACAACGTGCCACGCTCTTTTTAAAAGGCAGACCTTTTCAACGTTGGGAAATGAATAGACCACGCAAAAACATCTTAATCGAATTTGATCAATTAAACGAATGGCGTTTCCGCACCTGGTATGTCGATCCTAATGCAAAAACCTTGATTTCACGTATGGACTTTATGGTCGCGCAAGAACTCTTAGAAAAAGGGCTTTATAAAAAACCGGCGTTTCTTGCATTTGATTACAATCACACCGATGGCCATTACAATGCCAGCACTGTGCTCTTAAATGGCTTTAAATTTTTAGCGCTCGAGTCTCCTACACCTCAAACTTTAAAGCATTTCTTTCTTCTGTTGCAAAACCATCGCGTGACCCAATTAGTACGATTAGCAGGCTCCACAGAAAATGCGGCAGAATTGGAAGCGAAGTATTGGACTAACAAATTAAAGAACGCTCAGCATAACGAAACATTTTTAAATATTCCGCAACCCTATAACCCCTCGCCTTACACGTTACATTATTATGCAACGGATGTTTGGCCAGAAAATCATGGCGTTGCAGCAGGCGAGCTTTTAAAATTAATTCTAAAAGTGAGAAAAAATGCCGATCAAAATGGACTCATCGCTTGTCATTCTACGCATGGCAATGGCAGAACAGGTACTTTTATTGCAGGCTTCTTGTTACTAAACGAAATCGATAGACAGATTGCCACAGGGATCTCTAAAAATGCTGTCGATGTCAGTGTCGAAAAAATTGTGATGCAGTTGTCTTTACAACGCCCCTACCTTGTTAGAAAGGCAGAGCAATACATTACCTTGTATCGGCTGTTGGATTTATATGTCAAAAACTTGAAATAGGATCCTCATCCATAACCCTCATCCGTCCTTCGGGCACCTTCTCCCGTAAAACGGGAGAAGGATCTCTAGATCGTGCAGATACAATTATTTTTTAAGTGTTGCTGATCACGCACAAAAAATAAATCTCAATAGCAAAGACCGCGGAACAATTTCCTTTAAAAGTACTCTACATTAGTAAGTAGGGGTGCATTCTCATAAATTTATGTGATATTGCACGATTTTTAATAGCGAGTGAAGCGAGTTTTAGCGATGAGTAGTGTAGATGGCCCCGAAGAACCGAAAAAACAGCTCGAGGAACCCGAAAAGGAAGATGCTGTGGCTATGGCTAATAAAGCGCGAGCGGATTCTGAGGCTAAGGCGCAAGAAAAGCAAAAAGAAGATATACAGAGACATGAGAAAGAGGCTAGGCTATTATACGAGTTCTACGGCTACGACGAAAAATCAATAGACAAACATGCTCACATAATAACGATAGGCAGATATAAAAGAGAACAAAACAAAAAAAAATTCGAAAAGCTAAAACTCGACTTAGAGAACAAGCAAAACAACAAAAGGGCTGAGATTGAGAAGGGAAAACTGAGTGAGAAAAAAATTAAGCAGAAAAATATTGAAATTGCAGAACTCGAAATACGTATATTATACTGCAACAGCAAAATAGAAGATGCGCAAACGCATTATGAACTTTTCGACAAAATTAATACAAAAGCCACTTTAACCCCAACGCCGAAAACATTAGATATCTTAAAAAATCAAACAGTCCGAATTAATAATGCCATTCAAACACAGCGAAAACTACTGACGACACTGAAAAAAAATGCACTAGCCTCTGCTAAAGCAGCACGCTCACTAAGCGAAGAAAATTTAAAATTAGCAAAAGACCTATTGACTAAATCACCACGAGAAGCCATGGAAGGCATACAAAACATAAGAGGCAAAAAAGCGATAAAAGAGAACAAAGCCGTTCTAGCGTATATTCAATGTGAAAGAAACAAACGAGATTCTGAGATTGATTATCAATTTTCAAGAAAAATTTTTGAGAATGCTGTAAGAGATGCTTCCAAAGAAGCAGACGCAACAAAAGAATTAAAAGAACAACTTGCAAGCCTTACTACAGCAATTAACGAACGCGAGGGATATAAAAAAGAGTTAGTCGCTGCCGAAAACAGGCTGTTAGACAATTTCAATGCGGAGGTTTCATTCGCAGAAAAAATAGCAAAAATGAATGAAAATTCTCGAAAGCTTGGCGCTAAAAACAAAGATAAAGAGATTGCTGCGCTTGAAAAACAATTGGAAGACCGACAGCTAGAAGATAAACAACTCATCCGACAAATCGATGATGCCAATAGATTATATTCTTTTTCAAACTACCTTATTATTGCAGAGGCTGCTAAGGAGGGAGACACCAAAAAATTAGCCAAAAAATTGACGAATCTGAAAGTGGCGGCAAATAGACAAAAAATATATAGAAAAAAATTGGAAGCTGTTGAGAAAAAGATATTAAACGCAAATACTAATAAACCAAAGACGGAAAATAATAAAGAACGAAATGAATTGACAAAAACACAATTGGAGCGTGAAAAAGAGGATGCAGAACTCGCCCATAGTATGATGACCGAACTTATCGAAGAGGCGGAAAAGACTGAAAGAGCTGACAACGACAATACTAACACTGACCCTAACAAAAAAACAAACCTTGAAATTTTAAAAGGCCGAGCTAGCCAACTCAGAGAAGGAATTGGCGGAAGACGAAAATACCGTAAATATATCGTATTTGGTCAAACCAAAAATCGTTTGGCATTAGAAGACGCTGAAAACAAGCATCTCGAAATTAAAATAAAAAGAAAGGAAAATACACAACGCTTAGATGACCCTAAATTTGACCAGACAAAAGAAGACTTAAAATCATTTCAAAAAGCTCGGGGTGACAATAAGGCGGAACTAGAATCCGTCATTTTAAATCGGATGTCTTTGCATGATATACGCGAAATAGGACAACTGTCTATCAAAGATGCAACCTTAAGGCTTAAAGAAAAACAAGCTTCTCGAAGAGTCTCAAATGCAGCACAGGATCATGCTATCGGACGTGCATTTCTAGCACAAGCGAGAGCAGCTAAAGATCCTTCACATTTACAATCACAATTTGCACTAATGGAGATTACTGTTGCAGATCGAAACGTACTAACAAGACAATTAGAAGAAGAAGAGGCTAGGCAGTTAAAGAAAAAAAATGAGATACAAAAAGCGGAATTCGAGGTTATTGAACATAAAAAGAAGCTTGAAATTGAAAAAGAAACGTTAAAAGATATGGCGCGCACAAAGAATGCTAGCAGTCCAGAATTTATAGCACAACAATCGGCTGTGTATGCGAGCGAAAGTCAACTTCAATATAAAGAATGGGAACTCAAAAAACTTCAACGAAGACAAGCAGAAGAAGCAACGTTTGATGATAGACGATTGGCAAATGCAATCAAAAACGAGCAAGAAGCCAATAGGCTATTAAATATAATATTGAACCCCAAAACTGACTCTAAAGAAAGAGAAAAAGCACAAAAAGACCTTAAGGAACTAAAGAAACAAATTAAAAAAGAAAAAGACCTTGAGAAAAAATTGGCGCCACCTGCTCGGGTAAAAGAACGGGAAGAATACAGGCAAAATCTCGAAAAAGCTGAAGAAAAAAGATTAGAACATACAAAAAAAATGAATGCACTTGCGATAGAAGAGTTACAAGCATCCTTTTTAGTACGTCCAATAACGCAAAAACAACACGAATTGGCTGAAAAACGTAAACGGCTACGTGAGAAACTAGAGATTGAAGATGAACAAATAAAGCGTGAAGAAGCAGATGCCAAGCTCTTATATGATTTTTCAGCTAAGCTAATTCAACTTAGCATAAACGATACAAATGAAGACAAGGCACGTGACGCAGAAAAAAAACTTAAAGCACAATTTAAAGAGCTAAAAGCGGCTGCCAAGATACAAAAAAAGCGCAGGGATCGAATAAAAGCAATTGACAAAAGAATGAATTCGAGTTTGTATTTGTCTTTAAATATCAAAACTAAAGCACAATTACAACGACAAAAAGATGATTTGATATTTGGACATACAGAAACGCAAAAGCTTATTCAAGCGGCTTTTGATAAAGACCCCCCTGACCCCAAAGGTTTGGCAAAAGACTGTAAAAATTTAAGTGCCGGCATCGGTGGGTATTCCGTTTTTAAAGGCGGATTATTTGGTCAAGAAAGAAACCGTGAGGCATTAGATAAATATGAAAGCCTAGATTCGAAAAATGAAAAAAACCTCCTGGAAAGCAACATAAGATTAACCGCAGCGGATGCAGTCAAAAACGAACATCCCAAGAGATATAAAAGAGCGTTAGAAAACTATGAAGATTGTACGCTCCTTAAAGAACAAAGCCGCCGAAGGCTTCTTAATGCTAACAACGATTATGAAATGGGCAAGGCGCTACTAAAAGCGGCAGTCGCAGATGAACCTAAAGTTCCAAGTAAATCTGTGCGACTTGCACGTTTACAAAAACAATTTGCGGTGCTTAACATTGGTATTACAGCACGGAACAAATTGGTTAGAAGGTTGGAAACAATCGAAAAAAATGCAAAGGAGACCGAACGAAAAGATGCAAAAAATATTAAACAAGCTGAAGACGGAAAAGCGTCTCTTGAAAAAGAACTTGCAAAAGCAAAAGAGGCTCTCAAGAGGATCGATCCAAAAAAATTAGATGCCATAGACAAACAAAATGCAAAAATAGAACAGCTTCAAGAAAAGCTTGATAACCAGACAGATAAAATTCGCTTCCTTAAAGATAAAGAAAGTGAGAACAAAACTAGAAACGATAGCCTGATTAAAAGTGCTAAACAGTCCTGTAATGATGCGAATACGCGCATAAAAACTGTATTAGGTAGTACAAATGAAAAGGCTGTAAAAAACAGCTTTACATCCATTCAAGACGAGGCTAATAGCGCAGATAACGCCGATAAACGAGAAAGAAAGGCTCAAAATAAATCTTATAACGCTAAAATTGAGCAAGCAAAAACCGATAATAAAAGTAAGAGACAAACAAAAGCCGTCGCGAGAAAAAAAGAGCTAGCAACGGCGAAACAAGCAGTCGCCGCCGCGAACCAAGTAAAAACAACCCCAGGAACGGATAAAACATCTGCTGCTTCAACAACAGCTCCAAAAACGCCGGCATCTCCAGCGCCTATACGAACACCTGCGCCACCGCCGCCAGGATTGCCACCTCGTCCAACAATGCCACGAAATATCTTTAGCATCCCCGTACATAATACGACTAAAACGCTTGCACCCAATACTGAAAAGCAGCAACCAAACGAAGATATTGCGCTACAACAAGCTGCGAATGAGGTACAGAATTTAACAACTTATCGATTAACACCTAACAAGGCGACAGGCGGTTTTACTTTATTTGACCGTAATGACAACAAACTAGGCGAGCTTAAATTTGATACTGATCAAAATGAACAGAGAATCATGACTGCTACTTTTCAAGAACCCGTTAAGACGCTAGCGATCAGTGCAGTACAAATTTTTGCAGCGTATGCCCAACCCAATAATATTGGTATGTATCCGCCGAAACCACCTGCATTTAGCGCTGATTTTGGAGAGCCAATACAAAAATTTGCAATCGACAATGTTCCCAAAATCTACGAGACCGTGCATAAGGAAAAAACCAGTATGACGATGGCAGAACAAGCTGAATCACGAAATAATACAGCGATTGTAAATAGAAAAATCACAAAACTTGAACCACCACCACTATCGCCACAACTGAAGGACCAACCAAAGGGTCAAAAGCTCAGTGCTTGATTATTGATTAACCCTACACAATGGCTTTAACGAACAGGTTCTACAGGTATTTTCACCGTCAATAGGATCCACCCGTGCAACGCCTTGCATAAATTCACGTGCGAGTAAAGCAATAGCGTCTTTCCAAGCATCGCACTGTTCTACAAAACTTGCCGCACACCCCATGGCTTCTGCCTTTTCTGGCGTTTTAACGCCCGGCAGTACACCCTCCTCTTCTACCAACCCTTGGTATTTTATGGCATCGGGACGAATAACCCCAAAGACAATACCCGAGGGTTGTTTCTCTTCTGTAATACAATACAAGGGCAATTGTGGATCTTTGGGTCTTTCACCAAACCAATTGCTAATAGACACTTCACCTGTTTTGTAATCGAGCAATATCTTAGATTGATTTTCTAGCCTATCGATTCTGTCAATCCGAATTTTAATTTCAAGTCCTTCTACATTAACAACCCGTTTTTTTTCTGTAGAAACCACTTCGAAGCCAGGGCGTGATTTTTCAAGCGCTATAAACCGTTCAATTAATTCATAGCTCCGTTTTTTTTCTAACACTAAATATTGTGGCGTTAAGGTACGTGGATATCGTGCCTGCCAATGTGAAAAGATGCTTTCAATGGCTGCATGAATACGACTTTCGAGCATGTCTTCGGACATGGCAAGCAACGCTGCTTGATCCCTTAATCCTTGCCAAAAACACTCTAATATCTGATGAATAATTTCTCCACGCTCCGCTGCATTCAACCCCAAGCTTTGCTGAGGCATTGGCTTGGCATGCAACCGTGTTTCTGCAAATGCACGAAAAGGACACAGCGCTTGTAATTTTAAAATTTGCGATCCGCCTTTGATTTTTTCGGCGGTACCTACGGCAGGGGCTACCAAGGGCGGACACAGAGGTCCGCCCTTACGGGTATTTTCATTAACGGGCGGACTGTAGGGGCAGACCTCTGTGTCTGCCCTTCGTCCGCCCCTACGGGTATTTTCATTATCTATCCCTAAATCTCTACCTGTCACTTCTGGAATATCGATTATTAAAGGACTAACAAACACAAGACGTTCTTCAATCATCGACGGATAGCTGAAAACAACTTCTTTTCCACCTTGTGATAATCGTTCTGTAAATTGTCGAGCCATTTTTAATTCTCGGACAGCGCTGCTACGAGGTAAATCATACTGACGTTGTAGCGATAACGGTATCAAGGGATTGGGCGCGGGATCAGGCGGCCATGCTTCACGATACAATCCGGTTACCCAAAGATAATCAAAAGGCATTCCAAGTGCTTCCAAAATGCCCAAAACCTGAATAGAAGCGCTACCAGGTGTTTTACCCATTGCGCTCGGAGAGTAGACTGTGTTTTGCAGCAGTCGCTGCAAGTGAGAAACCGCTTCAGAATACCGATGTTCTCCTAATACACGTTCCATAGAAACATAGTCCGCTAAAACCTTCTGCCACTGCTCTATGATTTCTAATTCTTCAGGTGTTAATTGGCGGTCACCTGGCCAACCTACGCAATTCAGTATCTCTAAAAACTGATCGCGCCAAAAAGGTGCCTTTTGTTTCCCACGTATTTTTGTTCGCATCAATACCAGTTTCTGCAAATCCGCTAACCCTGCAAAATTGGCAAGCTTTGGTTCTTGTTTAATGATCACTTCCATTTTTTTAATTGCGGCTTCCAGCGTAAAGGCTGTTTCAGAAAAACCCCGAATCATCACATCCATTGCCGCTCTAATGTTTTGTTCTACTGAGGCATTATTAAAAAAAGGCGAACGTAAAAAACGACTGAATTTTTCTAAGGAAATTGTCACAAAAAAACCTAAGACTAATAAAGCCGAATCGATGAGCGGATATAATCTTAATGCGACAGGCGCTGCCACATTAAAAGACTCGGGCGTAAAAGCTTCTTCTAGTATTCGAATAACCAAAGCACGTTGTTCTGCTAATGCGGGCACAACAATGCCAATACGTGCTTCTGGGTGATGATTTAACCATTGCTTTGATTTTAAAACCGCACATCTTAATTCTTCTTCTGGATTGGCAACGGAAAGTCTCCTTAAGTTTCCAAACTTTGAGACAAGCGATTCTGATTTTACACGCGAGCCCGCTGCTTTGACTGTTTCAAAAAAAAGCGCCAGCTGTGGTGTCAGTTCTTCAAAACCCGTCAAAGTAATCTCGGTAGGTAAAACCAATTTTTTTTGATCTATGGCATGAATTAACTGATCAATAAACGTTGCAGAATCAACCCAATGCTCTTTTTTACACAACGCCTGGTAGTCGTTTGCCCATTCGGAAAAAGCAACATTATCTTCAGATTGAAATAGCGTTTCAACCTCGGGCAAACACCATTGAACCGACAACAACCAGGCATCTTGGGCTAAACGTGCCGTACTGGATGTCTTTAATAAGGATTTACCGATATCAGACTGCGCAATGATTCTTTCCCAAATAACAGCTTCTTCACTGTGCGACAACCGATAGGGCAATGTAGGATCCGCCAAACACAATTCAGTATACCGCGCTTCTAACCATGTATTGAGCGGAATGCCCCGTAAATAAACTGCCAGGCGCCGATTCGGCGTTAACTTCATTCTAACGCATCCTCAAGCGTATCGTTAGGCAATTTGGACAATACACCTGTCTCGTTAGAATTACGATACTCTTCTTGAAATGATTTTAGCTTTACAATACGTCGAACCAGCCCTCCCAGTGTTAAACCTTGCACCATAATTGAAAATAGAACAACTGCATAGGTAATGACCAGAACAAAATCCCGAATAGGACCCAAAGGCAACGTTAAAGCGAGTGCTATCGAAATGCCCCCTCTTAATCCGCCCCAAGTCATAATTAAAACGACATTTGGGCTAAACTTACGAAACATCGATACAGAAGCAACCGGAAGCATAACACTTAACCAACGTGCCATCATTGTAATAATGATTGCACCTACCGATGCGATAGCGGTATCCATTCTAAAACTCAGGCTTAAAAATTCAAGTCCTATCGTGACAAACAATATGGCGTTCAAAATATCGTCTAATAATTCCCAAAAAGCATTTAGGCGCTGTAAAGTATGCCTAGACATATTTCCATCGTGCAATAAGTTCCCGACAGACAGCCCCGCCACTGCCATACAAATGGGACCCGAAACTTCCATCACAGAATGCGCAAAAGCATAACCACCAGCCACCATACCTAATGTCAAACTAATCGCAACTTCCGAATTATCGATGGTTCGCAATAAACGAGCAGCTAATACACCCATCACAAAACCTAATGCAACACCCCCAATACCTTGTTGTAAGAAAAAAAGCATCGCACTTGAAATAGTCCATTTATTTTCTCCGCCAACCGCTAAACCCAATAACACCACAAATAACACAATACCCATACCATCATTGAAGAGAGCTTCGCCTGCGATTTTCATTTCTAGCCCTTTGGGAGCATTAGCGGTCTTTAAGATGCCAAGGGCGGTAATCGGATCGGTCGGTGAAATTAAAGCGCCAAATACCAAGCAATACTCAAGCGGAATCGGAATATCTAAAAGTTGTGTCAAACCATAAGTGCCAAAACCGATCATAAACGTCGATAAAATCACACTGACTGTTGCTAATAATACGATAATAGTTTTATGTTTAGATAATTCCATCATATTGACTTGCAGCGAGGCCGCAAATAAGAGAAATCCCAAGGTGCCATGCAAAAATGTTTCGTGGAATCCAATACCATCTAATAAGTGCGCAGCAAATTCTTCTACGTCCCATCCAAACTTACCACTAACCGCAATAAGAAAAGACAAAACAAGGGTAATGATCGTTAATCCAATCGTTTTAGGCAGTTTCACGAACCTATAATTCAGGTAACTTGAAACTGCTGTCAGAGACATAAGAATCCCTACTACTTGCTCTGAACGCACGTTATCCCCTAATCCTGTTATTAGCAATAACCGCTAAACTTCACCTACACTGTAACAAATACACTGTAACAAACATTTTTCCTAAGTTAAACGGAAAAAATGGAGTAAGTTTATTGTCAAACTTTTTTCTTGATCTCCCCATCATTCAACGCGGGATTATCGGACATCGTGGGATGAGTGCCTTCGCTCCCGAAAATACCCTCGCGGGTTTTAGAAAGGCCGCACAATTTGGCTTAAGTTGGGTGGAATTCGACATACAACGCTGTGCGACTGGGGAGTGGGTGCTCTTTCATGATGAAAAGCTCGAACGCACCACGAATGGAACAGGATTCGTCATTGATACGCCCTATCAAACACTACAAACCCTCGATGCGGGTAGTTGGTTCCACTCCCAGTTTAAAAATGAGCGCGTCCCTAGCCTTCAGCATACGCTATCTTGTTTGGCTGATCTTAAGTTGCACCCTAACATAGAACTGAAAGTATTTGCACAACCACTCACTGTCGAAGCCATCGTAGATTTCTTAAATGTCTTGCAAAATGCATGGCCAAAGAATCTTCCTCCACCCTTGGTTTCGAGCTTCGATCTGAAAAGCCTTAAAATTTTAAGGTTATTAGATAACAACTTACCCTTAGGGTATATCGTTCGAGATCCCACTGAAAGCACACTGAATGAGATTATCGCCGCGGGTTTTGATTCTCTCCATTGTGATAACCAAAATTTCTCGATGGCGCTGCTCGACAAAGCAACCTCAAAATCAATAGCCCTACCCGTTTTGGTTTATACTGTAAACGATCCAAACAGAATAAAAGCACTATTACAAAGTGGTGTGACAGCTGTATTCAGCGATGTAACTGATGTTATTGTCTGAAAAGCTATAGAAATCGTTGAAAGTTTTGTCGTTACACGCTATTGTTAAACTCAAGTGAAATAGTTCAAATTTCAGAGATAGTTTTATGATCTCACTCAATGGAATCGAAAAGGTCATCAAAAAAGGGAATCGTGTTGTTCATACACTGAAAGGCATTACCTTAAATATCGAACAAGGGGAAATTTTCGGTATCTTAGGCCATGCCGGCGCTGGCAAAAGCGCCTTGATCCGCACAATCAATTTTTTAGATCCTCCTTCTCGCGGCTCGGTGGTTATCGATAGCTGTGATTTAAGCACGCTCTCTGCAACTGAAATAAGAGAAGCGCGTCGCCACATCGGCATGATCTTCGAACATTTTAATTTACTCAACACGAGAACCGTTTTCGAAAATATTGCTTTCCCTTTAGAAATCTCGGGAATGCAAAAAAATAAAATCGCAACCAAGGTTCGCGCCTTACTCAGCTTAACAAGCCTCTCCGATAAAGCGGAAGCGTACCCATGCCAGTTAAATTCCGAACAAAAACAGCGTGTGGCTATTGCAAGAGCGCTTGCCAATCAACCTAAGGTACTTTTATGTGAAGAAGCGACCCATGGGCTCGATCAAAAAGCAAAGCAATCTATTTTACAATTGCTACAAGAAATCAACAGCCAACTAAAATTAACCGTTTTATTGATTACCCACGAAATTGAAGTGATTAAATCCATTTGTAATCGCATAGCTGTATTGCATAAAGGTGAAATTGTCGAGCAAAATACGGTTATTGAATGGTATAGCAAACCCAAAACAGACGTATCTAAAACATTTATTCGAACGGAAACACAATTAGATATGCCCGCCAGCTTAGGTAATCGTCTTTTCATCGAGCCCTGTGAAAATACAAATACCATTTTACGTCTGTCCTTTTCTAGAACTGCGGCAGAAGAACCGTTTATTGCATTAGTCATTCAACAATTTAAATTGTCGATAAACATTGTACAAGCACATTTAGAAACCTTTCAAATGCATTCTGTTGGCATCATGATTGTTGAAATGGTCGGCGAGCATACTGAAGTACATCAAGCGATTACATTTTTGGAACACAAAGACATTCACATCGAGGTAGTAGGCTATGTTGCACGAACTGCTTAATGCCTTAGAAGAAACCCTGTTTATGGTTTTTTCTGCCGGATTACTCACCTGGGTTATGGGTTTACCCATTGGTGCGCTCTTATCTGTCACCAATACCGGCAAAATTTTAGAAAATAAACTGATTTATAAAACCCTATACATTTGGATTCACACGATGCGATCCTTACCTTACATTGTTTTTATGATCGCCATGATCCCATTTACACAGTTTCTCGTTGGCGCTTACGAAGGCTGCATTGCCGCCGTCGTTCCCTTAACGTTAGCGGCGATTCCTTATTTTGCCCAACTCTGTGAAAAAGCACTCAACCGCATTCAACCTGGTATTATAGAGGCCGCTAACGCCGTAGGCGCATCAACCTTTCAAATTATTTATAAAGTCTTGATTCCGGAAGCATTACCTAATATCATAAAAGCACTCACGATTACATTGATCCATTTAATCGGATATTCAACCATCGCGGGAGCCATTGGCGCAGGGGGGCTTGGGAGCCTCATTATTTATAAAGGATATCACGCCTTTGATTTTGACTATGTCCTCGCAACCGTTGTCATGTTAATTGCGCTTATCCACATTATCCAGTTCAGTGGAAATTATATTGCTAACGGCAACATGAAAACACAATAAAAAACGGTATAAAACAATGAAGCAAGCTTTGCTCTTAAATGTCACGCATTCTACACCTGCACTCATTGCACTCTCTACATTCTTTATCGCCTATCTGCTGGTGATTTTCGAAGAATTTACGCATTTACGAAAATCAAAGCCACTCATATTTGCCTCGGGTATTATTTGGGTGATCGTCTCCATACTCGCTAACCAAGAAAAATTGCCAGAAATCGCGCATGCGGCTATTCAGCATAATCTCATGCAATATGCAGAAATTTTATTATTTATTATTGTGGCGATTACCTATATTAATGTCTTAACCGAACGAAATGTTTTTGAAGCATTACGTGCTTGGCTTACAAAGTTTAAACTGTCTTACCGTCAACTATTTTGGATAACCGGCAGCATAACCTTTTTATTATCGCCATGCGTAGATAATTTAACTTCAGCACTGGCAATGTCTGCCGTTATTTTAGCATTAAGCAAGGATAATCGACGTTTTGCAGGACTAGCTTGTATTAATGTCGTTGTTGCAGCAAACGCAGGCGGCGCTTTTAGCCCTTTTGGGGATATTACAACTTTAATGGTCTGGCAATCGGGTTTAATTCCCTTCGCAGACTTTTTCAAATTATTTTTGCCCGCCTTAATCAGTTTTTTAATCCCCGCACTATGCATGCATGTTGCAGTACCCATCGCCACTCCCAAGTCGATCGACGAGACCGTTAAAATAACCCAAGGTGGCAAACGCGTTATTCTTTTATTTATTTTAACGATTGCCACAACGGTTTATTTTCAAAATAATTTTCACCTGCCGCCAGTTATTGGCATGATGATGGGTCTTGCTTATCTACAACTTTTTGCATATTACACACAACAAGTAAAAAGTCTCAAAACACTGGAAATCTTTCCCGCCATTAAAGAATTGGATTGGGATACGCTTTTATTTTTCTACGGCATTATGCTCTCAATCGGCGGCTTGGCAACATTAGGTTATCTTGAAATCGTCTCCACAACGATTTTTGTCAATCACACTTCAGGCAATATCTTCATTGGGATCTTATCCGCCATTGTCGATAATATTCCCTTGATGTTTGCAGTACTCACGATGAACCCATCGATGTCGGAAGGCCAGTGGCTATTGTTAACCCTTACAACCGGCATTGGCGGCAGTTTGCTGTCTATAGGCTCTGCCGCAGGCATTAGCGTGATGGGACAAGCTCGCGGGATCTATACTTTTTTCACGCATCTTAAATGGATCTGGGCGATCGCTTTAGGCTATGCCGCGAGTATTGCGTGTCATTTGTGGTTAAATGCGGCTTATTTTTGACGGGCACCTTCTCCACAACAAGAAAAAAATGATAATAATAGGGTTATCGGGCAATGTGACCTACTTAGAACTTTAAGTCAAAATATAGCTGATCAACCGTAAAATCAGTATATGGCCATTCAGCCATATATGGATTTCCCTTCGCTTAGCACTTTACCCCCTCTTTTTGTACCACCACCCCACACATTTTATCCCCTAGTAGGGATAAATTTGATTTTATCCCCTATAGGGGATAAACTTGAACCTATCCCCTATAAGGGATAATCCTTCTAAAATAGGAAGCACAATATGCTCATTCATACGCCCAAAGATCTCGCCTTAATGGTTATAGATCAACGTAAGAAACTTAAGCTAAGTCAATCTCAAGTGGGCGCTTTAGTAGGCGTAAAACAGACCACCATTTCAGCCTTTGAAAACAAACCAGAAAATACAAAGCTCGAAACACTCTTTAATATTCTTTCGGCTGTTAATCTTGAAATTAATCTATCTGGCAAAGATAAATCATTAACAACGGAAACACCGTGGAAAGAAGAATGGTAACTTCAAAAACACAAGCGCGAATACTCATTGTATTAATGAATGGTATACGAGTAGGTAAACTCGAAAGAAATATTTATGGCGGCCTCAGTTTTAGCTACGATGAAAAATGGCTCAATTTACCAGGTGCCCGCCCTATTTCATTATCATTACCCTTAGTCCGCAAGCCATTTATTGGAGATATCGTTTATAATTTTTTTGATAACTTACTCCCTGATAATGCTGAAATTAAATCGCGCATTCAAAGGCGCTTTCAAACCGCAACTGATCAACCTTTTGATTTACTCGCAAGTATCGGAAAAGATTGCGTAGGCGCTATACAGTTATTAACTGAAGATGCAACTGAGTTCAAAAATCAAATTCTTTTCCACCCACTCAAAGAAAAAGAAATTGCCTCGATTTTACGCAACACAAAAGATTACCCATTAGGCATGTCAGCTCAGGACGATGAGTTCCGCATTTCCATTGCAGGCGCACAAGAAAAAACCGCTTTTCTATTGTGGAATGGAGCTTGGAATAGACCTCTGGAATCGACTCCTACGACACATATTTTTAAGTTACCCATCGGTTATATTCGACATCAACAACTGGATTTAAGTGACAGTTGCGAAAATGAATGGTTATGCTCAGAGGTTACAAAAGCATTTGGATTACCTGTTGCCAAATGTGAAATTCAATATTTTGAAGATACAAAAGCACTCATAGTCGAAAGATTTGATCGCAAACTCGCCAGTGATGGCGGTTGGATTATGCGCTTACCTCAAGAAGACATGTGTCAAGCACTGGGTATTTCATCTCATCTAAAATATCAATCTGATGGCGGCCCTGGCATTGCAAACATTATGCGACTATTATTGAGTTCCACAGAATCCAACAAAGATCGAGATACTTTTTTTCGTACTCAAGTTTTATTTTGGCTTTTGGCTGCAATTGATGGGCACGCTAAAAATTATAGTATTTTTATTGAAGCAGGTGGACAATATCGTTTAACACCACTCTACGACATTATATCAGCCTACCCTTTAATTTCAAATCGACAATTACAAGCACAAAAACTTAAGATGGCAATGGCTTTAAGAGGAAAAAATAATCACTATCATTGGTATACCCTACAACGTAGATATTTTGTGCAAACGGCTAAATTTGCAAATTATTCTGAAGCACATGCTGAAAAAATCTTAAATGAAATGCTTCAACAAGTAGACAGCGTTATAGACATCGTCTCTACCAAACTCCCCAAAGAATTTCCAAATAAAATATCTCAATCCATTTTTGAGGGAATGTTGTTAGCAAAAAAGAAATTATTAGTTTAATTAACTTTTGGTTCCTGAAGCCTCTTTCAAAAACGCCATTCTTGCTTCGTGCAATCGAGATTCTTCCTCGGTTGCTCGAATCACCCGCAATACTTTATCCAGATTTCTTTTAACGCGCTGAATACTCAGCTTCGGCTGTGCGACTTCAGTCGCTGTTGATTCCGCACCCAACTGCATTTTTGTTTGCCCAGCCGTCATCGCCAAATAGACTTTGGCCAGCAATTGCGCATCCAACAATGCACCATGGTATTGACGCACTGTATTATCTACTTTATAGCGTGCACAAAGCACATCCAAATTATTGCGTTGCCCCGGATGCATACGCCTAGCCATAACTAATGTATCAATCACCGCCACATAATCTTCAATGGGCTGCCAGGGATGATTGATGCGCATTAACTCATGATTCAAAAATCCTAAATCAAAAGGTGCATTATGAATAATCAGCTCGGTATCGCCCTCTTTGAGAAAAGCAACAAGCTCTTCAGCCACTTCATATGAAAATTTCGGTTTATCACGCAAAAATTCCGTTGTTAAACCCGTAATGGCAGCTGCTGCTTTTTCGATTTCACGCTGCGGATTTAAATAGGTATGAAATTTTCGACCTGTTAAGCGGCGATCAATCATTTCTAAACAACCAATTTCCGTTAAACGATGTCCCTTGGTTGGATCGAGTCCAGTGGTTTCGGTATCTAAAATCACTTGTCGTTTTATTTTTTGCACAAACGAGATTCCTTTATCATTTCATTTCAGAACTTAATAACCTACCAATCGCTTCTCGAGCGAGTGCATCAACGCGATCGTTCTCGGGATGATCCGAATGTCCCTTCACCCAATGCCAGGTGATTTGATGTCGGTGGGTAGCTGCATTTAATTGCTCCCATAACGCTTGGTTTTTAACCGGCTTGTTAGCTGAGTTTTTCCACCCACGTTTCTGCCAATTGTGGATCCAAAGTGTAATACCCTTTTTAACGTACTCAGAATCGGTATATACATCCACATGACACGGTCGCGTGAGTGCCTGCAAGCCTTGAATGGCCGCCATTAATTCCATTTGGTTGTTGGTAGTATTGAGTTCGGCGCCTGACAATTCTTTTTCAACGTCCTGATACCGCAGCAATACCCCCCACCCACCGGGCCCGGGGTTTCCGCTGCATGCACCATCAACATAGAGTTCTATTTTATTAGACACCGAGATTCTCCCTGGCGTCATCATACAATGCTTGTTTATGTTGCACCAGTCAGTGCACGCAAAAAATTTTTTATTTAATTAAGGTGGGGGAAGAGGAGGAGGGGGCCCTGATTTCTTTTGCGTCAGATCCTCAGGTTTGGGCTCAGCCTCTGTCTGAGGCGTATTCTGTGGCCCCCCACTCAATGTCAATACTGAAGGATGCACTATTGATTTTTGAACTTCGCGGGCTTTCAGAACTTGAAAAAAGCTCTCTACAGATTCAAGTTTTTGATGTATATCCTGAGCGCCATTTAAAGAATAGAGATTATCTAAAACGCCTAACAGCATAACAAGTGCATTATCATTTTTGCTTTCTAAAGAAGGAATTATAGGCCACTCATCATGGAAATGCTTTTTGAATTTTAAAAAAGTCTCAATATCATCTTCCAAACCAAGCTTTTTTTCAACTCCAGAACCCATTACTTCGCTGTAAAGCGCTTCAAAATCCTTAAATTTTTTAGAATCTATATCTTCTAACTTTTTATTTTTTAATTCATTAGAAATCTGAACCAAGCGACGATAGGCCTCAAATTTTCTCATCAAACCTTCAGTGTGTTTTACAAATTCGCCAATTGTTTTTTTGCGTTCTTCAATAATTGCACCAGGTGGCAGCGCCACATTCTTCGCAAAATCAGTTGCATCCATTGTTAATGCACGCCTTAATGCATCAACCTTAGCTCCTACTTCAACTATTGCGGCAGCATTGGCAAAATCACAAATGCTAGAAAATAAATGCTTCGCTTTTTGTTCATCTGTATTTTCCAGCATTCCATTTAAAGCCGTTTTTATTTTTTTCAGCTTGAATAATAAACCTTCCGCCTCCCCCTTAATCTCCCCCCCCAAAGAAAGCTGTTGAACTTCATTCAATAGACTTTTTGCACTTTCAACAGCATCTCTTAATTCAAAAAAATTCAACGATTCTCCTGATTTATTATTTTTGCTCCACATCGCAATAATATCATCTGGGTTTGAGTCACCCGCAGACATCCTCTCCTTTAAGAAATCTAATAGTGGTTTTGCCTTTGTAATAACAACCATATTTTTTTCAAGCAACGCTAGTTTAAACGGCAGCTCTGCAATCGCCAATTTACGAAGTGCGCCATCAATATCCTCTCTTGATATCTTGTTTGCATTTTCAACAAACGATTTAACCATGTCTCCAGAAAGGCCAAGGGACTGCAACACGTTTGAATAAGGAGACTTCGCAAAATCAACACTGGGTATTTCAGATGCTCGTTCAGTTAATTGTTTGAACTCTAATAGTCTTTTTTTAATATCATTCAGCTTTAATAACTTTATTTCCGGGCCTACATCTTCCAAGGGCGCGGAAGCCTCTTTAATCAATTCCTCAACTTCGGATTTAATGTTTTTGCGATCTCTGTTTTGCATGATGTCCACAAGCGGAACCAATTTTAGTGTTATCTCTGAAAGCTCAACAGCAATCACAGCAGAATCAATCTGCGTTGACGAAAGCTTTCCCGCCTCAACAATAGCGACTTTAGCTTGATTAATAATGACCTTAACTGTCTCTGGTTCAATTCCACTCATCATGTCTGAAATTGGAGGCTTATTGTAATCAACAGTTATGTTAGAATCTAAAAAAGCTTCTCGCATACGTTTTAATTCAAACAAGTTTAATTTTACATTTTTTAAATCTTGTTCTTTTGACGCCAACTTCTTTTTTAATAATTCTATTTTTTCTAATTCTGATGTTGAGCCAAATTCTTTAAGCATATTAAGTTCATCTACAATTAATTTAATCTCACTCTGTAAACCAAATGCCTTTTTTACTAGTTCCTCTAGTTCCGCCACCACTGCTGTCCCATCTCCCCTTTTAATGGCATTGATAATGGCAATGGTCGCTCTCAGCGTATATAAGCTAAGCAATGTAACATCGAGACCTTTCTTGACTTCAGTATAGGTCGCGTTTACTTTGTCGGTAAATTCTTTTTCTTGCGCTGATCCAAGGCCAGTAGCTTGCCTTACATTCTCAGCAATCGGATTTTTTAATGCTTCATCAAGCCGTGTTTTTGTTTCATTATTTAAATCTCTTAGTTGTTCTACTCTTTTTATAATCTCATCTAAATCAATGGCTTTTAAGTCCACATTCCCAAAATCTAAATCAAAATTTAAAGATGAATTTTCTTTATTCGTTTTATTCTTTTTTTCCGCCTCTGGAAAAGATGGCCACAAAGATTTTATATTAAATTTTAAGTCAAATTTAGAAAAAGCATTTTTAACATTGTTCATCCCACTGTAAAGATCAATAGACAAGTTAATTCCGCTTAACCCCACCTTAATGCCTTCTAAAGCACTTGACAACATAGAAGCATCAATTGCTGGCAATCCTGGGGGTTTAGGTAAAATGAATGAAAGTTTTTCAAATTTCAAAGAAAACTTCTCAAACATTTCGAACTTTCTCGTCGCTTCTTTTAGGTCATTTTTCAATTTTTCTAAGTCTTCCTCGCTTAATTTTTTCAACGAATTAATGTGCAACGTCAAATCAAGCATTAACTTTCGTAGGTTTTTAAGATTTAGAGCTAGACCTTCTACACCTCCAAATTCACCTAAAAAATTTATAACAAACGACATGTCATCAAACGAAATATCCCCAAATGTATCCAGTGTTTTAGATAGACTCCGTAGGCTACCTAAAGAAATACCGGAAAGCTCTGGCAACGCTAGAAATTCTGGAATCTGAAAAGAGGGGGTTTCTAATGAAAATTTAGCAACAGTGCCCAGACACATTTTGAACTTTCTAAATTTTTCAAGATTGATTTTTATTTCGCCAAGTTGTATTTTATAATCACCCAACGAAGAAAACGGATTCCATCCCGCCTCTTCCCCTTCAAGTTTCTTAATTTTATTCTCCAATTCCGCATATTGTTTTAACCATTCTGGAAATTGAATCACTAGATTTCCAAAACCACCAAATTTTTTAAACTCTGGATAGCAATTGCAGATATAGAGAAAATCTTCCCATGGGAACTTACCCACGTTAATTTTATCAAACTCTAAAGACATGCTTTTCAAACCTTCAAAAAATGGATCAAACTTGACGACAAAGTCACTCAGCGCAGCTTTACAAGGAAACCGATCTGGCAAATCTCTAACCAGACTTTTTAAATCAATTTTACCTAATTCAATATTAAGCTTATTGAAATTCGTTTTTAACGTTTTTAATCTTAAAATAATATTTTTCATTTCTAACGCGTCATTAACATTGAAAGGATTTAGCTGAGCTAATCTAATGCTTAGCTTTCCAATTTCTAAAGACATCTTACGAATTTCTAAAATGAGATCGGGAAATGTCATCTCGCTAAATGGCCAAGGAATGTTGCCTAAAAACTTTTGTAGCCCTTTTATAGCATCAACTACTTTTTTTTGATTATCTCTATTCAAAACCGCGGTGTCTTTTTGCATTGTGTCAAACAATGACCCAAACGTAACGTCAAAATCAAAACCCGGAAAACGTATTCCTTTAATTTTATTTAAAAATTTCAACGCATTTTCAATTGAGCCAGGAATCCTTTCATCACTCACAACATTTAAAATTTCACCTAAATTAAGATTGATTGAACTTATTGTCATTTCAGGAAACTTAAGTTTGAAAAGCATTCCCTTCATTGTTCCGAACGCCAATTGAGTCGATTTAAATAAATTTGAAATATAATCCATTGATAATGACATTGAAGGATTATAAGGAATACCATAATTAACTCTTCTTTTTTTTGCTATGCGCTTGAACTTATGTGTGGAAGGAAGCCCCAAAGTGGTTTCTATTTCAGGCATAGATAAAACTAAAGACTTTTGCATTTCTTCTAAAACACCACGCTTTTGATCAATCAAAACTCTTTGAGAACGATAGATATGTTCATTGTTTTTTACATACTGTTCAAGATCTTCTTTACCAACAATTTTCTGACCATTTAGCTTCTGTAATTTCGTAATACCAAAACTTCTGTCTTCAAAAAAATTTTCATATCCTTTTTGAAGCATTTCTAATTGTTTAAGATCTTCTGCACCTGCTGCCTGTGCTTTTTGAAAAAAATTAAATCTTTCTTCTTTTAACATTAGCGGAAGTTTAGAAAAGCGCTCATAAAATTCTTTTAATATCCCATCTTCTAATTGACGACCCTCAAAACTTTCCGCAAATTGTTTAATCTGATCAGCATCTAAAATAAGAATGGCATCTGAGAATCTTGCTCGCTTTATACATCCGTCTAATCCATTAGCCTCTGAAAAATCGCTAAAAATTCTTAAATATGCTTCTCGATACTTGTTGCTTTCCTCGACAATGTCCAGTTTTGCAAGCTGCTCTTCAATGTTGTCTACTGCAAGTTTTGCAGAAGTAATCAAGCTTTCTATTTTATCATTGATCCCCTTTTTTATCCTGTTCAGCTCTTCTGGGGGTTCCTTGGGGACTGCTTGTAATGTCTTGTTTACCTCCATAATAGATTTTTTTATTACAAGTATATGTTCAAAAAATTCCTCTTGTGCTTTCGCATCCTCTGGGTTTTCGTTTGAAACAAGCATAAATCTCTTATAATCAGAATTATTATCTGGTGGAAAATATACTTGCATTGAATTTAAACAATCTACTTCTACTGAAAAATTTGACAAATGCCGTTCCGCATCCTTTAAAACTGCATTAATATTGTCTATTGTTTTTTCATCGTGCACATCAAGCACACTCAATACTGTACTGGGATGCGTATAAAAAATCCTTAACATAGTGTTTTTAATTTTATCACCTGAAACGAGTCGTGCTATTTTTTTCTGAAATATTGTATCTGAAACATAACATTCTTCTATTTTCAAGTAATCATAAAAGTCAGTTCTATTCTGATCTGGCAGCTCTTTACTTAACAGTGCTACAAATTTTCCAACACGCGCCTCAAATTGCTCTCTTGCGTCTTCAATATTTTTCGCAATTTTTTCCACTTCTTGAAATTCGGAAAGAGAACCAGGATCGCTACCTTTCTCTTCCAATGTTTTACTGGCTTGTGCTGCACCCGCCTCGACAACAGCAGTAAATTCTCTTAATGCAACGGCATTAGACCTAAAATTTATGGCTACGTTAGTTGCCCAGTATGCAAAATATGGAACAATTTTCTTATACCATCTCAACTTAATTAATTTATTTTCTATTAAACTAGAATTTTTTTTATATTTTGCTGCATTTTCTTTATTTTGCGCTTCTAAACTCGCATGCCTATTCTGCTTAAAAGCTTCTTGATCACGCTCCCAATCTATTTTAGATTCGTTAAGTTGTACTAAAGATCCAGTTCTTGCCGTACTGTAATAAAACCCTATCTGCTTAAGATGTGCTTTAAAAGATTTAAGATCTGTGAAATCTTTAAAACCTTCAAAATTATTTGCATGCTCTAATGCGTATTTTTTTTTAAATTCGTCAAAATTAGTGTAATCATCTACAGACAGATACATGTCGCGTACTTTTTTTAACGTCTCTTCCACATCACCAAGCCTTCCAAATCTAACAACACCTTCTCTGGAACGAAGCTTCTGTTTTAGAGACTCGAGATCCTTAACAGTTTTAACGTCAACATTAACCTTGTTTAATCTTGATTTATGTGTTTTTTTAAATTCCTGAAAATCAACAGTAGGATCTTTAAGCATTTCTTGTATTTCTTTTAACTCCTCTTCCGAGTCCTGTATCTTAGAGCAGATACGATCGTATTTTCCCTGATGTTTTTTTTTGTAACGAGCGATTTCTTTCTCTACTAAGTCTTTATTTTTTTGATTATTTTTGTCGTGTTTCCTTGTCAGGCTTTCTAATTTCTTATGTCTTTCCTCACCATCTAATTGCTCAATTCGCATATCTTTAGTGTTTTTCGATTTCGCATATAGCGCTGGCAAAAATTTTGCAATCCTTTCGCGTTTCTTTTTTGCATAATAAATTCCAGCGCCAATGATAAGAATACCACCCACAACAGCCAAACCTATTGGAAACACGCCAGCAGCAACTATACTACCTGCCACCACTATAAAATGTATTCCAGTTCCCAAGCAGGCACCGCCCACCACAACCGCCCCCGAGGTGGCATACTTATTAACTTTAACACCTGAAGTGTTTTCTTCGTTATCTAATATAGTTCTGACGCCAACGGCAAAATCGGCAGTAACCTTCTCATCCTCCGACACTAAATTAGAACGGATATTCTTGCGTTTATTTTCTTCTAAAATTTTATCAATACCATGAATCAATTGTTTACTTAAGACTATTGTTGTACCTAAATTAGCAACCTCTACTTCCTGGTTATCTTTTACTTCTTTTACTTCGTCTCTTTTAACCTCAACCACGCTGGCTACGTCATCATTTTTAACTTCTACATTAAGCATCCTTAAAAGTTCTTCTAATTCTTTTTTTACAATTACAATTTTACGTTTTTTTATTGCGAACTCTAGCGCCTCTTTAAGATCAAAGGTCAACTTATTTTCTTTAGATTTTTTTTGAGCATCCACAATATCGTTTAAAATATTTTTTAAATTATTTATACGTTCGATTGTTAAATGTTCATCGGTAGATTCAAAAGCATAAGCAATCGCTTTTTCAATTTCTTCATCTTGCTTATCTTGCGCCTCTGCTTCCAAATCAGCATCCGATTTTTTTTCACCCAGCTTAATGATGGTCACTGCCATATCAATAATACCTCTTCGTGTATATCCCCGCTTAACAATGCCTTATTGCTTTGCTAATCGTTAGGCTCTGTGAAATACAGAAAATTCCACACCATTAGTTTTATCGTACAAAAAATGGAATTCATTAATAGAATATTAGGCAGATATTTTTTAGGCGTTGCTGACAATTACGAAAGGGTTTTTTGAGCTTCGTCGGATTTTGCCATGCCAAATCCAATAACCACGCTAACGAGCATCAAGAACACATACACGCCAAACACTCTAAAATTGACCCAATAGGTCGCTGATAAGTAATGGATGATGGCAACATTCGCAAGCGCTAAAACTAAATAGACAATGCTCATCAGATTGTTTAAGTAGGTCAAAGAAGCCAGTTTTTTATCTGCCGGCTGCAATACCCCCATCAGATAAAGCTCCCCTTTTTTGGCTGTTAAAGACTGATATAAAATATACACGGCACTTATTAGCAATAGAAATGATATTTCATACATAAAAATGGTATTGTGTTTAAAATGAAGTGCAGCCCCCGCAAATAGTAGACCGCTTAAAAAATAGAAAAAGTGTGGAATACTAAACCGCCCAATAACAACTTTATAAAGTACGAGCTGAACAACACATGCCGACACATAACCAATCATGGCTGTTTTGAATGGGAAAAAGAAAAAGAGGACATACAATACCAGTAAGGGGAGCAAACGTATTAATATAAACATAACCTTAACCGCCTTAAACATCTTGTTTAACTACCCTCAGTTTAGGCTATAAACTTGCTTTTTTCTTGCCCTCGCGGTTGAACCTTCAATTTTTTTATCTAGCCTCATCTATGAGTGAATACACACTTTTCTCTAAAAGCACTAAATGTGTCCTTTCCGACAAGCGGTGATCACCGTTTTTAATTAAAGTCACCGTTACATCCGCTGACTGTAAACGCTCTGCCAATTTAACAGATTTTTGCCAAGGCACATCTTTATCCGACAAACCATGCAGCAAGTGTACAGGGCAAAAAATCGGGATCGGTGCTTTTAAGAGTGAATGTGTTCGGCCTTCTGTAATTAAATGATGCGTAATGGGATAAGTCGTTACACCATCGTGTGAAGGCAGATAACAAATCCCATTTTTAGCAAGTGCTTCTTGCTGTACAACCTGCATGTGACTAAGATCTTCTACAAAATCCGGCGCGGACGCAATACCAACCAAAGCCTTAATGCGATCGGGTCGTTTGAGTGCAGCTAACATCATTAACCATCCACCCATACTAGAACCGACAATAATTTGCGGACCCTCTGTTAGATTATCTAAGACACACAAGGCATCTTCTAACCAACTGCCAATACTACCCTCTTCAAACTTACCCGAAGACGCCCCATGTCCAGAATAATCAAACCGAACATACGTCTGCCCTAAACGTTGACAAACACCTTCTAAATACGTGGCTTTTGTGCCTGTCATATCCGACATAAAACCACCGAAAAAAATAATCCCGGGTGATTTGCCAGAAATTTTATGATACGCAATTTTTGTACCCTGACTGCTCGTTATATACATGGATTACTGCTCCTTCGGATTTTAGGCGCGGCGCAAACGGTCGTGATTATAGCATTGGGTGCAAATGATGGTCTACGTGGCCTACCGGTTTCGTTAATCCAAAAAAACCTCAACAAGTTAGTTCTGCTTTCAACACAACACCACACCAAAGTGTTGCTTATAGGTCTACTGCAGCCCATAAACTACGGCCCTCTTTACCGAACACAATCGAATGCGACAGCACAGCCGCTCGTTTTAGAAAATATTTGGCCATTCTTAAAGAAAACCCTTTCTCAAAAATAGAGTAAACTTCAAGGATGCGTGACAATACACAGATACCCGTCAAGCGAGATAACACGAATTTTCCTACATTTGTTAGAATTGTGGAAGTTGGGCCTCGCGATGGCTTACAAAATGAAAAAACGATTATTCCAACCGCTGTAAAAATCGATTTTATTAACCGATTATCCATGACAGGTTTAAGCACCATTGAAACAACCAGTTTTGTTTCGCCAAAATGGATCCCACAGCTTGCGGATGCAGATGTCGTCCTACCCGGTATTACAAAACAACCCGGCATTCGATATCCCGTTTTAGTGCCGAATATTCAGGGCTTTGAACGCGCGATCTCAGCAGGCGCAAAAGATATTGCCGTATTTGCAGCAGCAACAGAAACTTTTTCAGAAAAAAACACCCATTGCAGCACTGCAGAAACCCTAAAGCATATTGAGGCTATTTTACAATTGGCCAATAAACACGATATCGCAGTTCGTGGGTATATTTCATGCAGTCTCGGCTGCCCTTATGAAGGCGTTGTTTTACCTAAAACCGTGGCGACACTGGCAGGTCAATTGTTTCAAATGGGATGCAGCGAAATAGCGCTTGGCGATACCCTTGGTATTGGCACGCCCCATCGCGCACAAGCGCTTATTCATGCTGTGGCAGAACATGTGCCCATTCAACAATTGGCTGTGCACTTTCACGATACGTACGGACAAGCGCTGGCCAATATTTATGCTTGCCTTGAGATGGGCATTGCTATTGTTGACAGCGCCATTACGGGTTTAGGGGGGTGCCCCTATGCGAAGGGCACTTCTGGCAATGTCGCGACTGAAGATGTTGTTTATCTATTAGATGGCATGGGTATTAAAACGGATGTCAATTTCGATGTCTTAATTGCAGTCAGCCAGTTTGTGACAACCCTGACAAATCAACCGCCACGTTCGAAAGTTGCGCAAGCAAGGCTGCGCGTTTAAATCAAGGGTTGACAGTTATTACATATCTCCTCATCCGACAAATAAATATAGTATTCTAATTCTTCATCCCAGTAGGCCGTTAATCGCTCTACGCCACATTGTAGGCAAGATTCTCTGATTTCATCCTGAAATGCTTTTTTCAATTTTGCAGTTTTCATTTTTACTATCGCCTTTTATACACCTTGCCATCAAACCAATTGCAATTTCTAGTTCGAATTAATGAGCAAATGACAAAATTCATCCTCAAACCGTTTTAAAGGAACAAAGTTTACGGACTAAGATTTAAGTTTGTCAACTTATAACAAATGGGGTCAGATCTTGATTCTATACTACTTAAACTCTCTTTTCAGGTTTTGCTTCTACGAAACGCAGTATAGAATCAAGATCTGACCCCATTTGCTTCTTGCCTTGACCTAAAATGCCCCCTGGGGTATAGTCCTTGGCTTAGGGCTTAGCCCCTATATGCCCTCTTTTTCTGGTCGCGGAAAAGGGGATTCGATACAAACCCTTTTAGGAGACGATTAATGACTGCAAAAGCAACATTTGAATTACATGCAGAATTGCGTCAAGACCAGGGGAAAGGTGCGAGCCGCCGCCTACGTCGTACGCAAGACAAGATCCCAGCCATTATTTATGGTGGGGGGGAAGCCCCAATTGCCATTACATTAGACCATAAAAAGGTCATGCACGCCTTAGAAAATAAAGCATTCTATTCGCATATTTTGACTTTACATATCGAAGGTAAAAAGCACAAAGCGGTTTTGAAAGATCTGCAACGCCACCACTTTAAAAAAGCCATTTTTCATATGGACTTTTTACGGGTAAATGCAACAGATCATATCAATATGCATATTCCACTCCGCTTTGTCGGTGCAGAAAAAGCACCAGGCGTTTTAGCCGGCGGTATCGTCAACCACCCGATGATCGATGTAGAGTTACGCTGCTTGGCAAGCGACTTACCCGAAGAAATTGTCGTGGATATTTCTAAACTCGATTTAGATCAATCTATACATTTGTCTCAGCTGCAGTTGCCTAAAGGAACCGATCTGGTTGCATTTTCGCATGGTCATATCGCTGATCATGATCATGCAGTCGTAGCGATCCACTTACCACGTCAAATGAAAGAAGAAGCACCTGAACCTGAGGCAACAGAAACTGAGGTTGTACCAAAAGGCAAAGAAGCAAAAGCGTCTGCCGCGGATGCGACAACAACAGACAATAACGATAAAGAGAAGGACCACAATTCGTAGTGTCGTCATCAAGTCCTGGCATACAGTTAATTGTTGGGCTCGGAAACCCGGGCCCAGATTACAAAGACACCCGTCACAATGCGGGCGAATGGTTTGTAGAAGCCCTTTGCCAACAATTTCGTCTCTCTTTAAAAGCAGAATCCAAATTTCATGCACGACATACAAAATGGACTTTTGGTGGAAAAGATTTTCACATTCTGATCCCCACTACCTTTATGAATCATAGTGGACAAGCTGTGGGTTTATTTTCCAAATACTATCAAATCCCCCCCGAAGCCATTTTGGTTGCACACGATGAACTGGATTTTCCCGCAGGCGAATTTCGTTTTAAAACAGATGGTGGACATGCAGGCCATAATGGACTCAGAGATATTATTCACCACCTCAATAGTCGAACGTTTCACCGAATACGTTTGGGTATCGGGCATCCCGGCAATAAAGATGACGTAGCGGATTACGTTTTAAGCAACCCGTCAAAAGAAGACAAACAACTTATTAAAACGGCTATTCAAGCAGCAATATCCGCTTTACAAAAATGGCTTACACCGTAGGATTTTAAACCATGGGATTTAATTGTGGCATCGTTGGTCTCCCCAATGTCGGAAAATCAACCCTCTTTAACGCACTGACGCGCGCAGGTATTGCAGCGCAAAATTACCCGTTTTGCACCATAGAACCTAATGTTGGGCGTGTCCCCATGCCTGATCCCCGATTAGATGCGCTGGCGGCTATCGTAAAACCAGAACGTATTTTGCCAACCACCATGGAATTTGTGGATATCGCGGGACTCGTAAAAGGCGCCTCTAAAGGCGAGGGTTTAGGTAATCAATTTTTGGCGAATATTCGCGAAACCGACGCCATTGCGCATATTGTTCGCTGCTTTGAGAACAATGATATTATCCATGTTGCAGGTGCCATTAACCCTGCAAGCGACATCGAGGTGATCAATACAGAACTCTTGCTCGCTGATTTAAAAACAATTGAAGGCACCTATCTAAAAGCCATTAAAAACGCGAAAAGCGGACAAAAGCCCGCGATGATTGAAAAAGAATGGATAGAAAAACTCATAGAACATATGAACAATGGCGCACCTGCGCGAACATTTAAGACCGATGATGCCAATAAAGCGCTCATTAAATCGCTGCAATTATTAACCGCTAAGCCCATCATGTATATTGCCAATGTGGATGAAAAAGGATTTGAAAATAACCCGTATTTAGCAACGGTTGAAAAAATTGCAAAAGCAGAAGGTGCGATTGTTGTATCCATTTGCGCAGCTATTGAAGCAGAAATCGCAGAATTAGAGCCTACTGAAAAAATGGAATTTCTAAAAGACTTGGGGCTAAGCGAACCCGGGCTCGATCGCGTCATTCGAGGTGGTTATGGTTTACTGCATTTACAAACCTATTTTACGGCCGGTGTAAAGGAAGTGCGTGCTTGGACTATTCCCGTGGGTTTTACTGCACCACAAGCGGCGGGTGTAATCCATAGCGATTTTGAAAAAGGCTTTATTCGTGCGGAAGTGATTCGCTATGAAGACTTTATTACGTACAAAGGCGAACAAGGCGCTAAAGATGCGGGCAAATGGCGACTCGAAGGAAAAGAGTATATCGTTCAAGAGGGTGATATTATGCATTTTCGGTTTAATGTTTAAAAAAAGTGCTTATATTGCGGTTATTTTATTATACTGTGCGGATGTACAAACATGCTTCAAACAAAACCCACTTTTAACCCCATTGTAACCAACCCAGATTTTCAAAAAGCTTTTCAGTCTCACACAATTCGGTTAATTGCGCCGGCTTCTGCGTGTAATCCCTAAATTATAGAGCAACTTAAAACGACAACGCATTTAAAAATTGATGTTCCAGACAACCTGACAGAAAAAAGTATTATTTTTCATGCCAACAGTGATGAAAACCGATTTTTGCAATTGAAAAATGCCCTTGAGGATAAATCAAGCAACACCATTATTTGGACGCTCCGCGGCGGATATGGCAGTGCCCGATTAATCGATTATTTAAGCCAATGTCCAAAACCAACAACTGAAAAATTTTTTATTGGGTCTAGTGATATCACAGCGCTACATCTCTTTCTATCGCAACAGTGGGGTTGGCAAACCATTCACGGCGCTGGCTTAGCGAGTCTCTTAAATCCCAATCAAGATCCTCAAAACTTCGAACAGATCGCGACTATCGTGTCTCAAAGTAAAAAAACATTAACCTTAGGTCCACTAATCCCTTTAAACACAGCAGCCTCAAAAATAAAAAAAATCTCGGGACGTATAACAGGTGGTAATTTAGCGACGCTTCAAACCAGTATTGGCACCCCGTGGCAAATTCAAACCGCAGGAAAGATTTTATTTCTAGAAGAAGTCGGTGAAAAAGGCTATAGAATAGACCGTGCTTTCAATCACTTAAAACAAGCGGGCCTCTTAAAAAAAGTACGTGCTATTATTCTCGGGCAGTTCATAACACCTGCTACCCTAGACAGCTCAGAATCTTCTGCTATCACTGAAACAATTCGCATCGCTATAGAACGCTTTGCGAAAGACACTCAAATTCCAGTGTTTAAAAATGATCAGTTTGGTCATGGACACATCAATTACCCTATCGTTTACAATGTAAACTCCGAAATTGTTGTAAATGATGCACCTGATGAATTTTGCTGGATAATGCATTTGGAGAGCAAATGAACAATACCTACGCGATCAACAACATCAACAGCCAAATAAAAAAAAATAAAGCTATTTTCTTAAGTTGCCTTGGCGCGATTTTAGAATACTATGACTTTATTATCTATGGAATGATGGTTATCTATCTTTCAGAAATTTTTTTTCCAGCAAGTAGCCCAGATGTCGCTTATTTAAAAACATTTTCTATTTTATCGATTGGATACATTGCCCGCCCTATCGGTGGATATCTATTTGGTCTAGTAGCAGATATTTATGGCAGAAAAAAAACACTTCTTATGGTTATGCTGGTCATGGCCACGTCGACGATGATGATTGGCTTACTACCAACCTACGAAGCCATTGGGATATTCTCACCGATATTATTAACCCTTGCACGCGTACTGCAAGGGCTTTCTTTTGGCGCAGAAATGCCCAATATGACGACGATTATCAAAGAAAACACAAAAACAGGCTCTTCAGGAAAGTATTTTGGCATTATGATGTCTAGCACGGCTATCGGCACCTTGCTCGCTTCTTTGATAGTTGCGATTATCGCACGTCAATTTTTACATGATGAAATTATTGCTTGGGTTTGGCGGCTTCCTTTTCTATTAGGTGGCACTTTAGCATTACTTGTATTTATCATGAGAACACGCATCGATGAAACGCCCGATTTTCTAAAGGGGCAACAAAGCGCCATTTTGCATCGTTCTTCTAAACAACTCACCCACGAGTTATTTAAATCGCACTGGAAAAATTTACTGCAGGGCATGTCTGGTACCCTGTTCTTTTCTTATCTGATTATTTTCAGCCTGTACTTGCCCGGTTATTTAAAACAATATTTTAATTATACCCTAGAAACGATATTTTCTTGGATGACATTGAGTATACTGCTCACCGTTTTTTGGTCGCCCCTATTTGGGCATTTATTCGATCGCTTAAATAGGGCTAAAGCCCTTAAAATAGTAACGCTATTCTTTCTACTCTTTTTAGCCGTATCCTTAAGATTGTTAAAACTAAATTCACAATTTGCATTAGCGTTTTTTCTATTAGGCTACCAGCTCTTTATTGCGAGTTATGCAACCAATAATTTTGTGGTTTTATCGACACTGTTTCCGGTAAATATGCGCTCAACAGGTATTGGTGTTTGTTATAATACGGCCTATTCCATCGCCAGTGTAACGCCGTTAATATTAACTCCCCTGATAAATGAAATGAACTATGGTTTTATTGTCATGATTTTTTCAACGATTGTCGTGCTTTTAACCGTTACAGGGTGCTCGTTTCAGCGGAATAGGTTACAACAGATCGATGCCGAACACCCTGCTGTTTAATCTAAAAATAATACATCAAGCCCAAGCTAACCGCATTCAAACTCGTCGCACCCAATAGTTTAAACTTACTGGTCGGCTTAATATTAATACCACTGCCCAAACGAATATAGCGATAGCTCGCATCAATATGCCAACGCGAAAACACAGCAACGCGTAAACCAAGGCCCGCAGCCCACGCAACCCCGAACTTACGCAAAGTTGCAGAACCCGCGGCATCGTATGGCGCGGCTGTAATGCTGGATTGCACGCTGTTGACCGACGGCCCAAGCCCTACGGTTAAATAAGGCTTAAATCGATTGAGACCTAAGAATTCATAATAGAGATTTGCAAGGACCGTACTATTTTTAAATTGCGCCGTTAATTGACGTGTCGCAGGTGCACCAGTCAAAACGGGCTTAGCCGTGTAATCAAAATTTTTATTGACCAGATATTCTATATCGCCTCTAAATGAAGAAGACCAGCTATACCCTAAAGCAACCTCTAAGCCGGTCTGGTTCACGCTCACACGTTTGTTAGCAATAAGCCCAACGCTATCTGGACCCGGAGAACGATTTTTAAGCTCATCTAACGTCAACGTACTAAAATTAAGTCTTACTCTGCCGTAATACGTTTCCGCTTCAGACACAGGCAGCGCTGCAGATAATTCCGCTTCTTCACACGCTGTTAATGTTGTTCCACCGGTTATTGCACGATGAAAGCTTTCTGTTTGGGCATTCCCATAAGGTTCTGCTGATTTTTTACTATCGACCACCCCAAAATCTGCATGTACAGAGGATGAAATCCCCAAAGCTAAGAACCCAAACAATGCCCATTGCTGTTTTACTTTCATACTGACTCCTTGTCGTCATCACCCTGCAGAAATTGATTGACCCTATCCCGCATATCTTTGCCGGGTTTAAAATGCAAGGAATATTTCCCTGCTTTAGAAACATATTCACCGGTTTTAGGATTTCTTGCCATACGTGCCGCATGATATCGTATGGAAAAACTGCCAAAACCCCGAATCTCTATACGATGGCCCGCCCCTAATGCCTCAGCCATCTGGTTAAATATATCCTTAACAATCTTTTCTGTATTTTTTTCAGATAGCTGCCCCTGATGGCTAGACACAATTTGAATCAGTTCCGATCGTGTCACATTAAAACTCCCTATTAACCTCTTTTTGTTATATTACATCAGTATTTAAAGTCTATCACCTAATTGTTAAGGGCACGCGTTAATAGTTAGTTTATACACAAACAACTTTTTAGATAATATTTGAAATTCTCGTAAAAGAACTATACTATTAAATTATCTCGAGTCCGTGCATGGATGCTGTCGAACAAGGGGGAACACAATGCTTAAGGAATGGAAGCCAGATGACGTAGAAATAGAAGATATTGTTATTTTAGAAGAAAGAGAAGAAATGGTTCTAGAAGAACCTTTAGACGATGAACCCGAAATTGAGATTGATGCCATTGAAGCCGAAATTGTTTGCGCTGAGCCAGAAACAGAGTGGGAAGTGGCAGAATCAAAAGCCGCCTCAAAAGCTGCCCGAAAACAAGACTCAGATCCGACTCAACTGTATCTTGTTGAAATTGGTGCTTCACCTTTACTGACAGCCGAGGAAGAAGTTTTTTACGCGCGTCGTGCACGTCTAGGCGAAGAGCACGCACGAAACCATATGGTGAAGTGCAACCTTCGATTGGTGGTTAAAATCGCACGCCGTTATTTGAATCGAGGCTTGGCTTTATTGGATTTGGTCGAAGAAGGCAATTTAGGTTTGATCCGTGCCGTTGAAAAATTCGATCCTGAACGCGGATTTCGCTTTTCGACTTATGCCACCTGGTGGATACGTCAGAATATCGAACGAGCCATTATGAACCAAACGCGCACCATTCGTTTACCTATTCACATCCTGAAAGAGCTCAATGTGTGTTTGCGTAAAGGACGTGAAATTACGCAGCAACTTGATCATGAACCCACTTTCGAAGACATTGCAAAAGCCTTATCTAAAGCGCCAGAAGATGTAAATCGATTGTTACGACTCAATGAACGAACACTGTCAGTGGACACCCCCATGGGTGAAGATACCGATAAGCCACTGCTCGAAGCTTTAGCTGATCATAACAATGATGGCCCCGCCGCCATTCTAGAAAACTCAAATATGCAAGGTCAGCTGGAAGCCTGTCTTAGCATGTTAAACGAAAAGCAACGATCCATTTTATTGCGACGATTTGGATTGCGCGGATTTGAAGAAGCCACATTGGAAGAAGTCGGCGTTGAAGTGGGTCTCACACGAGAACGCGTCCGTCAAATTCAAGTTGAGGCTTTAAAAATGCTGCGTTCCATTATGGAAGAACGAGGTATTCAAGCAGAAATCTTGTTTTGCTAATGATACTGAGGGGTCGGCCAGAAACCGACCCCTACGCGGGTAGACCAGAACTCAGAAATTTTGCTAAGAAAACCAGCAGCACCACCAAAATCAACACTGCAATAAAACCGATAGCGATATATACCCACCATGATTGGCCTTCGCTAAAATCCCGTTCACGCACCGCTGTACTTTGTACGCCAAACAATGCACCCAGCACACTCAACAAAATTTGCCATAGTTTAGGTCGCTGTTGTTTTTTAATAAATTTATCCTTGAAAGAGAAGCGGTGGAAGATTTAGTTTAAATTTTATTTCATAATTTACAATTCAAACTTGGCAATCTGGTTTTTTGTACATTAGTCTTCTTTCTTTAAGGTCCCACCCAGTTTTTTGCATGTCCCTTCAGCCACAAGGATCCATTCGTCAGGATCGTTGTTGGTCGTGGCTACCCCAGCGCAAGAATGATATTTTGTACCGCAGGCATTCATCCCTTTTTTAGCGATGCCATAACACTTCTCCATAGGCGCTTCTTCATTAGCTAACGCTTCCCCCGATCCAACCGTAATTCCCGCCGATAAAATGAGGGCTGCTGCTAATTCTCCCCATTGCTTGCCTTGTTTCATTGCTATAGACCCCCTGTTACACCTAAAAGAACTCTGCTACCCTACTTAACATGAGAGAAAAATCCTTGGCTGATCAAATGATCCACCAGCTTGATACGGTTTTAAGAGCCCTACCAAAAAGTGTTCCCTCTATAAAAACCATAGCTCAATTATCTGAAAAGAGGCAAGCCTTACTCGGCTCCTCTCTCGACCCTCATCCGGCGCTGCGCGCCACCTTCTCCCGTGAACCGGGAGAAGGGAAGCTGTCTACGGCCGAACAAGTGGCATCCGCAGCCCTAATGCGTATTAATCATAGTGGTGAAGTCTGTGCACAAGCCTTGTATCTAGGTCAAGCCTTTGTGACACGCGACAAAAAATTAGCTGTACAACTTTACGAGGCTGCTGAAGAAGAACAAACCCATTTGAAATGGTGCAAGCATCGATTAACCGAGTTAAACGCGAAACCCAGTCTTTTAAACCCGGTTTGGGCGTTCGGTTCTTTTGGGATTGGGGTACTGGCCGGTCTTGCCGGCGATAAAATCAGTTTGGGATTTTTGGCAGAGACTGAAAATCAAGTGACAAATCATTTAGAAAAACATTTAAATAAAATTGCACCGCACGATACAAAAAGCATTGCGATTCTACAACAAATGCAAGAAGACGAAAAAAAACATGCGACACACGCGATTGCCTTAGGTGGGGTGGCTTTACCAAAGCCCATTTGTAAATTGATGGCCTTGTGTTCGAAGGTGATGACAACGATTGCGAAGTATATTTAGCTTTTTGTTGCCCCGTCAGTCTCACTCGCCCCTTCCTCATCCGGCGCTACGCGCCACCTTCTCCACAACAAGTTGTAGAGAAGGAAATCACTCTGCACAGTGTTTTCGAAAATTCTCAGCTATCCGCTATTTATCGGATATTCTAACCCATTCTGGAATGTTATAAATATTTAACGCAATCCGTTTTTATGGGGCATAATGATGGAAAAACACAAACCAGAATTCGATGGTCCATGGAAAGACATACTTGATATTTATTTTGAGCATTTTATCGCTT
>JBPOIR010000076.1:0-10288 GCA_052034335.1 Pseudomonadota bacterium | reverse complement strand
AGACTTCGTGCGAGAGTTTTTCGGTTTCTAGTAGGACAGCGTTGTGCAGAGTGCTACGAATGGTGCTTGTTTTTATCTAAAAAATAGCAAGCAAATCAACGTTGTAAAATACGAGTGGCGGATTACTTATCCGACGCTCCTCTTTTTTTAATAAGAATAAGCGTGCTAAGTTATGTATGTTCGACATTTTGATTCAATTCAAGTATATTGAGCTAATCATTATTGTTGGCGTACAAATTTTGAAATCGGATGCTAATGGAGAAAACGATATGAAAGGACAAGGAACCTATTCCTCCCGACGATTAACAGATGAGTCTTTACGTCGTTCTCTTAACGCGGGTGACTCAAATCATGAAGATCCTGATTATATACAGCTAGATGATTCTTCAAAAACACCGAGAGCTCGTGTGAAACCTGTTTTAGATAGTTTAACGACTTTAGGAATTAGTGCGAAAGCATTGAAGCAAGCAGGAGTCATAGAACAGGATTTACAAAAATTATTGGCTAAAGAGTTATCTTGTTCTCAATATTTTCGCTGGGCATTTGTTGATAATTTTTTAGAAAAAATACTCCAAGGGTTAATACTAAATAAACAAGATATCTCACAAGAAGCCATTAGTTTTTGTAGCAGTATGATACGACAAATGCCGAGTGGTCGCTCATTATTGCTCCATCAAGCCTGTGGTTTAAGAAAAGTGTATGCTGCCAGAGGATTTGTATTAACAACAGAAATGGTGTTGAACAAGGCAGTTACACTTTCTGTTGCTTGTTTCTTAAGCTATCGTCTATATGAATCGCTTACACTAGGGAGTAGTAATTTTTCAGAATTTACAGAGATATTTAATGAAAATAATAAAAAAGGTATTACCAGTATAGTGAATGTATTAGCTAAGGTTGAAGCGCAATGGTTATATTTATTACTAACCAGCCCTGCAATCATAGGGGTTTTAAAAGGATTATGGGATACTCAAAAAAGCCAGTCATTGACTGAAAGCACCGTCACTCAATTGCAAGAAGCGGTTAATCATCATACTAATACATTGCTTAAAAAATCCTATTTATGGGGAGATGTGTTGAGACAGCTGATTCCAATGCCTGGATTTAGTTCAGTCAGCGAACGTGTGCAAAAAGCAGAACAACAAGTTCGTTGGGACGGTAGAATAATGAATACCGAACGTGCATCATTATTTTCACGTATTGAAAAACTTGCCTTACAAGGCAGCGGAATGAGCCAAATCAATGCGATGCAATCGTTAGCTAAGATTGTGCATAGCCTTTCTATTAAAGATTTCAAGCGACTCCAAAATGCAGGTTATTCTCAAGAAACGCTAGTACAAATATTACGAATTAAAACACAAGCGTTACGTGATTTGAGTACACTCTCAAACCGTGCACGGATACAGTCTGAAGCGCAACAAAATTTCGAAGTCACTTTACAGCAATCCCCCGTAAGCAGGATTTATGCAGCTTATTTGCTGTGGTGGCTTGGAATGGGCAATTTTAAATACTCATTTCTATTTTGGCCGTTTAAACTTGGAAAATTAGCGTTCCAAGGCTTGTTTCTAAAAACATTAGTTGAAAGTATTTTAGAAGCGATTAAGTGTCCAGATAAACAAGGTTTTAACATGAGTACTGGTGAGTATCCAGTTTGGGCAACTCAATTAACACCTGATTGCTTTAAAGAGTTTGTAAGACAATTTCGATTTATTTCTAAGGACGAACCGTTCCAGCCGTTTTTAGAACGATTAAGTAATTTTGATTTAAGGAGAGTAGAATCCATCGATTTAGGTGCGAAAGCTTTAACTTCAAATGAAATAAAAAAAATTTTGAATGTTTTAAATAAATTTACATCCATAAAAATATTAAATCTGAGTTACAATGAAATCAATGAGACCTTAGAATTGTTATTGCCAGGCAGTCTTCAATCTTTGGATTTATTCAATAACCGCATAGGTGATGAAGGAGCAAAGGGGCTACAGTTTCCCCCATCGCTCCAATTCGTGAATTTAAGCCTTAACAACATTGGTGCTGAAGGGGCAAAGGGGCTGCGGTTTCCCTCATCGCTCCAATCTTTGAATTTAGTCAATAACAATAATATAGGCGACGAAGGAGCAAAGGGGCTACAACTTCCCCCATCGCTCCAATCCTTGGATTTAGCTGCTAACAACATAGGTGATGAAGGGGCAAAAGGGCTACGATTCCCTCCATCACTTCAATCTTTGGGTTTAGTCAATAACAACATAGGCGACTCAGGAGCAAAGGGGCTGCACCTTCCTGCATCACTTCAATCTTTGAATTTAGGCGGTAACGACATAGGCGACGAAGGGGCAAAGGGGCTGCAGCTTCCTGCATCACTTCAATCCTTGGATTTAAGTTTTAACAACATAGGCGCTGAAGGGGCAAAAGGGCTTAAGCTTCCCTTGTTATTACAATATTTAAGTTTAAGAACTAACTGTATTAACGTCGAAGGAGCAAAGGGGCTGAACCTCACCCTTACCACGTCGCTCCAATCTTTGGATTTAAGCAACACTTGTATAGACGAGGTAATGGGACTGCAGCTGCCTTCATCGCTCAAATCCTTATTTTTAAGCAGTAATAATATAGGCTCTAAAGGGACAAAGGAACTGTTTTTTCCAATGCTTCAATCCTTGGATTTAAGCTTTAATTATATGGGTGATGAAGGAGCAAAGGCGCTACAGCTTCCCTCGAGACTTATATCCTTGGATTTAAGCTTTAATGCGATAGGTGGTGAAGGAGTAAAGGCACTACAGTTCCCCTCAACACTGAACTCCTTGAATCTATTGTATAACAACATAGGCGATGAAGGAGCAAAGAACCTCCAGCTCCCCACATCTCTCTATTTTTTAAGTTTATCAAATAACAAAATAGGTACGGAAGGAGTAAAGGCACTACAGCTTCCCTTGATGCTCAGATCTTTGGATTTAACCTATAATTACTGTGGTGCGGAAGGGGCAAAGGGGTTAAGGCTCCCTCTGAGACTTCAATCTTTATCTTTAGCACGTAATAATATAGGTGATGAAGGGGTGAGGGGACTACAGTTTCCTTCATCGCTCCAATCCTTAAATTTAAATTGGAACAACATAGGCGATGAAGGGGTGAGGGGACTACAGCTTCCTTCATCGCTTCAATCTTTATATTTAAATGAGAACAACATAGGCGATGAAGGGGCAAATGCACTACAGCTTCCCGCATCGCTTCAATTCTTGGATTTAGCTGTTAACAAAATTGGCGCTGAAGGAGCAAAGGGTCTAACGCTCCCTCTGATGCTCCAATCCTTGGTTTTGGCAAGGAACAACATAAGCGATGAGGGCGTTAATGCATTATTAAAAAAAATACCCAGGACTAATTTAACGACTATTGTCTTAGATTATAACCCTTACAATTCTACCTCTATGAATGTTAATCGTACTCTTCAACAGCAAATGTTACTGAAAAATTGCCAGGATAAGCTTTGTCATGCCAATACACCTTTATGGGCAGAAGTTGAGTACCAAACCTCCGGTGCTGCAAGAGCCCAACCATCATTATTTTTTAGTTTTAGTTGGTTAAAAAAACCTTTCGACAAATTATCGGAATATGTTAGCGATGGCATGAATGCAGCGATCGATAGTCTAGGTGCTCGGCTAGAAAAAGTTCTATCGCAATCACCTTCTTATTTTCCAAATATTCATTCGCCGACGATTCATGATTGGCAACCTTCTGGATCAGGATCGGTAATGCTGCATCAATTTAATGCGGGAGGATCAAATACATTATTAATGTTATTAGGAGCGCAAACTGCTGCTATTCAACCATCTTTGAGTGCTATTGCACGATGAGGAATGATTTGCAATTTTTGTATAAAGCTCGCTGAGAATTTTCGTATTCTAATAAGACCTTGCTAGCTAGGATACGACAAATGTGCTGCATTTATTGAATACAAAACCGTTAAGTAAATCAAGACGATTAATCTTCGAAGATAGGACTGGTAATCCGGCACTCCTTTCTTATAGGCATATCACAGCTCCATTGGCTTCAAAGGGGGCTGTTATTTTATATAATTAAAGATTGCAAGCCTATAGACTTGCTTCATATAACGTCCATAACAAAAGCTATTCTGTTATACTTGCAATACCTATATCTACAAAACTAACGAGAGGCGAAATAATCGCAGTAGTTTCTGAGCTAATGTTATCAGTCTCAATTTTATTTATCCATGCTAGGGTAATTTTGTTCAGTATATCTCTCATCTCCTTAATGTCCTGGATGTTACTCGTTACATCGATTTTTTCTTGGGGCCAATAAATCAGCTGATTTAGCATTACCTCATCCAAGTGGTGCGCTAAATTATTCCTGCAGCGGCGGCATTTTTCTAAAAAAATCTGATCTTTTTCATTTGTCAAACCTGCTTCAACCAAAAAATTTGTACATCGAGAAAAAACCTCGCGTTTAGGCTCAAAAAAAATTTTATATTCATCACGTACTACCCTTTTTATTTTACCTTTTTTACCGATTTTGTGATCAGAAAAGAAACCTTGAACTCTTGTTATAATAAAACGACGTAGTATTTCAAAAACAAAAATATATGCTGCCGAACATTTAAATTGCTTTTTATAAGGATCCATTAATGATTTATAGCTATTCATACCTATAATTCCAAAAAGTAAACAAAAAGATATTATACCTCTCTAGAGAATTAATTGAAAAGGGGCTTTATATTACGAAATTTGAATAAATTTATTAGTTCTGTGTCGATCCTGAAGTAGAGCGCGATAAAAAGCCTTCCGCACCTGTACACAATATCAATTTCCTGGTATTATGATTGTCAAAGTAAGCATATTTTTTCGGTTTAAATTGGAAAAGTCCTGTTAATGCATGAGTAATAATGAATCACGAAGCTGCGCTATCTCTTGATGAAATAAAAAGTTTATTTAAAAACGGTTTGGCAAAAGCCTTGCAAGAAACAGCTGCTCTTTACTCTATCCCTAATTTATTGGATCAGAGCAGATAGAGGACAGCCCGTTATCATGAGTAATGGTTCTGCTTTTCTCCTTCGCCCTAGCAATGAGACATTTTTAGTAACGGCTAACCACGTTTATGAAGATTACTGCGCTACTTTAAGAAAATATCCAGATACAGTTTGTATTCTGAGAGAAATGCGGTTGGACTTAAAAGAAAGGTATAAAGCCCATGATAAATCTTATGACGTTGCTACATTTTGTATTAATCAAAAAGAAATAAATGAGTTAAAGAAAAGATTTAATAAAGTTCCTCTTATAGGCAGCCAGAATATATGGCCTCCAAAACCTCCAGAAATAGGAAAAGGCGTATTTTTTCTGGGTTTTCCTGGAGATGGAAGAAAGATGCTACCTTATAAAGGCAATAGCGTTGTGGAGACTGACTGGACAGGTTACACTGGTCTAGCCACTGCAAGCGGTGTAAGCCATACAGACGTGAATGTGCTTTTAGAACATGATCCAGATTACGATGTAGGTTTGCGTCCGGAAATTCCCAAAAGTTGGGCTTTAGGAGGGTGTAGTGGTGCACCTTTATTAACTCTTGTTGAACATGAAAGAATATATAGCTGGCGTCTTGCAGGTATTATTTATGAAGCACCGAAAAAAACTGTGGATTCGCCCGCTTTTCTGCAACTTATGAAAGCTGCTCGTGCTGATTGTCTTAATTCTGATGGCTCTATAAACGTATTTCCAGATTTTAATAAATTTCGGTATTAAATAAAACAGATGGCTCTAAATCAGAATAAGAGCACTGTATAAAGTCCACGCAAGATTTTCGTGGTTGAGGACGACATCTATAGGCATGGTGCGACGAAGGTTTCGTATTTGTTAGTTCAAAAAAATTAACGAAATCAACATAACAAAATTCCGCAGATCTGGCTGAAAAACATGTGCTTCCAAATCATTTGTTATCCAAACATTTTATTAGTTAGTTAAAAAGTATTTTTCTGTTTGCAAAACATTTTAGGATTATGAAAAACAAAATCTTAATAAATTTTAATCAATTTATTTCAATGCAGTGCCTGTGCCTTGCATTGCGATATAAAAGTGCGTAAAGTAAGTTTGTGATTGCTGTGCATCAATCAGTGAAGGACGCAAACATGAACACAGGACAAGTTATTATAAGCAAACAGTTTCTAAGAATAATAGCGCATCGTTTAAGTAAAAACCCGAGAAATGCCAAGGTCAGTTGTCCTTTAAAAAAAACCGTTTTTACAACCATCCATTAACAAGGGAGACACTATATGCCAATTCAACCTCAAGTTCCAGGTCTTGGTCAATTTCCAGCTGTTATGAGTCTGTCCGGCCTCAATGGCGGCAATGGGTTTGAGCTAGACGGTGTGTCAGCAAACGACAATACCGGCTCCTCCGTTAGCGCTGCCGGCGATGTCAATCATGACGGCATTGCCGATATCATTATCGGAGCACAAAACGCCAACTCTGGAAATGCTGGAAAAACCTATGTGGTGTTTGGTAAGGCAAGCGCTTGGACGAGTTCCATCTCTCTCGGTACGCTTAATGGCACTAATGGGTTCGAACTCGATGGCGTGTCTGGCGACCGTAGCGGCTCCTCCGCTAACGCTGCCGGCGATGTTAATAATGATGGCATTGCCGATATTATTATCGGGGCATATAACGCTAACTCTCAAGCTGGGAAAACCTATGTGGTGTTTGGTAAAGCAAGCGCTTGGACGAGTCCAATCTCACTGAGCACGCTGAATGGCGCTAATGGGTTTGAACTCGATGGCGTATCAGCAGTCGACCAAAGCGGCCTATCCGTTAGCGCTGCCGGCGATATCAATAATGATGGCATTGCCGATATCATTATCGGGGCGCCTTTCGCTAACTCTAGTGCTGGAAAAATCTATGTTGTGTTTGGTAAGGCAAGTGCTTGGAGCAGTCCAATCTCACTGAATACTACGCTTAATGTTGCTAATGGGTTCGAGCTCGACGGTGTAGCAGGCTACAGCGGCTGGCCGGTTAGCGCTGCCGGCGATGTTAATAATGATGGCATTGCCGATATCATTATCGGGGCACCTTACGCTAACTCTCAAGCTGGAAAAACCTATGTTGTGTTTGGTAAGGCAAGCGGTTGGACCAGTCCAACCTCACTGAGTACACTGAATGGCGCTAATGGGTTCGAACTCGACGGCGTGTCAGCAAACGACAATAGCGGCTCCTCCGTTAATGTTGCTGGCGATGTTAATAATGATGGCATTGCCGATATTATTATCGGAGCATATAACGCTAACTCTGGTGCTGGAAAAACCTATGTCGTATTTGGCAAGGCAAGCGGTTGGATGAGTCCCATTTCCCTCAGTACACTTAATGGTGCTAATGGGTTCGAGCTCGACGGCGTGTCAGCAAACGACTATAGTGGTAGCTCTGTTAGCGCTGCCGGCGATGTGAATAATGACGGTATTGCCGATATCATTATCGGGGCGTTTCGTGCTAACTCGTTTTCTGGAAAAACCTATGTCGTATTTGGTAAGGCAAGCGGTTGGAGCAGTCCAATCTCACTCGGTACGCTTAATGGTGCCAATGGGTTCGAACTCGACGGCGTGTCAGCAGACGACCGAAGTGGCTACTCCGTTAGCACTGCCGGCGATGTCAATAATGACGGCATTGCCGATATCATTATCGGAGCAGTTTTTGCTAACACTGCTGCTGGAAAAGCCTATGTGGTGTTTGGCGACAGCCCCCCGGTATTGGCAAACAACACCTTAACCATTGGGGCAGGTTGCACAGTAACCTTGGATTCGACTTATTTAGCGGCTTATGATTTGAATAATGCCAATAGTACGTTGATGTTTACGGCAAGCAACGTTACCAACGGGAACTTTCAGAAAAATGTTCTTGGTGTGGTGACTTCTCTCACAATGCCATTTCTCCAATCGGATATTACAGCGGGTTATATTCAGTTTGTCAGCACTAACGGAAATGCGCCCAGTTACAGCATGGCGGTTAGTGGTGCTGGTCTTGGTTTCGTTCCGGCTACTCCCGCTGTCGTAAGCTTTAGTGCTCCTTGTACCGAGGCCCCGACTCAAGCACCTTCCCTTGCGCCTAGCGTTGCGCCCACTGCTGAGCCTACTCTCATGCCTACAGCTGCGCCTACTTTTGTACCCACCGTCGCACCTACGGTTGCATCCACGCTTGTGCCTACGGTTGCGCCTTCTCTTACGTCAACAGCCGCGCCCAATACTACGCCTGCTTTCATGCCTACTGTTGCACCATCTTTAGTGCCTACGGCTGCACCCTCTTTTAACAGTGAGGCTCCAACTCAAGTGCCTACCACTGTGCCCACTATTGAACCTTCTTTTGCACCATCCTTCATGCCATCTTTTAACAGCGAGGCTCCTACTCGAGCACCATCCTTCGCACCTTCTGATCCAGTGGTTTCTTCTGCTGCTAGAATGAGTCCCGCTTGGTTCTTGCCTGTCAGCCAGGTAGTATCGCTATTGGATACCACTACAGCAGCTTATGAATCAGCTTTTGACTATTTAAGTGGTTCAGATGCCTATAGCAAACCTGTTGCTCATAATGCTCCTTATGACGCATCTTCCTTGAGAACAATGGGTGCTCAGCTGATGTTAGGAGCGGTTGCCCTCAAGCTTGCGCAAAAGGGCATTAGCTGGGCTAAAAGCTTTTGGGCATCAGAACCCGATGCTAAACCTGCCTTATCCAAAGGAGCAGAAAGCTTGCAGACCCCTAGAGGTTCTGACGCCGTTTCACAACCTGCAACAGCGGAGATGAAACACTTGTCTGAGAAAGTGGAGACGTATCAGGCTTGCCTTGAAGAGACCTCGGTACAAAGCAATAATGTTGTCTATCCAGACTTTCAAAAGCCAGGCATTAACTTTGCTTACAACAGTGGTGCGCGTAAAAGAATGCCCTCTACTGTAGAGCGAGCGACTGTTGCCAATACTCGACTAGCGACATTGAGTCGTTAGTCCTGAACTTTATATGGGGAGTATATTATGACCGACAAGAATAAACCTTCGTTTGATTGCATCGCATCTACACAAAAAATAGCCTATTTGAAGCAGGCACCTTAATGGTATCTGCTTTAGAAGTGCCTCTGATTTACAAGTCCATGCCGATGTCCTTCCACAGGATGAGGATATGTACGAAGCTGTGCTAACCCTTAATATCGTCGCTAAACATGACAACTGCATATTCCGCTTTAAGAGATCACCTAAAACCTGTTTTTAAAAGATCGCTTCTAAGGTTTTCCTGATCAGTGATCTCTGTATGTTAGGCAAGCAAGTGGCATTCATGGCAGGCACCATTGTAGGCTTCGCGTCAAGCTGCATCCAGGAGCTTCCCTCGCGGACTCGGGAACTCCTCCTTGACACAGCTTTTCGCTTCGCCTTCTGTCTGCCTCTATGCCATGAATGACCGATTGTAATGCTCAGTCTATCCAGTAGTTATGGACACAATAAAAGATCGATCTCCACCAGCGGATTTACTGATCTTTTAAAACGGAATATGCACGAGGGAAAGCTCCTTGACCCCGCTTGACGCGAAGCCTACCATTATGCCGCCATGAATGCGGCTTTGAACGCATCTATAAAATTCCTTAATGAAAATTTTTTAATTTATGGGGTTGACAGTCAAGACGGTATCTTGATACAGCCTGGCGCGAAGCCTACAATGACGCCTGCCATGAATGCACAGGTTTAACTATATTATTAGTGAGGGCATCATGAAAAAAAAATATTGACAAGCAAGACGATATCTTTAGGCGAACACTTTAGTATTCTTAGGGGATGACGTATCGCAAAGGATCTTATTCGACCTATGATTTGAAGTACCATTTAATTTGGTGTACCAAGTATAGGTATCGTGTTTTGACCGGGGCAGTGGCTAACCGATTCCGAGAGCTTATTCGTGAAATATGCTTAGCAAATTACGTCGATATTGTTTCAGGGAGTATGAGTCCTGATCACATTCATCTTTTGGTATCAGTTCCACCAAATATTTCAATTTCGAAATTGCTCCAATATATTAAAGGGAAGAGTAGCCGAAAAATACTGATGGAATTTGAACATTTGAAAAAACGATATTGGGGTCAACATATTTGGGCAAGGGGATATTTTGCAGTAACGGTTGGAAATTTAAATGAGCAGCAAGTACAAGAATACATTGAGCAGCAAGAGATACAGCATAAGCAAGATAACTTTTCGATTTCTGAATATTAAGCTTTTAAGCGTTAATCCGCTTTGCAAGCGTTTACTGAAGCTACCGCCTTCAGGCGGTTAGTGATTCAC
>JBPOIR010000074.1:0-37913 GCA_052034335.1 Pseudomonadota bacterium | reverse complement strand
CCGGATAACTGTGATCCTAAATCCGTTCGGCGTTATTTAAAGCAATTTCTAAACGATCCGATGGTTATTGATTTACCCGGCATAGTCCGTTGGTTCTTGGTCAATTGTCTCGTTATTCCACGTCGTTATAAAAACTCCGCTACCGCTTATCAAAAAATTTGGTTAAAGGGCGATTCAGCCTCAGAAACGGGCTCTCCGCTGCTAGTTTATTCAAAAGCCATGAAAGAAGCATTGGCCATCGAGCTTGGTGCTGGATACCAAGTGGAACTCGGGATGCGTTACGGAAACCCCAATATTCGAACAGCGGTCGAGAAACTCAAGGGCTGTGATACGCTCAGCGTGTTGCCGTTGTTTCCACAATATGCATCTGCGTCTACGGGATCTGCGATTGCAGAATTTCTAAAAATTGCTTCCAAATTTACGCAATGGAATAGTCCCGCAGTGCGTATTCAAGAAAATTTTTATCAAGAACCAGCTTTTATTGCTGCATACGCACATATTATTCAAAAACATATTCAGGAAGATTTTAAAAATAAAAAACTGGATATGCTTTTATTGAGCTATCATGGCTTACCCGAACGCCAACTGCATAAAAGCACACCTTGTTATCGAACACAATGTTTCGCGACGTCGGATGCACTTGCAAATGCTTTAGGTTTATCAAAAAACCAATATCGCGTTTCTTTTCAATCTCGATTAGGACGAACGCCTTGGATTAAACCCTATACCGATTTAATTTTACCCGAATTGATGCAACAGGGCATTCGGAATATCGCTATTGCATGTCCCTCTTTTGTAGCAGATTGTTTAGAAACACTAGAGGAAATTAACATTCGAGCGCGAGAACAATGGCAATCCTTAGGTGGAAATAAATTTACATTTATACCCTGTTTAAATACAGAGTCACTTTGGATTAAAGCAATGGCAGAAATGCTTGGGGAATAATCCGAAAATTACTCCCCTGTGAGATAACAAGATTTTTGATCTTGCTTATTGTGGACGTTGTTTTTGGCCTGGTTGTTGTTGTCCAGGTTGTCGTTGTTGATTACTTTGTTGTGGTTGTTGTCTTTGGCCAGGTTGCTGTGGTTGTTGTTGTGGTTTTGTCATATCAGTGCTCCTTAAATTGAGTTAAATTAAGTTAAACGTTTTTACGATTAACAAACCTAAGTATAGTCCAAATTTTTAAAGTCAAGCGCTCTCTATAAGTGGTATGTCGCAGTAGGTTTTAGACGACAAACAGTCTAAACTAAGAGGGTATGCAATGAAAAAAGCCTGGGAGCGCCATCATGTCTAATATAAAGAAATTGCCGAATCAAAAATTAAGGCAAAAAAAATCTTCTGTCGTACCCTTTAAGCGCGGTGAGCGCTGCATTGTGATCAATCTAGAAGAAAAAATTAACAAAGCCATTGAACTGCGATTAGGAAGATTTGTAAAAGAAATTCAACGGATAAAAGCTAAACAAAAAAAACTAGAGGCACGTCATAAAGCAAAGCATCCAAAAGGAAGAATAGAATCTATTGAAAAAATAAAACAAAGGCAACCGACATTCAAACAAAAATCAAAACAAACAATAAAACCAAACAAAAATAGTACTACTAATAAAAAAACAAAAAAACAGAAACCAGAACTGGAACCGGGACCATTAACTAGAGGACTACGAAATGGCAGAAAAAATTGATTTTCATAATATTTTTACTCAATTAAACGCTATTAATAACAAACGTGTTCGGATTCTTATTCGAAAAAAAATAATTGTATATATAAAAAAAGAAAAAAATCGCAACGAGGAAAATGCTTCGAAGTTAACTGCTATTTTAAAGACAATACAACATTCCTCTTTAAACCCAAGCACTGCTCATAATATTTGCAAAATCATAACAGAAAAACACCATGCTTGGAAAAGTAATGAAATTAAATCTTTCTTTTTATTTTTAAAAGCGGTGGAAGAAGCAATTTCGGGTATCGCTTTACTAGGCTTAGCTGACGAAGCAGAAGAAGCCGAGGAAGCTGAAGAACTGAAAGAGGCCGAAGTGCCTGAAGAAGGTGAAGGAGAAGAACCGGAAGAAGACGAAGAAGAGGAGGACGAAGAAGACGAGGAAGACGAAGAACCAGAGGAAGACGAAAAAGAAGGGGAAGATGAAGAGCCAGAGGAAAACGAAGAAGAAGAGGAAGACGAAGAAATTGAAGAAGCCGAGGGACTTGAAGTCGAAGAAGCTGAAGAAGAACGCGAGGAAGAAGAGCACGAGGCGGAAGAAGACGAGGAAGAAGAGCGCGAAGAGGAGGAAGAGCGCGAAGAGGAGGAAGAGCACGAAGAAGAACACGAAGAACACGACGTACACGAAGCGCATAAAGAACACGAGGCGCATGAGACTCATGAGAAACACGAAGAACACGGAGAGCACACCGCACACGCGGCACACGACGAACACAGCAATAAACACGATGAACGCGCTCACAAAGAAGGAATAGAACACCAAACAAAAGAAGAGCATTCATTTTTACCCTTAGATAATTTGGAGAAGAAAAAATTTTTCATGGTTAAGAAAGATCACCCAGATTCAAAGGAGGATGAAGATCGAAAAGAGCCACAACCTTAGAGAAAATGAACGATCGTCTTTTGTCTATTATTTTTTCTTTTTGAGTAGTAACCTAGCAGCTTCATCTCTATCTTTAAATTTCATTTTTAGGTCTTAATATTTTTTCAGTAAATTTAACTAAATATAGACCGCAGCCGATATCTTTGTAAGGGGTCAAATTTATATCGTGGTTATTGAGAGATAAGGTGTTTTATGAAATCAATTATGCTGGTTTTAGCGCTGCTGGTGATAGGTCTTATTGTTTGGTTTATAGGTATTTACAATAAGTTAATCCATTTAATCGAAGCCGTTAAAAATAATCAAAAACAGATTGATATTCAACTCGATAGGCGCTTTAAAGTCTTTGAATCTTTAATTAATGTTGTAAAAAATTACATGGATTATGAAAAATCAACACTCATGCAAGTCGTAGCGCTGAGAAACAAATCGGTTTCTGCCGCTAATGCAGGAGACGAAAAAGGGCGGATCGAAGCCGAAAATGGCATTTCAAAAATTGCTGCCGGTTTAAATCTTGTATTTGAGCAATATCCGGATCTTAAAGCCAATCAAAATGCTTTGCAATTACAAGAAGAAATTGTAAGTACAGAAAACAAGCTGGCTTTTGCAAAACAAGCCTTGAATGACAGTATAGAGCGCTACAATGCAACCAAAAAATCTTTCCTAGAATCAATCGTTGTTTCTTTGGCGCCCGCTAAATTAGATATGACTTTTGAATACTGGCAATTATCTGAAACAACGGTAGCTGAGCAAGAAAAGTATACTGTAAAGCTGTAATGTGGCCTGTTTGGGCTCTGAGCAAAAATAAAGTGTTCTTTTTTCGCTCGCCCAACTCGCTGCGCTCAGACATTGGCGAACTAAAAAAGAACACTTTATTTTTGCCAGAGCCATTATGGTAGACAATATTAACCAATATCAAATCAAAGCAACCGATTGGCGCAGCGTTATTGCAAAAAATCAAAGCAATACCCGAAATGTGATCATTCTTTTTATGCTGATATATTTAGCATTAGGACTCTTGGTTGATGTTTATTTAAGCGCCACAACAAATCCTTCTATTCCTATTAATATTACCTTAACAAATTTAATGCATTTTAAAATTATACCCATTGCCAGTATTGTGATGTTAATCATTGCCGCAGTGTCGATCATAATAGCTTTTCGTTTTCATCAAGGCTTAGTCATGCTAGGTACTGAATACCATGAAGTCAAACAAGACGGAGACTTAAGCACTGAAGAACGACAATTATACAACGTTGTAGAAGAATTAAAAATTGCAGCGGGTCTTAATTTTATGCCAAAAGTGTTTATTATTAATGCAGACTATATGAATGCATTTGCCAGTGGTTATAGCGAAAAATCCGCACTGGTCGCAATTACCAAAGGTTTAATGCATAAGCTCAATCGTGATGAGCTTCAAGCAGTTATGGCACATGAATTGTCTCATATTCGCCATAACGATATTCGTTTGACCCTAACCGTTGCCATATTGAGTAATTTAATGTTAATCGCGATTGATTTGCTATTTAGAGGCATCTTGTATAACCCCAGAAGAAATCGTGACAATAATATTGTCTGGGTTATTATTATGTTACGATTTCTTTTACCCATTGTAACCATTTTACTAATGCTTTATTTAAGCCGAAAGCGTGAATTAATGGCAGATGCGGGCAGTGTTGAATTATTGCGAACCAACGAGCCATTAGCAAACGCATTGATTAAAATTGATGGAGATCATAAAACCAACGCGGAAGTTTATAACCAAGCTTACGCAAGTACACCACATGAGCAAGTGAGACATGCGGCCTATCTTTATGATCCTTCGGATGCCGGTATGCCTGCTTTAAAATCGTTAAATGATATGTTTTCCACCCACCCCTCGCTGGCAGAAAGATTAAAGGCCTTGGGAATTGAAAAGCGCTTCTAATTCTTCCCAGCGCTTATACATTTTTTTTAAGGTGTCTTCAATTTTTTGCAATCTAGCCAATGTATCTGAGACATAATTTTTTTCATTTTTATAAAAATTATCGCTAGCGATTTCTACATGGAGCAGCGCTTGTTCAGCTTCATGCTTTGCAATTTTTTCGGGCAACTCTGCACGTTCTTTTTTCATTTTGGAATTGAACTGAATAGCAGGAGCCTCTTTTGGGTTCATTTGAATTTCTGGGCTAACTGCCGGTTTTTTAGGCGTATTTGTGGGTGAGGGGGTGGATGTTGAAATGGGAATCGCGTTGTACCCACCTACATATTCATTAATAATCCCTTCTCCGGCAAAATGTAGAGTGCTCGTTGCGACTTCTTCCACAAAGGTTCTATCATGGCTAACCAGTAACAGAGTACCTTTATAATCCACCAAAATGGATTCTAGAAGTTCTAATGACTCAATATCTAAATCATTGGTCGGTTCATCTAGAACCAGTAAATTTGTGGGTAAACTAAACAGTTTTGCGAGCAATAAGCGATTACATTCTCCGCCCGAAAGCATTTTTACCGGGGTTCGTGCACGTTGCGGCGTAAACAAAAAATCCGATAAGTAGCTAATAATATGTTTTTCACTACCATTGACCATAATGCTTTCGCGACCACCGCCCACATTTTCGTAAGCGGAAAGCTTGAGATCGATACCCAGCCGTAACTGATCAAAATAACCAATTTGTAAATTCGTGCCCAATTCAACGAGACCACTTTTAGGCTCGAGCTGCCCCAACATTATTTTTATAAAAGTACTTTTTCCAACGCCATTTGGACCAATCAGTGCGATTTTATCGCCTCTGTATATCCGCATTGAAAAATCTTTAATTAAAACGCGATCATTGATTTGGTAACAGATATTTTCTGCCTTAATAACCAATTCACCCGACAGTTTTGTCTCGTTGGTTGTAAACTTTGGTTTTCCCTGTAAGCCTATACGTTGCGAGCGTTCGCGTCTTAATTGTTCTAGCGCTCGCACACGACCTTCATTGCGCGTGCGACGTGCTTTAACGCCTTGTCTTATCCAGACTTCTTCTTTAGCGAGATTTTTATCAAATAATTTATCGTGAGTGCGCTCTACTTCTAAACGATGTTCTTTATCGACTAAAAAGCTATCGTAATCACCCGTCCATGACGTTAAGTTTCCGCGATCTAATTCCAAGATCCGTTTGCTTAATTTGCGCAATAAGGTCCTATCGTGTGTAATACATAATACAGCACCTTGATATTGGGCTAAATACATTTCTAGCCAGGTTATCGCTTCCAGATCTAAATGATTCGTAGGCTCGTCTAGCAATAATAAATCAGGTTGTCCTACCAGCGCTCGTGCTAAGAGCACACGTCTTTGCCAACCACCCGACAAAGTCCCCATTTTCTTATCCGCGGGGAGTTCGAGTTGAGTCAAAATTGAATCGATAATTTGTACAAATTGCCAGCCTTGTTGGGTTTCTAATGCTTTTTGAGTTTGTTCTAGTTCGCGCATCCATTGATTCGTAGAGCCAGAACCGAATTCAGGTGGGTGTGCGATTAATTGGTGGTAACGTTTTAGCAGTAATCCGACTTCCTGTAGGCCTTCTGCAACCACATCATAAACTGTCGCTGACTCTGAATGCGTAAGTGTTTGTGCTAATTCAGCGATTTTTAATCCTGGCATTTTAAAAATTTTGCCATCATCAACTTTAATCGTTCCCATAATGACTTTTAGTAAACAAGATTTACCCATACCATTACGGCCAATTAAAAAAATCCGTTCTCGGGATTCTATTTTTAAATTGATTTTATCTAAAAGAGGGGATTCCCCAAAAGCGAGAGAAACAGTTTCTAATCGGATAAGTGCCATCTTTAAATATAATCTACAATTGAGTTTATGAATTCGTAACGATATCATGACGTTATATGTTTGTCTAGATGAATAACGAACATAACCGGGTTCATCGAATATTTACGAGAGCGTGAGTATACACTGACTTGCTATTGAACTCAACTCTAGTGTATAAGTAAGAAAATAATAAAGACAACTTAGAGTGAGTATATACAAGCGGGGGAGATAAATTATGTTTACGAAAAAAGCATTAGCCAACCTTAGTAAAGATAACGCTGAGTTTTTAGCAATGCAAAACGACGCAATCAATCCTGATTCCCCTAATTACTTAAGAGCGAGCTTACAACTTGGGGTATGTCAAGTTTATGGAATTGGGATAACCCAAGATGTTATTGCTGGATTTAATAAAATAATTGAGGTTTACTTTACGAAAAAGACGTATTCATTTGCAGCTTGTAAGGCCATAGAACTCCCGGATGTTTCAGAAGGTGATTTAAATTCAATATTTCAGCATTACAATACGCTACAAGAAAAATCTCCTTATATAAACACCATTCTTGCGCTTTGCTATGAGAAGGGCATCGGGATCAAAGCAAACTCACAACAAGCATTCAGGCTTTACACACTGGCTGCAGAGCAGGGATTGGCGGAGGCACAATACAGTCTTGGGCGTTGCTATGCTACAGGCATTGGGGTCGACGCAAACCCAGAAGAAGCATTGAAGCTTTATAGGCAGGCTGCAGTTCAGGGACACGCGGACGCACAAGACGATCTTGCGTCCAATTTGAGGGGCAATCGAAACTTACAACAAGAAGCATTGAGCCTTCAGAGGCAGGCTGCAGATCAGGGAAACGCGAAGGCACAAAACAAGCTTGGGCTTTGGTATCGAGACAGCATTGGAAGAGAGAGCGAAGCATTCAGGTTTTATAGACTGGCTGCAGATCAGGGGTACGCGGACGCACAATGCAATCTTGGGCGTTGCTATGAGAGAGGCATTGGGGTTGTAGCAAACCCACAAGAAGCATTCAGGCTTTATGAGCTGGCGGTAGACCTGGGACATCCCATGGCACGACGTGCTCTTGCACGCTGCTATGAATACAGCATTGGGGTCGACGCAAACCCACAAGAAGCATCAAGGCTTTATAAACTGCATACAGAACGGAATAGCATATTTGAAAAAAAAGGGTGTGCTAAAACAGCGTTACATCTCGCAGCAGAAAAAGGGTTTGAAGCAGTTGAAGCTGAGCTAAAAAAAGGGAATGTAAACATAAATGCAGAAGATGAAGAGGGTCGCACAGCACTTCATATTGCAGCGCAATACGGTCATGCGAAAGCCATCACTGCACTACTAGGAACATCAGGAATAAATGTAGATGCGCGCACTAAAGAAGGTTTGACGCCGCTTTGTTTTGCAATTATCAGCCAATGTTATAACACAGTATTCACTTTGGTAGAAGCAGGAGCAGACCCAAATATCGATATAAAGATATGGGGTATTCAGGCGAAGACATTATTAGAATTAGCTAAAATAAAGGGAAATGAGAAAATTATTCAGCTGTTGCTATTAAAAGCTACTATTCAAAATTTTGAAAAAAGTCCTAGTAAAAAAGCATTCAAACAAAAAACTCAAACTCCCCCAGAAAAAAGTGAGCCTGGAATCATTGATAAAGGAATGAATTTTGAAAAAAAATATAAAGAAGTTGAAGCCGAGAAACAACCAGAAAGTCTTAAGGAAACAACGCCAACTTCAGTAGAAATTTTTAGCAAGAAATTAGAAGAAAAAATAATTCTTGTAAACAATATAAAAACTAAAATGCGCGAGCTGTCAGATAGAAAAAGAGATTTACAAAAAACGATTCTTTTAAGCATTTACACCTGCACTCAATTACTTGAGAAACCATTTAATTTTCAGATTAAACGCAAGAAAAAATCGCGCTTATATAAGTTAGAATTAAACCTTAGCGATTTGAAGCATATTGAAAAAATTTTTGAAAACATAAAGGAGCAAGAAGAAATAATCAGTTGTTTTGCAGAGCGCTATACTAAGCTTCAAAAAAACTTAGAAAATGTAGAACACTCGAACCCAAATACAAAGTTGCTATTAACCGAGCAAAAAAATAAAGATACATCTGAAGATACGTTTACGTGGGATAATTTCTTGCAAACACTTGTATCTACCGCCGGAAAAACGAATAATGCAAAGAATGCCGTATTACAAGAAGGATTAACAGCTTTGGAAAAAGAAAGAATAACGGACGAGAAATTTTCTGGTCTTATGAGCGAATTAGAAAAATATCCTGCGCTATTAAAAGCACGAGAAAAAGACTGGTTGAATTTTAAGGAGAGCGTTGCTTCTTCGTTAGATACGAATGATAATAATAGAGCTACCGATGATAATAATAAAGCTACCAAAATTTACGATAAAATACAAGCTAAACTAACCGAGCTAGGTCTATTTAAAGAAAAAACAGTAGAAGAAAAAGAGACTACAGAGAAAGAAGCGCTCGAGCCGGTAGCGTCTAAGGAAGCATTTCGTTCGCAACAAGAGCCAACAAGAAATGATCGTAGCGAAGCAGAAAGGCTCATCACACGCAATGCAACAGAACAAACAGTTCCACTCGAAGATACAGAGCCCAAAATGGAGCAGCCTGCTAAAAAAAATCGCTTGGCAGCTTTTAATAAGGAACGAGCACGGAAGAAACGTGCTCAGTCACAGGCCCTTCAAAATTGTCGTATAGAAAATCGTATTGCTGCAATAATATCCGCCGCCGCTAAAGAGGAATTATTTCCACGTCCGAGCATCAGACAAGAAGAAAAAACAACAGTAGAACAAAGCTTGCTTCTTACTCAAGAGTTAGTAGATTTGCATCGTGAGGTAGAGAAATTAAAGTCAATTATAGCAATAATAAGTGAAAAAAATGAATGGACGCAAGAAAGAGAATATGCGATCTTACAAGGCTTTGCTTTTGTAAATGAGGTGGCTAAAGATCCTAAAAAAGGCCATCCGGATGACTCAATTAAAAGCGTTGCTCGTAAGCTTAGAAATGCAATTTATAAAGATCACCGCAGGGTCATGGATACGCTTAAAACCAATGAAAATTTATTGGTTATGGTAACTGCATGGATTCGTTTTTTAGAGACAACAAATGGAATCGGCGTTTTTGCTGGTGATGAAGGCGTATTAAATAATGTATCATCAGACTTTTTGAGAAAAGTCTACCAAATAGGTCTGAATTTGCCAAACAATTGTGACGTTAAAAAATGTACTATGCTCGTCAGCGAAATGATGGATTTTAGTAGTATTCAAAAATATGAAAGCGACTCCAACATCTACTTAATATCATGCGCAGTAGACACAAATCAATTTTTAGATTTCGTTAAGTTGATTGAAAATAAGAGTGAAATAATGATTGCTTGTGAACAAGATGCCACTGTAATTTATTTTAAAGATAAAAGCACTTGTAAAATGGCTAGCTTTAAGTGTAATGAGAATCTACAAACCGATATTTCGACTCTAGTACAAGGAAAAGTTTTAAATTTTAATGACAAAATTCTTAGTAAATCTACTATAAATCACGAAGAATTCTATGGCCAAGTATACGCAAGCGTTAGATTGCAAAACGGCTGTGCTTCTTTGGGAGAAGATATTATTGGTGAGCAAGCAAATAAATTTTGTTTAGCAATCTTGAGCTCAGCATCCAAGGCTTTGAAAAACGCTGCTAGAACTAAAGATCACATTGCATCACAATTTTTATCACAAAGCAATGTAAAAGCATACCTTATCCATCTTGAGGAACTTCTGCTTAGAGGGAGAACGGCAAGACATGGGCAAAGCTCAACAGCAGAAAAAACTAAACGCAACAACTATGGTGCCGAACTATTATTCTTCCAAGGTCTCAAAGCCAGAAGAGATGATACTGAAGAAATTAAGGACAGACCTAGCACAAAGTCTCATTAATTTGAGTTAAAAAACCTAAAAATTTTGGGCATTAAACAGAGCCTCTCGTTTATTCCAACATCTAAAAATGTAGACTATCCTATATTTAAGGTATTTGATATAAAAATACCTGTACAGGGAGGTATAACGGATGACATCGACGCTATTTGGGCCTTACGCACTATTATTGCTTGTGGTGGGCTTAATATTAGTCTTTATCTATATTCAGGATTCTCGACAAAAAGAGCATGCCATTTTACGTAATTTTCCCATTATTGGGCATTTCAGATACATTTTAGAAGGCCTAGGAGTCTATTTACGTCAATTTTGGTTTGCGCAAGATAGAGAAGAGCTTCCCTTCAACCGTGCAACACGCTCCTGGGTCTATAGAGCTGCTAAAAATGAAGATATGACCGTGGGATTTGGTTCCACACGCGATTTACGCCCAGTAGGCACCGTGTTGTTTGTGGATGCGCCATTTCCTGTACTGGGAAAAGACGCTAGTGAAATACAGCCCGTTACCATAGGTCCACACTGCAAAATCCCCTATGTTGCCAAATCGTTGTTTAATATTTCTGCTATGAGTTATGGTTCGATTTCTAAAAATGCGGTGCTCGCCTTAGCTGAAGGCGCCAAAATAGGTGGATGTTGGTTAAATACGGGGGAGGGCGGGGTTTCGCGTTACCATCTTGAATCGGGCTGCGATCTTGTCGCACAAATTGGAACAGCGAAATACGGCTTTTGTGACGCAAATGGAAAACTGAGTGATGAAGCCTTAAGAGGTGTTGCTCTTTATCCTCAAATAAAAATGTTTGAATTAAAGTTGAGTCAAGGTGCAAAACCCGGTAAAGGAGGTATTTTACCAGCGGTTAAAGTAACACCTGAAATTGCCGAGATTCGTTTTATTAAAGCGCACCAAGATTCTATCAGCCCCAATCGACATCCCGAAATTAGTAATGTTCAAGAGTTGATGGATTTTATAGAACATATTCGAACACTGACAGGAAAACCCGTTGGATTTAAAATTGTGATTGGTAGCTACGAGTGGTTAGATGATCTCTGTATTGAAATTTTAAAAAGAGGTATCGAAAACGCACCCGATTTTATTACATTAGATGGCGCAGAAGGTGGAACAGGCGCTGCACCGGCAAGTTTAATTGATTACATGGGACTACCCATTGCTGAAAGTTTACCGGTTTTGATTGATACATTGGTTGGATATGGATTGCGCGATCGCATTAAAGTGATTGCTAGCGGAAAATTGATTACGCCTGCCGAAGTTGCCTGGGCATTGTGCATGGGTGCTGATTTTGTTGCTTCTGCACGTGGCTTTGCTTTTGCTTTAGGCTGTATTCAAGCATTGAAATGCCATACCAATACATGTCCAACCGGTATTACAACACATCAACCGCATTTAGTGCAGGGATTAGATCCTGCCACAAAAGCGGTGAGAGTTGCCAATTATCTAAAAAGCATTTTGTACGAAACAGGGGTTATCAGCCATTCTTGTGGTGTTCGTGAGCCACGAGAGTTAACGCGAAAACACGCACGTATTGTAACGGAAAGAGGAACTTCTATGCTACTCTCTGAGATCTATCCCGATCAAGTGTTGGGATCAAAAGCAAAATAGCGCTATTGCTTTTTAGAGAATTATTTTGGAGGAACAGATGCATGGTAAAATGTCTTACTGTATATTAAGATTGATCTCTTAATACCCAAATTTTAATTCGTTTCAAAAAGGATTCGACCTCCCATGAATCTCGTAAAAGCTGTTATTCCAAGACTCTGTGCCGTATTCAGTGTCACTCAGAAATCCTGTCAAAAAGTCTATTCGCACGCGAAAGCGTATACGATAAAACTTTATGAGAAAAGCGGGATGAGCAAACAAATGGCTGCCATGCTTATTTGCATGGTTGGCTTGTTTGGTGCTGTTTTTGGGTACAAATTGTTAAGTGGTTTTATTTATTATAAATTTATGATGCCGGCACGACCTTCTGTGAATGTATCGGCTATGAAGGCGGAATACCAATCCTGGCAACCTCTGATTAAAGCTTCTGGCAGTTTACGTGCTGTACAAGGGATTAACGTTGCCTCTGAAATCGCAGGTATCGTTCGGCGTATTCATTTTGTACCGGGTGCTTCTGTTAGTGAAAATGCTCTGCTGATCGAACTGAATGCAGACGCTGAAATCGGGCAATTGCATTCCTTAGAAGCCATCGCTGAGCTTGCTAGGATAACTTATGCGCGAGATAAACTTCAATTTAAAGGAAATGCGGTTAGCCAATCTACCTTAGATGCGGATGAAGCAGATCTTAACAATAAAGAAGCGCAAGTCGCAGGCCAAGCCGCAATTGTTGCAAAAAAAACAATTCGTGCACCTTTTGCAGGTCGGCTTGGAGTTTCACTTGTTAACCCAGGACAATATGTTAATCCGGGTGAAAATCTGGTTACCCTTCAAGCACTCGATCCTGTTTATGTCGATTTTTTTCTACCGCAAAAAATGTTAAGCCAAATTTCAAGGGGCTTAACTGTTTCGTTCGTAACGGATTCCTATCCTAATCAACTATTTACTGGAAAAATTACAACCGTAAATCCCATTGTCGATTTAAAAACACGCAATGTACAGATCGAAGCATTACTGAGTAATGCTGAGTTAAAACTCTTGCCAGGCATGTTTGGTACCGTAGAAGTCGGTACTGGCGAGCCACAACGGTTTATAACGCTGCCCAAGACCGCAATTACTTTTAATCCTTATGGCGAAATTGTTTATATTGCTAAAGAAACAGGCAAAGACAAAAAAGGAAATGCCACCTATACAGTAATGCAAACTTTTGTAAAAACAGGAGAAACGCGTGGTGATCAAATCGCCATACTAGAAGGGCTACAAGCGGGGGATTGGGTGGTTACCAGTGGCCAATTAAAAATTAAAAATGGAATGCCTATTGTTATTAATAATACTGTTGTGCCAGGTAACGCGATGGCACCCATTCCAGTGGATGAATAATGCAAATAACAGATATATTCATACGTCGACCTGTATTGGCAACGGTTATTAGTTTACTGATCCTTGTGCTTGGATTACGTTCGCTCTTCGGACTTCCTGTGCGTCAATATCCCTTTACTGAAAATGCAACTGTCACAATAATAACAGCGTATATTGGCGCAGATCCTGCTCTTGTTGCAGGATTTATTACAACACCGATAGAAGATGCGGTTTCTCAAGCGAATGGTATTGAATACATGACGTCTACCAGCCTTCAAGGGGTAAGTACGGTAAAAGCTGTTCTAAAACTGAACTATGATCCCAATAAAGCACTCAGCGAAATCAGCACAAATGTTAACGCAATAGTAAATCAATTACCCCCTGGGGCACAGGTGCCTGCGATTACCATTGAAGTAGGTGAAAGTATTGACTCCATGTATATTGGCTTTTCAAGTAAAGCCTTAGCGAGTAATAAAATTACCGATTATTTAATCCGCAATGTTCAGCCTAAACTTCAATCAATCGAAGGTATACAAGAAGCGCAGGTTTTAGGCAAACGAGAATTCGCTTTACGTGCGTGGTTGGATCCTAATAAGATGGCGGCTTATAATCTAACCGCAGCAAATGTTTCGGAGGCACTTAGCAATAATAATTTTATTGCTCCTGTAGGCCGCACAGAAGGCCAGATGATAACGGTGAATTTAACGGCAGCAACAGATATACACACCGTCGATGAATTTAACAACCTTGTTTTAAAATCTGAAAATGGAGCGATTGTACGCTTAAGTGATGTCGCAAACGTTACTTTAGGCTCGGAAAATTACGACACATCCGTTAGTTTTGATAATAAAGATGCGGTCTATATCGGGATAAAGGTTGCACCCACAGCCAATATATTAACCGTTATTGATACAGTACGTAAGGTATTTCCCGACATTCAAGCACAATTACCCACAGGTCTTGAAGGGAAAATTGCTTATGATGCAACTAAATATGTAAATAGTGCCATTCATGAAGTAGAGGATTCCTTGCTAGAAGCCTTGCTCATCGTCACCGGTGTTATTTTCTTATTTTTGGGTTCCATTCGATCCGTTATTATCCCGGTTATTGCAATACCCCTATCCTTAATAGGGGCTGTTTTTATCATGTTATTGTTGGGCTTTTCGATTAATTTGTTGACCCTACTTTCGTTAGTATTAGCCATTGGACTCGTGGTCGATGATGCAATTATCGTGGTTGAAAACGTGCATCGTCATATGGAAGCCGGGATGACGCGTCTTGAAGCTTCCTTGCTAGGTGCACGAGAGCTGGCTAATCCCATTATTGCTATTTCAGTGATCCTCATTGCCGTTTATTTACCAATTGGGTTTATGGGCGGTTTGACAGGCGCGCTGTTTACTGAATTTGCTTTTACTTTAGCAGGTGCTGTTGCAGTCTCTGCTATTATTGCACTTACTTTATCACCCATGATGTGTTCTAAATTACTGGTTTCTTCGAATAATCATAACGGCAATCAAAATCGTTTTAGCCTTTACATCGATAATCAATTTGAGAAATGTCGTCAGAGTTATGAACGTGGTTTACATTATTCATTAAATTATCTTTCAGTGACGGCTGCATTCTCTGTTATTATTTTACTGAGTATTTATGCTCTTTACTCTACATCAAAAACAGAACTTGCACCGCAAGAAGATCAAGGAATTGTGATTTCACTATTAACCACATCGCCAAATGCAACCTTGCGCCAAACAGAACTTTATATGCAGCAAGTTTATGAAACATTTTTGAAGTTTCCAGAGCTTGACCATGTTTTTCAATTAACGGGCATTGCAGGTCTTAATACGGGAATTAGCGGTATTGTATTAAAACCTTGGGATGAGCGTCAGCGAACAACTAATCAAATTCAACCAGAACTGCAAGGGCTGTTTTCTCAAATTTCAGGCGCGAATGTGGTTGCTTTTCAACCCGCATCTTTACCGGGCACGAGTGGTTTACCTATTCAATTTGTCATTGTAACAACAGATTCATACGAAAGGTTAAATGAAGTTTCTAATAAATTGTTACAGAAAGCGTATGCCAGTGGTCAGTTTATGTTTTTAGATACCGATCTTAAGGTCGATAAGCAGCAAACCAGTATTGAATTGAATAGAGATATGGCAGCCGAACTTGGTTTGACGATGAAGGATATTGGCAATGTCTTGGGATCTAATTTAGGTGGAAATTATATTAACTATTTTAATATGTCAGGACGTTCTTATCAAGTGATCCCACAAGTTAAAAGGGTAGAGCGACTCAATGCAGATCAGTTGTTAAATTATTATATTACGGCGAATGGTTCTTCTATCCCACTGTCTACGGTTGCTTCGCTTAAAACCACGGTTGTTCCGGAATCACTTAATCGCTTTCAACAACTTAATTCTGCAACGATTACAGGCGTTGCATTTCCTTCTGTTAGCATGGGGCAGGCGTTAGGCACTTTAAAGACGATTGCAAACGAAGTGTTGCCAGAGGGTTATTCTGTAGATTACTCTGGACAATCGCGACAGTTTCAGCAAGAAAGTAATAGCCTAATGGTTACTTTTTTCTTTGCGCTGATTATTATTTTTCTGACTTTAGCGGCTTTGTTTGAAAGTTTTAGAGATCCGCTGATTGTTCTTATTAGTGTGCCTATGTCTATTTGCGGTGCGATGATTTTTGTGAGTTTAGGCATTGGTGGTGCTAGCCTAAATATTTATAGCGAAGTGGGGTTGGTAACACTGATAGGACTTATCAGTAAACATGGGATTTTAATCGTACAATTTGCCAATGATTTGCAAAGAGAAGGAAAGCATAAAAGGGAAGCGATAGAGATGGCGGCCGCCATTCGTCTTCGTCCTATCTTAATGACAACCGCTTCCATGGTACTAGGTGTGATTCCTTTAATTATGGCCACCGGGGCAGGTGCAGTAAGCCGTTTTAATATTGGTTTAGTGATAGCCTCTGGAATTTCTATTGGTACTTTATTTACGTTATTTGTCGTTCCAGCGATGTATATGTTTTTAGCGGATACTCTAGAAACGGAAAAAACAACCGTTACCGCATGAAAGGACGACACACTAGCCTGGATAAACATCTAAAAAAGAATATACTTTGGATAGAAGAAGTTCCCAGTGTGCAAAAAGTGGTTTTGGGCATTTCTGAAGCCTGCCGGCATAAATATCCTCCGGGGCATATTCGATTCAAAATGGATGTAGAGGGAGGGATTAAAGTAACCGGCTACTCGGGCACTGGAGTTATCGATATTTTTATTAAAATTGCTCCCATCTCTGCACGTAACGAGGTAAAAACAAAAATTGCTGAACGTTATAAATCAAAAAATCAACAATGCTAATGTTGATTTAATCTATTTTCAGGATTACACTTAACGAAAATCGGCATTTTAGGGGTCCAGAGGGCTTATTCCATGTATCTGCAAAGATTATTAAAGATTTCTGACTTATTAAAACAGAAATCATTTTTTCTCTTCGGGCCTCGCGCAACTGGCAAAACAAGTCTTATTCGTGAACAGCTGTCAGCAAATGTGCTTATCATCAATTTATTAAGAAGTGATATGTTTTTGCGACTAAGCGCTGATCCCAGTTTGCTAGAAGAAATTATCGAAACAAGAGCTAATCCTGAGACAATAATCGTTATTGATGAGGTGCAAAAAGTACCCATATTGCTCAACGAAGTACATCGGTTAATAGAAGAAAAAAAAATTCGGTTTTTACTAACCGGTAGCAGTGCACGTAAGCTTCGAAAAAATGATGTCAATCTTTTAGCAGGACGAGCATGGGAAGCACGCTTATTTCCTTTAACACGATCGGAAATACCGGATTTTTCGTTGCCACGTTATTTAAATTTTGGTGGATTACCTTCAGTGTATTTAAGCGAAAATCCACGAGAAGAGCTAATCGCTTATGTAGATACGTATTTAAAAGAAGAAATTCAGGCCGAAGCGGTTGTTAGAAAAATTCAATCTTTTGCAAAATTTCTACAAATTTCTGCGCTAACCAGCGGAAATTTGCTAAATTTTAGCTCTCTTTCCAATGACGTCGGTATTCCCGCTGCAACGATTAGAGAATATTATCAGGTTTTAGAAGACACTTTAATTGGGTTTTTGCTACCTGCCTGGACTAAAACACAGAAACGAAAAGCAATTAGCACGGCTAAATTTTACTTTTTTGATATCGGCGTTATGCATCAGTTAGCGGAAATTTATACGGTAGAACCCAATACCGATGTCTATGGTCAAGCTTTTGAACATTTTATAGCAATGGAGTTAAGCGCTTATTTAAGCTATAACAGAAAAAATCTTACTTTAAGTTTTTGGGCAGCTCCAAATGAACGAGAAGTTGATTTTATTATTGGTGATGATATTGCAATCGAAATAAAATCAACGAAATCTGTTAATTCCAAGCATCTTAAAGGCATTAAAGCGCTGCAAGAAGAAGGTATTTGCAAAAAATATTTTTTGGTTTCGTTTGATAAAATCCATAGGATCCACGAGGGCATAGAAATCATTCATTGGGAAAGTTTCTTAGACTTGCTTTGGAAAAATGAAGTAACTTAGATTGCTTCCTAAAGGATTTTATCCCTATGAAAAAGTTCCATTTCATGCCATTTATCCCTATGAAAAAATCCTGCTTTATAGTTTTTATCCCCCTGAAAAAACCGTATTTATATTGTATAGCACTTGCTATTTGTTTGAAAATAAAGTAATTTTTATATTAAGCACTTAGAGATGAAAGGTTAGGAAATTTATGAAGCGAAAATTACTGGATACATTAACAGCCTGGAAGAGTGACCCCTTAAAAATGCCCATTATTTTAAGAGGAGCTAGACAGGTGGGTAAGTCATGGTTAATAGAGGAATTTGGCAAACAATTTGAGTCCTTTATAAATTTAAATTTCGAAAAACAAAAAAAAGCAAAAACAATTTTTGATGCAGATATTGATATCCCGACAATAATTGAAAAGCTTTCTCTTTATGCTCGTCAATCCATTATCCCTGGAAAAACATTACTTTTTTTTGATGAGGCACAAGAATGTGAAAATTGTCTCGTAGCCTTACGGTATTTTAAAGAAGAATGCCCAGAATTGCATGTTATTGCGGCGGGTTCGCTAATTGATTTTTCGCTAGAAAAAATAGGTATTCCAGTAGGACGTGTTCAATTTTTATATCTATACCCGCTATCATTTTCAGAATTTTTAATCGCCAACAACCGAGATGACTTATGTGAATACATTTATACTCAAAAATCTTATCCAGAAATTCATGAAATTATCAATGATTATTTAAAAACTTATCTCTGGTTGGGCGGAATGCCTGCTGTAGTTGATATATGGATAAAACATAAAGATGCCATTAAATGTCAAGCGCGACAAGAAAGCATTGTCCTTTCATATAAACAAGATTTTGAAAAATATGCTCGTAAAAATCAAATTGAACATGTTGTAAAAGTTTTCGAATCAATTATAGTCCAATTAGGCGCTAAGTTTAAGTATACTAATGTAGATGACAATATTAAAGCTGCTCCTATTAAAGAAGCCTTGTTTTTACTCATTAAGGCAGGAATAGCACATCCTTGTTATCATTCCTCTGGTCAATCAAAACTCTTAGGTGCTGAAAAAGACACTAAAAAATTCAAGATATTTTTTGTGGATATCGGACTTGCACAAAAAATGTTAGGTTTAAATTTAAAAAATTGGGTTACCGAACCTCTAGAGCTAGAGATTTTAGGCGGTCTTGCAGAACAACTGGTTGCTCAAGAATTTGTTGCTTATTCAAAAAATACAGGAGCTGCTGAACTTTATTACTGGCATCGCGAAAATAAAGGCAGCAATGCTGAAGTTGATTTTTTATTTTTAAAGAGCGGACAAGTCATTCCAATTGAAGTAAAATCCGGTAGAAAAGGTGGCATGAAAAGTTTAAAATCTTTTTTAGAAACACATCCGCATTCCAATATGGCGTTAAAAATATCAAATAACGTTCCCTCAAAACATGGATTTCTTGAAGAAATTCCATTGTATGGCATTGAGGGCTGGGTAAGAAATTAAGCATTTTTTCGCATAATGTATATTATGTTAAATTATAGATTGGCTTAGTGTCTCTGTCAATGCTGATGCTTGTCCTCGTTTGAATTCATAAGCCCTAGAAAGCCGCTTTCACTTCCCCAGGGCTTATCATCTTCATACAATGGTGATGTCCCAACGGACATTCTCGCTGTTTACAGGGTCTACAAGACAAATCGAGTTGTAGAATTTTTGCACCAATGGCTAGAGGCGGCGCAAACTCAGCGGGTGTAGGACCATAAATGGCAACAACAGATCGTTTCAAGGCGGAAGCAATATGCATTAACCCTGAATCGTTGCTCACCACTTTCGTGACAACACTTAATAAATCGATAGCCTCGGGTAATGAAGTTGTACCTACAAAATCTCGGCAACGATTGTTACACAAGGATTGTATTTTATTTCCAACGGCTTTTTCGCCAGCCGAGCCAAATAACCAGATCTCCCAACCTTCATCGATCATCTGATTCGCTAGTTCCGCATAATATTCTTCAGGCCAACGTTTAGCGGAACCAAAAGCAGCACCCGGACATAAAGCTAAAATAGGTCGATTTTTATCTAATGTAATCGAAAATTTATCAAGCGTTTTTTCTACATCAAAAGCATTAACACTTAGTGCTGGCCACCAGCGTTCAGGGATGATTTTTGCGGCTTCTTCTTGTTCTTTGGGAAACGCTAAAGCCGCATATTGACTCGTCATACTTGTTAAAACAGCTTTATCCAATCGACGAATATCATTTAATAATCCAAAGCGAGATTCCCCTACCCAGCCCGTACGTTTTGGAATTTTCGCCCAAAATGGGATAAGAGCCGACTTCCAAGAATTCGGTAAGACAATTACTTGATCATACTGACGCGTCCTTAAGCCCTTTCCTGCTTTGTAACGCTTCCCTATTGCCAATTCCCCGTGCTGAATTGAAGGCATAGTTAAGGCTTCGTGGACTTCAGGCATGCGTTGTAACAGGGGTAATGTATAACCTGGTGCTAACACATCAATCTGAGTTTCCGCGCCAGATTGTTCCAACACAGCCTTAAATAAAGACTGTGCCATCACCATATCCCCTACCCAGGCTGGCCCTAAAACCAGTGTTTTCAGCATAAACCGAAGCCTTCTTACACCCTTAAAAACAAGAAAGCTTATTATACGGTCGGGCGCTCGCATTTGACAATTTTAGTTCAGCCTACGAATCCAAAAAAATAATCGTATTTTTTCACGGAATCGGATGCCAGTTTGCAGACCATTTCCATAAAATCAGAAAACAAGAGGTTTTGTAGATGGATAATAAGTGCGACCGCCTGAAGTAGGGTGAGGCACTCCCGTGGTACCAGGTACGCTGAGGGGTTTGTTTTGTAAACTCCGTACCGCAAAATAGGCAAAAATTTGCGCTTCCATCGCTTGGCTACTCCAGCCCATTTCATCCGCAGTTAATATTTTAAGATCTGTGCCCAATTTTAGCCGTAAGCGATCTTTAAGCGCTTTTAAAATAACCGGGTTATGCCACCCACCACCGGCTAATATCCAAAGTTTAGGGAGTTGTAAAGAACTATTGAACGGCAATAAATCCATACTATTGACAATAGTCTCCGCAGTAAATGCCTCTAAAGTCGCACCAGCATCTTCTAGAGATAGGCTCTCCAGCTCGGGAATTAGTACCATATCGTTATAATCGAGCGATTTAGGTGGCATTTGTAATAAATAATTTTGACCTGATTTGATAATGGCTTTTTCGGATAGCAGAGTCAATATGTTCTTATTCACCCTCCCCTGTTTTCCATATCGACCATCGGTATCCATGTTTTCTTTGCCTTGTGTACGTTGCCGAACAAGGCGATCGATTAGGGCGTTGCCAGGACCTGTATCAAAGCCAATAACGCTTTCTTCATTTTTATTCAGGATCAAGCTAATGTTTGATATACCACCACAATGAACAACGGCAATGGGTAATTTATTGTCTCTAACCGCTAAAGCATAATGATATAAAGGCGCAAAAGGTGCACCGCAGCCACCCGCTTCAATATCACGACTTCTAAAGTCATTAACGACGGTAATGCCGAGTTCGTCCGCCAATTGCTGCCCATTGCCGACCACAATAGAAATTTTCCGAGCTGGGTTATGAAATAAAGTTTGACCATGGTATCCCACAACATTCACATCACTCGCATTGATTTTTTGCGCTTTCAGTAAATTTTTAACCGCTATGCCATGTAAGGCTGTTGAATGTTCAATAATTTTATCTAGCGTAATTTGTGAATTAAAATTATTTTCTCCGTAAAGATAAAGCGATAAATTTGAGATTTTTTGATCAATATCGACCTTCTTGTTAATATTAAAGGCTTCTTTTATGTAATCAGGAATTGCTTGTGAGTAATAAATTTTAGCTTCTTCCAAATTTCCCACACATTTTTTAACCGCATATTCTGCAGATTTTAATAATATTTTAAATCGCGGATCATAAGTGAGAGAAATATGACCGAGCGCTTTTAAAATATTGGGAGAACCATCTGTTTCAAGCAAAGCAGCTTCAATGCCATCCATAGAAGTGCCAGACATCAAACCAATACTTATCATAATACTAAAGACCTATTATTACTTCCAACCTTTCCCTTAAGTTGATTAACTTAAGGTTGTATGAAAACGTTTAAAGCTAATATAAACAAAAGCAATCGCCATAACAACCAACACCCCAACGTGATGTGCTATAAAAGTCACTTCACCTCCTTTTAGCATAATATTTCTTAACAAGGCTAAAAAATGCGAAAGTGGATCGAGATAAGCTACCCATTTTAAGATTTCAGGCATGTTTTCGAGCGGAAACATAAGACCCGACAACAAAATCGCCGGAAATAAAAACAAAAAACCACCTAAAATGGATTGTTGTTGATTCTTTGCTATTGTCGAAATAAAGGTGCCAATGGCGACAGTTGCGCACACAAAGGCAAATGCAGCTAATAATAAAACCAGCAGCGAGCCACGCATAGGGACTCCAAAAACGCCCACCGCAACTACTAAAATAAAGGGAGCATCTAGCATGCCTAAAATTACATACGGAATTGTCTTACCTAAAATAACCGTAGAGGCTTTAATGGGAGCAGAAATTAACATTTCAAAAGTTCCCATTTCTTTTTCGCGTGCGATCGATGAGCTGGTTAGAATAACGGTAATAATACACAACAAAATACACATCACACCTGGTACCATAAAATAGGATGTCTCCAAAGTGGGATTATAAAGCACACGTACAACAAAATTAATCGGGATTTCAGGAGACATTATTTTTAAATCTGTATTAACAACCTTGTCAATAATATCTTTTAAATAGGTTTCCACCGATTGTGCTTGGATGACATTCGTTGCATCTATCAAAAGTTGTAAATCTGCTGTTCTGCGCCCCAATGCGCGTGTTAAACCGCCAGGTGGTGCTATTAATGCTGCGTCAATTTTTCCGGCGCGTAGCAACTGAAAGGGATCTTGATTCTGATCATGAATAAAAGGCACGTAAGGCAAAAACCACTGGCTTGCTATCGCGTGTTCATAAATATGCTGCAACACAGTATCCTTTAAGTCCGGTTTCGCCCAGAGTCTAATATTTTTAACGGTCGTTGATATAGCCACGCCAAAAACAATAAGCTGAATCAAGGGGGCTACAAATAACAATATTCGCATACGCCGATCACGAAGCACTTGCTTAAATTCTTTTTGTATAAATCCGTGTAAGAGTTTAAGCGAAATCATGGCTCTAGATCCTTTTTAAATTTTTTATTCGCCATAAAAATCATAACTCCGCACAAAATGCCTAACGCAATAAATGGAATGATTAAGTCAGACAATGTCGATCCTTTTAAATAGGACTGTCTAGAGATAGACATAAACCAACGTGCCGGAAAAATCATTGTAAAGTATCTAAAGAATGTTGGCATGCTGTCGATGGGAAAGATAAAGCCCGAGAGTAGCTGCGCTGGCAAAAGTCCTGACATAATGGCAATCTGCATAGCAACTTGTTGTGAGCGCGTTACAACAGAAATCAGTAAGCCTTGCGCTAAATAGGTGATTAAGAACAAAATACATCCACTGCCAAAAACCCAAAGGCTGCCATTAAACGGGATCTGAAAAAAAAGCCTGGATATTGCGTAAACAAACGTTACAGCAACAATGCCCAGCACCGCATAGGGTGCTAGTTTCCCAACGATGATTTCCAAAGGTTCTACCGGTGTAGAAAGCAATAATTCCATCGAACCATTTTCCCATTCACGTGCGACTGTCAACGCCGTCAATAATACAGTTAAAATGGACATAATAACGACTGTTAAACCGGGAATAACAAACCAACGACTATTCAACTCTGGGTTAAACAAAAACCGTGTTTTAAAATTGATATTTTGTTGGGGATCAAAATTTGCTATTTTTTTTGCAGCAATCCTTTGGATTGCTGATAAATAGCCTAATATTGGTTCAACCGTCGAATTATCAGAACCATCTAGTAAAATTTGTACGGTGCCCTTTCTGCCCGAAAACAGATCTTTTTGAAAACCGCCGGGAATAATTAAAGCGCCCCGATCTCGACCGCTCCAAAGCGTATTTTCTGCAAGTATAGGCGAAGAACTATAATCGATAATGAAGTATCCGGAGCTACCGAAAGTCTCAATTAATTCTCTAGAACTTTGTGTGTGATCGGTATCATTCACAGCCAATGGTATATTTTTGACATTAAATTCTATGGCTAAACCAAAAACGAACAGTAAAAAAACAGGGAGCCCTAAAGAAAACACCAAAACAAAAGGATCACGCAATATATGAAACATTTCTTTTTTGGCAATGGCGCCGGCCCTACTCCAATAGAAACTCACTAAATTTTTCCCTCCACGGCTTTAATAAAAACATCTTCCATCGTGGGATTAATTTCTTTTATCTCAAATGCTGTCGCTAATGAATTTTTTAATTTTAGAGCCACCTCGCTGTCATCAAACTCAGCATGAAACCTTAACCCATACGGTTCGAAAAATTTAAATTCTGAATGTTGTTGTAGTTCAATGATTTTTGAATAGCTTATTTCTGTTTTAGGGGTCATCTCCAATATTTTTTTTGGGAAAAAGTGTGTTTTAAGCGTATTAGGCGTATCCAATGCGATAATAGCGCCGGTTCGCATCAAGGCAACTCTTTGGCATTGTTCAGCTTCATCTAAATAGTGTGTGGTTACAAAAATCGTTTTTCCTAAGTTTGCCAAATCACGGATTAACGACCAAAATTTTGCTCGCATAGCAGGTGCAACGCCTGCGGTAGGTTCGTCTAAAAAAACAATTTCGGGATCATGCAAAATTGCTGCGGCAAGAGAAACTTGTTGTTTAATCCCACCCGGCAATTCTCTCACAAAGGATTTTAACGAACGATTAAAAGAAATAAAGTCTAAAATAAAGTTTCGGCGATGAATATAGGTATGATTGCTGAGGTTTCTTAAGCTTGCCATAAACGTCAAATTTTCTTCAATTGTCAAATCATTATATAAGGTAAATTTTTGGGACATATACCCCACTTTCTGCTTAATATTCATTTCATCCATTTCTGTTTCGTATTTTATACCACCAACGGTGACTGACCCACCGCTCGGGCGAAGCAGTCCACACAAAACTCGAATAGTTGTTGTTTTACCTGCACCATTGGCACCTAAAAATCCAAAAATTTCGCCTTTTTGCACAGAAAATGAAATATTTTTTACAGCATAAAACTCATTAAATTTTACATCTAAATCAGATACTGTTACAATAAAATCGTCATTCATCGTTCTTATGCCTGTTGTATAAAAAGTTCGTCAAAACTTTGCTTCCCTGCCCTTTTTAACAATTCTCGTGGGTCGCCTTCTGCAATAATTTTGCCCGATGCCAACAGATGTACAACACCACAACGCTCTGCTTCGTCCATATATGCCGTTGAAACAATAATCAGAATTTTTTGATCTAATAATCGATATAACAAATCCCAAAACTCTCGGCGACTAATGGGATCGACCCCATTGGTTGGCTCATCCAACAAAAGAATTTCAGGCGAGCGCAAAAGCGCACACATTAACCCCAATTTTTTACTCATCCCGCCTGAAAGTTGGCCTGCAGGCCGCTCCAAGAAGGGTGTTAATTGTGTAATCTCTAATAACCTCGCTTTTTTAGATTCGTATGCTTTTGATTCCATTTGATAGAGCGTTTTAAAAAAATCAAGATGCTCAGCAATCGAGAGATCGGGATATAAGCTGGATTGTTGGGGCATATAGGCCACTTTAAGGCGGATCTCTTGGGCAGATAATATTTTAAACGCTTGATTTTTTTTTTGATCTTTTTCTGCTTGCAAAAATTTGACTGTTCCTGCATTTGGGCTTAACAATCCCAATAGGCAGCGCATCAATGTGGTTTTTCCTGCACCTTCAGGCCCTATTACACCATGCATTTTTTCTGATTCAAAAGAAAGCGAAATATTATCGAGCGCTTGGTTTTCCCCTAACTTTTTGCTGAGGTTGTTAACTTTGATTGAAATCAGTTCATTCATGGGCTATCGCTTTTCAGATAACTATTTGGGTAATTCCACTTCAATGGTCATACCGGGCTTTAAAATTTCCGATGCGTTAGACCCCAAAAAACTCACTTTTATACCGTAAATAAGCCGCTCTCTCTCCTGCTGCGTTTGAACATTTTTGGGTGTAAATTCCGCTTCATCATTGATTTTGATAATTGTACCCTCGAAGACGCGGTTATTTAATTCGGGAATAATGCCTTTCAACTTCATGCCCAAAGCCAAGCGAGCAACAGCGGGTTGTGGTACATAGATAAAGGCCCAAATATCCTGAATATTCGCCAACGTTAGGATTTTGGTGCCTGGACTCATCCACTCACCGGGTTCATGATATCGACTGAGTACTTTGCCATCAATAGGTGAAGTAATTGTACACCAGTTAACCTGTGTATCCGCCTCTTCCATTTGAGTTTTCAGCTGATCCATGGTCTCTTCTGTTGTCCAGCCGGGTTTTAAAAGCTTTAGATTGCGCTCATAATTGATTTCTGCAAGTCGCGCCGCAATTTTAAAATCTTCACATCCAAGGATAATTAATACTTGCCCCGTTTTGACACGATCACCCTCCTGCACAGTGACTTGATCAATAGCCGCCGCTAAACGCGCCGATAAATCAACTTTAGTCACTTCGAGCGTACCCGCATATAGAAATGGCGCACGTAATACAAAGCTATCAAGCAGGATAGCCCCCACCGCCAAAACAGCGCCAATGATCAACAACTTTTTACGATTTTTTTTTAAATTAATCAAGGGTTGCTTAGTTTAATACGATGTCTTTGTAGGAGGCGTGACAGGCACAGGTTCCACAAATACTTTCACTCTTGGCCCAATACCCTGTATTTGCAAAACCGTTTCTTCAGTGCCCCAACCATAATGCGATAATCCCGCTTGAATAACAACAAAACTACCGACTGGCATGACAGTTCCCTTTGTTGCATCAAATTTTTGGCCAATACCTAAATTAAAAGTTCCTGAAACAACCGTCATACGCTCTAGACTCGAATGTGTGTGCGGGGCAACCATGTAATTCGCAGGAAACTTCACGCGCATCGTAAATGGACCTTCTTTAGCAGGATCGCCTTCTAGAATCGCCACTTTTGAGCCAACAGGCAAGAGATCGGATCCTGCCTGCCATTGTATTGTCTCGGGAGTGAATACTGTCACTAACGGTGAGGATGTAGCGTCTGTAACAAACTTCTCTGCCAACGTGTCCGTCGTTACGGGTACCGATGGCGTTGCGGAAGATGGGTTTTGCTGAGGCTCTATAGATATTTTTGTGGCTGACTGACTAATTTTAGCTTCATCTGCTTTTGCAACAGGCAAAGCAAATCCACTTATTGCTAAAATTGCTATATACGCAATGGGCTTAGAATAAAACGACATAGACCAGCTCCCTCTTTTGTCTAAAATTTTAATTCACCTGTAAAAAAATATAGACCAATGCTGAATCGATTTCAAGCGGTACATCCTTAGACACAAATAAAGCGTAGTTAAATAACTTTAAATTTTCTAGGGGGAGGTGCATGATTTTTGCTGTTAATTCTAGCTTCTACTTACAAAGCATTGGATTTTGTGGTATATATATAGCTTATGATGTATTCCATGCAAAATCTCTTTGATTTTACACCTTTTATTCCAGATGTCTTAGGTATTTTGGGTGTATTGGTTATCTTGTGCTACTACTTTCTACTGCAAGTGGGGAAATGTGCTGCTCATCATCTGGGTTTCTCTGTTGGAAACTTTGTCGGTGCTATTCTTCTTTTAATTTCACTTTGGTACAACTGGAATCTTGCCTCTGTTATTATCGAAATCGCCTGGTGCCTTATTAGCGCCTATGGGATTGTGCGGTATTATTCTCACGCGAAGATACAACGATAATTTATTTACTCCAACGGTATAATTTCGCCCGCGCCTGAAATTTCCTGTGTAATTTTAGGTTCACCATAATACTTAACCATCCCAAAACCCTCAATTTTAACATCCAGCGTTTCCGTGGCATTCACTTCGGCTACACCCGCACCTCTAATTTCAACTTGCGTGGTTTTGCTCAGTAATTTTTTGCCTTGTATTTTGCCTGCGCCATCAATTTTAAGCGTTTGTGCAATTGTGGTTCCAGAAAGCAGTATATTGCTGCTGCCTTCAATTTGCGTTTTGAGTATATCTGTTTTTATTTTTAGATCGATTGTCCCCTCACCTTCTGTGACAAGATTCAATGCTTTTGCAGAAATAGTACCCTTGCTTAAAATGTCAATACTTCCTGCTGTATGAATATCTTCGATATTTGTAACCGTCAGATAATAATTAATAGCATGATTAAGCTGAAACACAGACGCTTTGGGACCCAAATGTAAAACCTGATCGACAACCTCGCTCTTCAATTCTGGCAAAAATGTGCCCTCAGTTTCAATACTTAAAGCCACTTTCTCGCCTTGTTTCAGAAACAAATGTCCAGAACCTGAAATTACAATTTTTGTAAAATTAGCAATCTCTCTGTTTTCTTTTTTGATCTCATCCGCGTTAGCAGTATTTAAAGAAAACAGCATAAAAACTAAGGCTAAAAAAGAAACCCGCGTCCATGCACGCATACTATTGTCCCTCTGTATCTAAATGCTATCCCTTCGATAATTTACTATGACGATAACCATAAAATGCGTAAATGATAACTCCTATCACCATCCAAATAATAAATCGTACCCAGGTAACCCAAGGCAAACTGATCATTAAATACCCACACGAAATCACACCTAACACTGGAATCAACGGATTAAAGGGCGTTTTAAAGGGTCGCGGTAAATCGGGTTTCGTGATCCGCAAAATAATCGCACTAATGCACACAATGACAAAAGCCGCGAGTGTGCCAATATTCACTAATTCAGCCACTTCTTTCATCGGAAAAAAGCCGGCAATTACCGACATCACAATACCGCTAATGGCAATAACCCGAATGGGGGTTTGAGTCTTTGGATGCACGCGCGAAAAAAGCGGTGGAATTAAGCCATCTTTAGACATCGAATAAACAACGCGCGTACCCGCATAAGTAAAGATTAACATGGTTGATGTTAGCCCTGCGATAGCACCCAGCGCAATCATATCGGCGGTTACTTTATGTCCTAAATCTAAAATAGCTTCGGCAACCGGTGATTGCGTATTCAAGGTGGTATACGAAACAATGCCTGTTAACAATCCAGAGACGGCAATGTAAAGCGCCGTACAAATACCTAGTGAGCCAATAATCCCTAGAGACAAGTCTTTCTGCGGGTTTTTGGCTTCTTCGCCTGCGGTTGAAACGGCGTCAAATCCAATAAAAGCGAAAAAGACTAAAGCCGCACCTTCCATAACACCTTTCCATCCAAAAGGCATAAACGGTGTCCAATTGTGGGGCTGAACTTCTGTCGAGGCTACCGCAATAAATAACGCAATAGCGGTCAATTTAATAAAGACAATCAGCATATTAAAGCGTGCGCTTTGTTTTACGCCAATCATTAATACACCACACAGGGTTAAAATAATCAAAACAGCAGGAAGATTCATAAATCCCCCTTCTGAATAGTTTTTAAGTAATTGTACTGGGATTGAAATACCTACGGATAAAAGTGCATCATTGAGGTATCCAGACCAGCCAATCGCAACGACCGAAGTACCAACACCATATTCTAAAATTAAATCCCAACCAATAATCCAGGCAACAATTTCACCGAGTCCGGCGTATGCGTAATTGTAAGCACTACCCGATCCACGAATACTGGCTGCCAGTTCAGCATATGTCAATGCCGCAAAGGAGCACGCAATCCCCGCGAGTCCATAAGAGAGAACAATACCAGGACCCGCTTGCGTCGCAGCTACTATACCGGTTATCACGAAAATGCCTGCGCCAATTATCGCGCCGATGCCCAATAACGTTAAATCAAAGGCGGTTAAGCAGCGTTTTAGATCACCCGCCGTATCGGTTTGATGCAAAATTTTTGTTCTGAATATATTCATGTCCTGTAAAATTCCTCAGTTATTTAACTTTGTTTAAATAATCCCAAACCTAGTTAGGATAAGTTAGAATTAAGCAGGACATAATAGCATTTTTTTTTCAACAGACAATAGAATTGCTCGGCAAACTGAAAACAGCCTACCGAGCAATCTATTTTTGTTAGATTTATTTAAACAGTACTATTTAATGCGATGAACATTTACAACAATGCGAGCCACATTTCTTGCATTTGGATCGGCATTTCCAGCAACACAGGCATACGTTATAAATCCATGCAAATACCAATGCGCCCACAAATCCGGCGATAAATCCAAAGAGCACTGCACCCCAAACGCCGGAAACACCCATCGTACGCACGACTTCAGCATGCATATGCGCGCTAGAGCCCAACCAAGCGAGGACTAAAACGCCCAATCCATTAACAAGACCAGATGCAATAGCTAAGGATAGAGGGCATAGCTTGGCATAGCTTTTATGCTGTTTGCCACTGCCACATTTGTTTTCATGTTCAGCGCAATGCCCTTCATGTGCATGCGTGTGTACATGCTTATTTTCTGAATGATTCATATTTTCTTCCTCCATACCAAAATGTGCATTAATCATTCTTAAGTATAGAAGAAAGTAAATTTTTTTGGCTGCTTGACCTATTTAAAACTAGAGATTGTAGCTTTAAGATAATCCACACTTCAAAAAGTTTGACCTTTCCGTCCTTTTAAGCTAAACTTTAGACTAGTTTAAGACCAGTATAAGAGGATATGTATATGCAATCTATCGGTGCCTTCGAAGCAAAGACGCATTTTTCAGCTTTGCTAGAACAAGTTGAGAAAGGACAAGAAATGCTTATCACTAAGCATGGTAGAGTTGTGGCAAAATTGTCACCTGTTGGGTTTAATAAATCGCATCTTAAAGAAGCCGTTGAGGATATTGAAAAATTTCAAAATGATCATAAGCTCACGCTTGGATTAGATTGGAAAATACTGAGAGATGAAGGACGGAAATAAAATGAGTTTTGTACTAGACGCATCGATTGCACTTGCATGGTGTTTTTCTGATGAAAGCACCGCTTTTACGCATAAATTGCTCGTACAATTAGAAAATGATATTGCTTTAGTTCCCACAATTTGGTCATTAGAAGTGGGAAATATACTTATTATGGCTGAGCGCCGAAAGCGCATCAGTTACGCAGAAATGGTACAATTTTTAGAATTGCTCAGCGCACTTCGTATAGAAGTTGATGCTGATACCCCTTCTAAAGCTTTTCATGAAGTTTTATCTTTAGCCTATTCTGAAAAATTAACCACATACGATGCCACTTATGTTGAACTGGCCATGCGGCACGGTCTTCCTTTGGCCAGTAAAGATCTTGAACTTTGTAAAACTGCTAAAAGACTTGGTGTTCATGTTATTTGTGAATAGTACCTCAACTTAAGAAGCCAACATTTGAACACGCCAGCCCCCTGCCCCATTCACGGCTAAAGCTTTCCAGACCCACGGTAAAGTGCGTGCTAAAACTTCAGCACATTGCCACGGTGGATTAATAATCAACATACCAGAGCCCATTAAACTTAAGGGAGCATCTTGTGGATAAATGCCTAACTCTGCAACAATCGCACTCTCTAAACCAAGAGAGCTTACAGATTTTAAAAATTGGTTTACTTGCCAAAGATCTTTTATCGGGTACCAAATCGCAAAAACACCCGTTGGAAATTGTCTAAGACCCACTTTGATCGATGCCAACAATTGCTTCCATTCTTCCGGTTTTTCAAAAGCGGGATCGATCAAGGTTAAACCCCGTCGCTCTGGTGGTGGTAAAAAGGCTTTCAAACCCAGGTAACCATCTTGATGGTGTACCGCAATTCTGTGATCACCTCTAACATTTTTTTGAAGTATTCTATGCTCTTCGGATTGCAATTCCATGAGAATAAGACGATCTGTTTCTCTCAGAAAAGCTTCGGCAATTAAAGGAGAACCCGGATAATATTCCGGATAACCTAAGCGCTGAATCGTACGCATATAGGTTTCTACAAGTGGTGGAATGGGTCGTACGCCATTTGATGCCTGATGATAAGAAAACAACTTCTGAATACCCATAACGGATTCATCTGTCTTTTTTGCAAATTCTGAGCCTAAATGATATAGCCCTCTGCCTGCATGGGTGTCTAAATAACACAAAGGCTTATCTTTGCTGATCATCTCGCTAATGATGGCAATGACGACGATATGTTTTAAGACATCGGAAAAACCACCCGCATGGTAACTGTGTCTATAATTCACGTGATGTTTCCAACTTTATTAGATTCCTAAAGCGCTAGTATATAGAAAAACGAGTGTAAGTTCTACGAAACTCGTTGCATCGAATCGCATAAGTCGTACATCTCTTAACACTTTGACCATATCCATGGTCATGTACTCCTTTTATCAGGATACACATAACCCTAGACTGAACAATTCATGTGTTCTCAACACCTCAGGTTGACACAGTTATCTAAACACGCGCGGTTTTCTATTTAATTCGAATAGGTTTTTTGACGAACCTATAGAGAAGGCCATGACTTAAAAAAAGCTATAAGCTGATTAATAGACATTGGCTTTGCAAAATAATAGCCTTGAAATAAATGACAGCCGTGATCACGTAGCCATTGTACTTGCTCTATTGTTTCTGTGCCTTCAGCTAAAACTTTTTTATTGAGATTTTTGGCTAAATCGATGATCGTTAAGGCAATACTCTTAGCGTTGTTTTCCAGCGGCAATCCTTCAACAAACTCTTTATCGATTTTTAGAGTATCTATAGGTAATTTAGACAGTATATTAAGACTTGAAAAACCTTTACCAAAATCATCTAAAGCAATTGAAAAACCTAAGCTTTTAAGTTGCGTTATTACAGAAGTAAAAAAAGTAATATTTGTTATGAATAAGCCTTCCGTAATTTCGAGCGTGATATTATGTGTGAGAATATCAAACTGTTGAGATTGTTCAAATAGATATTTAACGAGATCCAACTTTTCAAAATTAATCGCAGATAAATTGATCGACATTTTTTCAATGACTATGCCTGCTGCACGTAATATATTGAAATCCCTAAAGCTGTGACATACAGTCAATTCTAATAATTTATGGATCTGTTCATTTTTTTCTGCCAAGCCAATAAATTCGTCGGGGCTAATAAAACCTGCCGTTGGGTGTTGCCAACGCATTAAAGACTCAACGCCAATGATTGTATTAGTAATAACGTCAATTTGTGGCTGATAATACATTTCTAAGCTCTTTTGTTTTATTGCTATAGTCAGCTCATTATTCAGCCATATCTTACGGCGCGAATGTTCACTCAGTTCTTCGTCATAGAATCTATAGCTGTTTATTTTATCTTTTCTTGCTGCAAGCATAGCAATGTTTGAAAATCCTAAAAGCTCACTCGTGGTTAGCGCATCTTGTGGATATTGAGCAATGCCAATGTTCGCGCTAATTGTGAAGTAACGTTTTCCTATAATGAAAGGCAGCGATAATGCGTTTATAATAATACTTGCTATCGCGGCTATTTCATCTTGTGAACTTGAACCACGAATGACTTCAAGAAATAGATTCCCCTCAAATCTTGCTAAAGCGATCGTGTTTGAAGTATATTCTTTTAATCGTAGTGCAAGCGTTTGTAACAACTCATCGACGCCATCATATCCTAAGGCTTCGTTAATAACGCCAAGATCGTTTATTTTAATAAAAAATATCGCAAATGTGCTGTCGGTTTTTGAGGCAGCAGCGTCGAGCATTTTATCGATCTCAGCACATACAAAACGTCTGTTTGGAAGCCCGGTTAATACATCGTGTTCCGACAAGAATTGTGTCTCTAGATTCGTTTTTGCTAAAGAATAGATTGTTTCCTTTAATGTATCCGACAAAAGTTCTATTTCGGGTGAATTATTAATGACACAAGTTTCTAAACTCTTGCTTTCTTTATATTTTTGTATTGCCTGTGTTAATCGTGAGATAGGTTCGGTTATGGATGTTGCGATTAAATACATTATCAGATATAAAACAGTACAAAAAACAATTAGTCCAAGCAGTAATGACCAAAACAAATAATGAAGTCTTTGAAACGCTTCAGATTTTTCTATATAGGTTATTATAGTCCAATTAAACCCTGGAATAGTTTGAATGGTCCCTAGACTATCATTTCCTTTATAGTTAACGAATGAGTTTGATAATCCTGCTATCAAACCCTTAATGCTCTGATAACTTATATCAGATGCATTAATTTCGTTTTGTCTCGTCTCTATAAGGCCATTAGCGGATTGTATAAAATGAATAAAAATAAATTGATCTTTTGATACATTTTCTCTAACTAAAATAGTTTCTCCACTGTTACCCAAACCAGGGTGAACCAATAATTTATTCGAAAAATTGTCTTGATTTAAATCCAAATTTAAAATGCCAATTACTTTTCCATCTGAAATAATTGGACCGCTAATATTTGTCAATACACTTTTGTTTTCTAGGTTAAATAAAGAGACGTTAATTGAAGTATCAGCTATATTTATCGGTATTTCCGCATGTCCTTTTTCAAAGGCATTTTTGTCTGTAGATGCAATGATTTTTCCTGTTAAATCAATAAGCGTTATGCTTTTTATTACACTCGATTTTTGTAATTTATTTTGCATCATACTAACAAGATCTTTTAAATCACTTGAACCCTTATTTTTATTATACTGAGATATATTGGCTATTATATTATTGTTTTCTGAAAAAAACTCAAACATTATTTTATTATCATCTATAATTTGTGAAAGTATATTTTTTTGTGAAACACATATGTCATCTAAATCATCATAGATTAAATCACTGATGTATCTTTCAAAAAAGAAGAAAAAACAACTGCTAAAAATTATAAAGCTTACAATCGCTATTGGCAGCAAGTAGACGACAATTTTTGTTTTGATACGCAATTGGTTATTCCTAATAATTAAATAATGTCGATTATTTAATCCGAAAGCGTATTATCTGTAAGCTCTCCTATATTTTCAAATGGTTTTTCTAAATCACCAATCTCTTCTTCTATATCGGTCAACGGTTTCGCTAGCGGCTTTTCTATTGGTTTTTGCACATCTTTTACGGAATCTTCTGCATTACCTGTTGTTTTTTGAGTGGCTTTTTCTATGGTTTTCTTCAGATCATCAGAGTTTTGGGGCGGATTTTCATAAAACTTCAGTAAATCTTCAGGCAATTGCGCTTTAATCCAAAGCGAAACCGGTTCGAATTGGGACACTAACATAGATGATTTCCAAATTTCTTTTTTTGAAATAATAGAGGGTTTAACCATGAGAACGACAATAGCAATAACGACAACGCCTCTGGCTAGTCCAAATAAAATCCCAATAATCCGATCGGTAATGCTAAATTTAGTTGATTTGATCAATTTCGAAAGCAAGTGACTCACAATGCCACCTACGATTAAGGTCGTTAATACGATCAAAATAAATGCCAATAATAATCTAATCCCTACCATCGAAATACTCGTAAACAAAGCACCTACTTCCTCGCAATACAAGGTTCCCAGTACACCAGCAAGGATCCAAGTCATTAACGACATGGATTCGCGCACAAACCCTCTTAAAAAGCCAAAAATAGCCGAAACAGCAATAATCCCGATAATTCCGTAGTCAACTTCATTTAATCCATGCATGATTTATACTCCCTTTTCTGTTTGATGTGTCAGTTTGGCCAAAAGCGATGCAACTGTATCTCGAAGATGTCGACGGTCGACAACCATATCGATAGCGCCCGTTTCTAATAAAAACTCACTGCGTTGAAAACCTTCCGGTAAAATTTCACGAACCGTTTGTTCAATCACTTTAGGTCCTGCGAAACCTATTAAAGCCTTCGGTTCTGCAATATTAATATCCCCTAACATCGCAAGACTCGCAGAAACGCCGCCCATACAGGGATCAACCATGACTGAAATGTAGGGTATTGCCATTTTATCCATCATCCCCAATGCTGCACTCGTTTTTGCCATTTGCATTAATGATATGAGAGACTCCTGCATGCGTGCGCCACCGCTGCAAGAAAAGCATATCAAGGGAATTTTATTTTTTAAAGCGCATTCTACTCCACGCACAAAACGCTCTCCTACCGCTGCGCCCATCGAGCCACCGATAAAAGAAAATTCAAAAGCCGCTGCAACCAAAGGCATCCCTTTTAACTGACCGCGCATCACGATGAGCGCATCTTTTTCACCCGTATCTTTTTGTGCTGCCAACAAACGATCTTTATATTTTTTAGTGTCACGAAATTTTAAGCGATCATCCGCAACAACTTCTGTGGCAAGTTCTTCTCTAAAAGCAGCGTCTAAAAAATAATCGAGGCGCTGTCTTGCCTTTAATCGCAAATGAAAAGAACACTTAGGACATACCTCTAAGTTTCTTTCTAATTCAGAACGAAATAAAAAGGCTAAGCATTCTGGACACTTTGTCCATAAGCCCTCTGGCATCTCCTTTTTTTTAACGCCATCGGTTCGAATTTTCGAAGGTAATAATTTGGAAAACCAGCTCATATTAAAGGTCGCTCATACTCAGATTTAAAAACCAAGGCCCTAGTTCTACTTTAGGTAAACTAAAGCGTTCGGGGTATTGTACCTCAACCAAATATAATCCCATAGGAGGAGCCGTTACCCCTGCTGTCTTGCGATCTTGGTTCTCTAACACCGTGTGCGCCCATCGTGGTGATTCCACCCCTCTTCCTATTTTGAATAGCACCCCCATCATATTGCGTACCATATGGTGTAAAAAAGCATCGGCTATAAATTCGACAATAATGTGATCGTTAAATCTTTTTATCTTAATAGAATGGATATTGCGAATAGGAGAAAGGCTTTGACATCGGGATCCGCGAAAGGATGAAAAATCATGTTCCCCTAACCAATATTGACTCGCTTCAATCATATATTGGATATCTAACTTTTGGTATTCCCAGGTGACGTACTGCCGAAGTAAACTGGGTCTAATCGGGTGATTATAAATAACATAACGATATCGGCGAACAATCGCGGAACGACGAGCATTAAAGGTGTCTGATACAGGCATTGCCCACAGTACACGAATCCCCTCTTCTCTGCGTGAAAAAATGGTATTAGCGCCATAGACCCAAGCGCGTTCACTTCTTTCAGCGATTGAATCAAAATGAACCACTTGCCCACAGGCATGAACACCCGCATCGGTTCTACCCGCACAAAATGTGCCAATGGGTTCGTTGGCAACCTCGCTTAAAGCGAATTCTAGCGCTGCTTGCACAGAGTGCCCCGTTTTTTGACGCTGCCAACCACAAAATTGGCTACCGTCATATTCTAATCCTAAAGCAATTCGGTTTTTCATAATTTAGGCTCTGAGTAAAAATAACTTGTCCTTTTAAGCGAGCCAATGTCTAAACCTAGCGAGTTGGACGAGCGAAAAAAGGACAAGTTATTTTTGCTCGAACCTTATGCGCGATTAATTTTTTTTAATATTTCTTCGGCTAATTTTATTTCTTCGCTATTTCCACGAGCAATAATCTCATCTAAAATAGCTTCTGCATTTTTAATGTCTTGATAAGCAATATATTGATTTGCTAAATCTAATTTCAATTTAATTTCCTCATCAAACATTACAATGTCTTCCACAATTTTAAAATTGTTTACAGAAGGAACTTTAACACGGGAGCGTGTGCGCCTTAAAAACCAGGCGATAAATGCAATGGCAAACAGCAAAGCTAAACCACTTCCCAGTAAAATCTGCTTGTCTGAAAGTGTTGATTTAGATTCGGATGATGCTTTGGGTTCTATTGCGAGTGTTGGTTTGGGTTCGTCAGCAGAATTTGAAAGAGATTCCGTCTGCTTTTGTGTATCGACAATAATACCGGCAGTGACATCATTGTTACCCACTGTACTTTTAGCTTCTGCTTTCTCTGTGTGCGGAATCGTATTTTCTTCTTGAGTACTTTTTTCTTGGTGTGCAAGTAT
>JBPOIR010000041.1:0-9239 GCA_052034335.1 Pseudomonadota bacterium | reverse complement strand
CCTGTAGGGGCGGACCTCTGTGTCCGCCCTTTTATTGTTGTATAATAAACATATGCAATTTACCCTAGACAATGGCGATGCCGCATTTCAAATTAAAGCTTACGAAAATGGCTTAATCCGAGTTAATGAACAGACTTATAATTGCCCGATTCTGGTAATGCCAACACATTTAATCGCCCCGTGGGGCCCACATTCCCTTAAAGAACTCTCGTCAACGCATTTCGAAATGATTTTGCCCTACAAGCCTAAGCTTGTCATACTGGGTACAGGCAAGCAACATCGATTTTTGCCAGCATCTCTCTACACTGCACTGATAAACAATAACATCGGTGTTGAAATAATGGATACTAAAGCAGCTTGCCGCACCTATACCGTACTGATGGCAGAAGGACGCGAAGTTGCAGCGGGATTATTTTGCTAATTGCTTTTCCTGTTCCATTAACCAAACTTTGTTTAAATAATCTTCGCCAAATTTCGAGAGATATTCTTCATAATTGCCAGCAAAATCTGTGATGCCTTTTTCGGTTAAAGCCAGCACCCGCGTCGCAATGCTAGACACAAAATGTCGATCATGGCTAACGAATATAACCGTTCCCTCAAACTTGGCTAAAGCGGAGGCCAAAGCTTCGCGCGATTCTAAATCTAAGTGATTGGTTGGCTCATCCAAAATAATAATATTGGCTTGTAATAAAATCATATTGGCAAATAATAAACGTGCGGCCTCTCCCCCACTTAAAGTTGGGATACGTTTATGCACATCATCTTGCCCGAACAACATCTGTCCAAGCGCTCTACGAATGGCGTCTTGCGTGTTATCGCTTTCTCTTTCTTGACGTAGCCAATCTAGCACTCCCATATTTTGCTTGAGTGTTTCGTGATGATCTTGTGCAAAATAAGCAATATGGGTTTCGTATCCCCATTCGTAGGTGCCTGTATCTGCAACATGCTGTGCCAAAAGAATTTTCAACAAGGTCGATTTCCCAATACCGTTGTGTCCAATAATAGCGACTTTTTCACCGCGGTTAATCGAAAAAGAAGCATTTTTTAAAACAATTTTTTCACCAAAATTTTTGGCAATTTTTTCCGCTTTTAATACAATTTTGCCAGACGGTCTTTTTTGTTTAAAGTGGAAGTGCGGGCTCACGCGAGAAGATTTTTTAATGTCGGGCAATTCCAATTTGTCTATCATTTTTTCCTTAGACTGCGCTTGCTTAGCACGGGTGCCCGCTCTAAATTTATCGACAAAGGAACGCATATGTGCAATTTTATTTTCTAAATATTGAAGTTCATTGAGTTTTTGTTCAACTTTCAGTTTTTTCTCTTCCATAAAATGATCATAATTGCCGACATATTCTTGAATTTCGCCAAAATCGACATCTAAAACATGCGTAGAAAGATTGTTTAAAAAACCATAATCATGTGAGATAAACAGTAAAACACCTTTAAATTGTGTTTTTAAATAGTTTTCTAACCAGGCGATGCTCATAATATCTAAGTGATTAGTCGGTTCATCGAGTAATAAAATATCCGGCTGTCCAAATAGGGCTTGCGCCAATAGCGCGCGAAGCTTAAAGCCACCCGACAGTGCATTAAGCGGTTTTAGGTGGTAACCTTGCTCTACGCCTAAACCGATTAACAACGTTTGAATAAAGGTTTCTGCGGTATATCCGTCATAGTGAAAAATAATATCTTCCAGTACCGCAAGACGATGCCCCGCTTTTTCATCGAGCGTATCGTTGCTCAATATTTTTTCTTTCTCTTGTAATGCTTGCCACAGCACAGGCTTACCCTGCAGAACCACTTCAAGCACGGTATTATTCTCGTATCGAAATTGATCTTGCTTTAAAAAGCCAATACTGGCCTGCTTGGCAACAATAATCTCCCCTAAACTGGGTGTATCATCACCCGCCAACAATCTTAAAAAAGTTGTTTTACCGGTACCATTGGCACCCACCAGGCTATAGCGGTTGCCGGGAAGTAAGTTTAAGTTAACTTCATCAAAAAGTAGCTTTGACGCATAGTGCATGGAGACATGGCTAATAGAAATCATAAAAATTCTTCTGGAAAATGAAAGTCTGGGAGTATACCATAACAAGACGTAGGAACAGGCTGCAGTGTTTGACCTTTCAAGGGAAAGTTAGCCGATAAGCTATGGAGAGCAGCATGGAATTCAAAAATTCGGAATCACGCTATGGCGTCATCACTAAACTGTTCCATTGGTGCATCGCCCTACTGATTTTGGTTCAGTTTTACTTGGTTTACTGGAAGCGTGAAGTATTAGCTGATAAATCGCCTATTGCGATTTTTTATATTAATGGACTACATAAACCGATTGGCGTTGTTGTTTTACTGCTTGCGATATTGGCTGTCACATGGCACGTTAATAATCGAAAACCCAGTTATCCACCGAATATGCCAAATTGGGAAAAACAAAGCGCCCTCTTTGTACAAGGCGTTTTATATTTAACTTTTTTTGCAATGCCTATCTCGGGACTCATTATGTCTACTGCTGCGGGTTACCCGCCCAATTTTTTTGGATTATTTCAATTTCCACAATTTATCGCAAAAAATGAGGTTATTGCACAGTTCTTTTTTAGTATTCATCAAATAACTTCATACCTCATTATTGCTTTGGTTATTATGCATGTGGCCGCGGCTTTAAAACATCATTTTATTAATCGCGATAATATTTTAAAACGCATGTTGCCATAAATGACCCTCGCAAGGTATTATTGTATGGGTAAGGTTGATAATGAAATTATAACAGTACGCTTTACATATCGAAAAAATATCATACGTATTATTGGTGCGGGTTTTTGGCGAAAAGGGAGATCTCTTTATGAAAAAGAAAACGGTTAAATACACTAATGAACCTTTAGGAAAAGTCAAAATCGTCAATGACTTTCTTCCTAAACCGGCAGATTTGGTTTTTAAAGATGAGAATGTTAAAATAATGTTGTCTCTAAACAAATCGACTGTTGATTTTTTTAAGAAACAAGCAACGAAACACCATTCTCAATATCAAAAGATGATCCGTACGTTGTTAGATCGTTATACAGAACATTATCGACAACCAAAAACAGAACATCGTAAAAAAGCTGCGGGTTAAAAGACTCTTATTTCTTAAGATACGGTGTGGATTGAACGACAGCAGCACCAAAGGCTTGTAAAAAAACAGGGACCCTAGATTTAGACTCACGCCTTCCCCCTTAACCTAATCTCACGATAATACGGCTCCCATAAAATCTTTTTAACAGCCTCTTCTGAAGTTATATTCGAATCCAAACGCGCTAGGCCTTCTTCGCGCGCTTTGTCTACCACAGCGATCGCAATTTTAATGGCAACCGATCTCGCCTCACTTAAATGCGGTAATAGCGGCGCATCCGCTCCTACAGGCGCTGCCCGACTCAATGCCTCACAGGCTACCCATAACATGTTATCGGTTAAACATTTCGCACGTGAGGCAATTAAGCCTAAACCAACCCCTGGAAAAGAAAACGCATTGTTGCATTGCGCACACGTATCACCAAAAGGACTCCCCGTTGCAATTAAGGCTTTACCCGCTGTCCACTTTAATAAATCAGCCGGTGTGGCTTCTGATTGTTCGGTTGGGTTAGACAAGGGGAAAATAACGGGTCTTGGCGTATGCAAGGCCATTTCTCGTACAATTTCTTCTGTAAATGCGCCACCAACCGCGGAACAACCAATTAAAATAGTTGGCTTAATTTTTTTAACCACTGCCGCCAAGGATAATCCCGGCTTTTCTTCACGAGCATAGGGCAATTGAAAGGGCATTAAGTTTGGCATATCGCGCACCAATAGCCCATCGCGATCAATCAGCCAAATCTGGGCGATTGCGGCATCTTCCGGCACGCCTTGATGTTTTAAACTATCAACCAATCGATCGGCAATACCAACACCTGCTGTCCCCGCTCCAAAAACAACGATACGCTGAAAAGCCAGCTTTTGCTGAAGCCTAACCATTGCCGTTAACACTGCAGAGACAGCGACAATCGATGTACCTTGCATGTCGTCATTAAAGGTACAGAGTTGATCTCTATAACGTTCTAAAATACGACGAGCATTATCTCTTCCAAAATCTTCCCAGTGTAAAAAGGTATTGGGAAAATGCCTTTGGATTGCACATACAAATTTCTCAATAAACTGATCATACTCTTTACCTTGTATGCGTGGATGCCGCCAACCTAAATATAAAGGATCTTCTAGAAGCTTTGGATTATTCGTTCCGACATCTAACATAATGGGTAAGGTATGATAAGGATTAATGCCTCCACAGATGGTATATAACATTAATTTTGCAATAGGAATACCCATTGCTCCAACACCTTGATCTCCTATTCCTAAAACACGCTCACCGTCGGTGACGACAATAACAGCCAATTCAGGATGTGTTCTATTTTCTAAAATTAAATCCATATTATCTTGATCTTGATACGAAATAAAAAGACCGCGCGGCTGTCGAAATTCGTGACTAAATGCTTTTACCGCTTGCCCAACACTGGGCGTATACAAAATCGGGATCATCTCAACCAAATGATCGCTCACCAACTTGTAAAATAAAACTTCATTTTTATCGTGTAAATTATTTAAATAAATATGTTTTTGTAAATCGCTTTTATATTTTTTATATTGATGATAAGCGCGTACAATTTGTTCATCTAATGTCTCTATTTTTGAGGGGAGTTTACCCAATAAGCCTAATGCATAACGTTCTGCTGATGTAAATGCGGTGCCTTTATTTAATAAATACGTTACAAGTAAAGCTTTGCCCTTCAGATCGGTTTCTATCCATTCCTCTCCAGTCATCGGGTCTTGGTGTAATTCATAGAGTAACATGCGATTCCCCCGTCTTCTTAATTATCCTACCCATTTACGTGCATTCTGAAACATTCTAAACCAAGGTCCATTTTCTCCCCAAGTACCGGGATGCCACGAATGTTGTACTGTTCTAAAAATACGATCCGGGTGCGGCATCATGCAAAGCACTCTACCATCTGTGGTCGTTAGCCCTGTAATTCCCAGTGGCGATCCATTCGGATTCGCTGGATACGTTTTGGTTTTCCTCCCCCAATTATCCACGTAGCGCACAGCAACTAGCCCCTGCTGCATGATTTCTTCTTCCATCCCCTCTTTCTCAAAGACAACTCTGCCCTCTTGATGTGCAACCGGCACGAGTAAACGTGACCCTTCCATGTCTTGTAACAATACGGCCGCCGATGGCTGAATTTCCACGAGACATAATCGAGATTCAAATTGTTCGGAATAATTTTTTGCAAAACTTGGCATCCGTTTAGCCCCAGGAATCAACGTTTTTAAGCCTACTAACATTTGGCAGCCATTCGAAAAACCTAATGTAAATGTATCCGATCGGTTAAAAAATGCTTCAAATTGTTCTCTTAATAATGGATTAAATAAAATATGTTTGGCCCATCCTAATCCCGCACCCAATACATCTCCAAACGAAAAGCCTCCGCAAACAGCAAGTCCCTTACATTCGGCTAACGATTGCGCGTTATTTTGCAAATCGCGCATATCAAGATCAACACACTCAAAATTGGCCCTATTAAAGGCCGCAGCCATTTCAATATGGCCATGTGTACCCTGCTCACGCAAAATGGCAATACGCGGACGAGCACCTACGTTGATAAGATGACCTACAATATCTTCGTTAGGGTCAAAAGTCAAATCAACATTTAAACCCGGATCCGCATGATTGCTAGCCGCTTCAAACTGTTTTTTTGCGCAACGGGGATTGTCTCTTAAGGCTTGTAAATGAAAACTCGTTTCAGACCACGTTTGTTGTAAAACAATACGCGCATAAGAACAAATCAACTCTTCGTTAAATACAATGGATATCTGATCGGCTTCATCTAGCGTGCCAATCACACATCCATTGATTACCTCATCGGCCAGTACAGCTAAAACAGATTCAACATCCTCAGAACGAATCTGGATGACAGCACCCAATTCTTCGTTGAATAAAATGGATTTTGGATCTCCCCTCAGTTCTGAAATATCAATTTGCAAACCTACATGCGATGCAAAAGCCATTTCACACAATGTAACAAATAAACCACCATCGGAACGGTCATGATATGCTAATATTTTACCTTCTACGTGGAGTTGCTGCATCACTGCAAAAAAAGATTTCAATAGTGCGGGATTATCAACATCAGGCGTCTTATCACCCACTTGATTAAATACTTGGGCCAAAGCGCTGCCACCTAAACGCTGCATTCCACCACTTAAATCAATGAATATCAATAAAGTTTCGGTGTGATCCACTGATAATAGGGGTGTTAAAAGTGTTCGTACATCCATGACAGGCGCATACGCGCTGATAATAACAGAAAGCGGAGGTGTGACACGTTTTTCTGTACCTTCTCCGTACCACACTGTTTCCGCGCTTGTCAGTTCTTGGCTCGCAAAAATGGCTATACCCAAACTGGGACACAATCCAGACCCGATCGCTTCTAAAGCATCCTGCAATTTTGCTTTTTCTCCAGGAACCTCAAAAGCGCCCGAACACTTAAGCGATAACCTTATTTCGGATAATGCGCTAATCTGTGCACCCACAATATTGGTAATCGCCTCACCAACCGCCATTCTAGCGCTTGCAGCAGGGTTTAGGATTGCAAGCGGTGTACGTTCGCCAATGGCTATCGCTTCTCCCTGATACGTGTTAAAATCACTGGCTAAAACGGCATAATCAGAAACTGGAATCTGCCAGGGCCCTACCATTTGATCTCGAACAACCTGTCCTGTTGCGGTTCTATCATTGATGGTAATTAAAAACGATTTGTCTGCTATACAGGGGAATCTCAGCAAACGAAAAATTATTTCTTCTAAGTGAATATCACGCAGATCAATTGGCGTAAAAGCGAACGATTCTTTAGAGTAACTGATTGGATTATCTTGAAATGGCGTATTCTGTTCTGAAATACTGGCAATTTTCTCCCTGCTGATGATGGGTTGGTGGTAACCAAACGCAACGCATTTCCCATTTTTCTCGATCACTTGTTCATAAGTTCTAAAATATCCACCAATATTCGGACATCCAAGCTCATTATTAAATTTAGCTTCTGTAATAGGTGCTTCCAGCATAATATCGAGTGGAGACGCCAGTGCTTTGGGTTTTCCATAAGGCATTTCCCAAGGTTGTCTAAACCGTGGAATGCGTAAATGCGAAACATAAAATCCAACAACTGTTGCCATGGGTTTTTTATCTTCTACCGTATTGCCCAATTGTATTGATTTTGATTCGTGTTTTTTAGCCAGATCCTTAAAGAAAAACTCGGTGTCTTGGAGTCGATAAAAAACGGTTTCTGTTTCTGGATGATATAAAAGAGCGGCTATTGCTTGTTCATCTCCCCAAGTGAGTCGCTCACTCGTCTCTATAGAATAGGCAATGCCACGTTCAATTTTTCGAATTTTATTTAAGGTGCATGCCTGTACAATATCTGTCGCTTTTCGAGACCATTTCGACATAACACCAGATTTTGGAAGCACTAAAATTAAGCTTTGATTTGTTTTTTCGGATCCGCTTGCTGTCGACATGGAAGAAGTCGACATCGGAATGGAGACAGCAATAGGAGAATGGGTAGAAAGATCAAAATCGCCATAATTAAGCAAGCTTGACAATATACTATTCTCAGGTTTGGTTAATCTTTCCTCTAAATCTATAAAATAAAGATATTCAGCTGAAATACTATTGACTTGAGGTACTATGTCATTTATTTTTGCTAGCAAGCGTTCTAATCGAAAATGAGAAAGAGCGAGAGACCCTCGCATTATCAGCATAACCCCAACCCCAACTTGTTATCCTTGTTATCTCTAATATAGTTAATATTATGAGAGTATGGCTTAAAGCGCAAAAATCAGAAGCTTGGGGTCAGATTTTGATTCTATACTGAACTTTTGTATTCATCTCTTGTATCCAACCCTGATCTTCTCTTTGTCGCGCCAAAGAAAATTGGTGTAATAAGGGTCGATTCAACCTTAAAGCCAAAAATTCTTCTTTAATAGTGGGACGCACAGAAAGAAAAACATCATTTTCAATCAGCACGTCTCTTAAAACTTTTTGATAATATCGATAGGCTTTTTTACACTCACTGGAAGGCTCACTGGAACCATCAGGGGCGAAAACAATTTTTTCACCGGCGACGAGAACAACATCATTAGTTTCTATAATTGGGATATATACTTTTCTTAATGCCCCGGTTGCAAGACTTTCTAAAATAAAGTCATATGAAAATTCAATTTCTCTCATGGTTAGCCCTGTTTCTTCTTGAAAACTTTCATTATATTGATGTAATTGATCAGCCGAAATATGTGCAACATCAATGATAACAACATGAAATCTATCTTCAAGAAATTCGAAAATCTCTCTAAAATGCCCCATACCCACGTACAAAATCCCCGGTACGGCTGGCATTGATGCAAGATCAGCCATCATTTGATTTCTATTCCGAAAATGTGCATTAAAGCGCGTTATGATTGATTCTTTTTCTAGCGGGGTTCGATCTTTATTTAAATAAAGCTCGTCTTCTGGATTTTGAGCTAGATTTGAGCCATTTTCTTCTGAGCAGCTAAAATTCTTTGCTTTATCTACCTCAGTAACATAAACACCCAATGTTGCAAGATGCCGTAAAAAAATACTTTTTTCGAACTTGCTATTCACGTCTAAAGCAGCCCGGTTATCCGATTCAAGGCAATGATGCTTAATACCAAGAAATGAAGCTGCCGATGATAATAATATCTTTGCAACAAATTCTTTTAAACCGCTATGTGACTCTCCAGATAGTATAAAAATAGGTTTTTTTAATTCCTGCGCTTTTTTAAGCTCTAGGATTAGGGTGGAAATTAAGTTCGTAAAAATTTTACCCATCACTTCTTGATGATGTTGCTTGCTTTTAGCCTTTGTCTTGTTAAGCAAAGTTGTCATGCTGCTATTCGGTTTTGACATGTATTAGTGCTCCACGGAACATGACTTTTAACATTAGCTAGCATTATGCCTTGTCAACAAGATAAATACAAGGACAATGGGGTCAATCTAGCAGGGCTATCGCGCTAGGCTAGATTCAAATATTTGTATATACGCTAGATATCCGTGCCGCATTTTTCGTTTTTCAGATTGACGCGCGTTGCGCAACGAGCTACAATTAGAAATGATTAAGACTTGGCAACATAAGGGCTTAAAGAAATTTTACGATACCGGA
>JBPOIR010000096.1:0-14959 GCA_052034335.1 Pseudomonadota bacterium | reverse complement strand
CACATATGCTCGATTTCAAACCGAGCAACATCTCGAAAATTAACATAGCTGCGGATTTTATCTATCCTGAAAAACTACCAAGGTAAATGAACAGGGGAAAAAATACCCAATTGCCTAGTCACCCCCCATTATTTTTCTAAGGTAAGGATTGTGACCTGGGGGAAAGTAAATATTCGTTGTGCTCCAGGGAAACGTAGGGTGTAAGTCCCCTATGGTGTACGAGAGAGCTTGGGAACCAAGCTATTGCGCGGCTTATATCGCGCAGCAGCTCATTTCGAATTCGAAAGAATGCTCGAGCTGCTTAGGGCGACCCGATTCTGTGTAAGTCAAAAATCGAACATTGATCCGATGCTGATTGCCACTGACTTCGGGATAGGTATCTGCATCAAGGGGTAGCGCAATCCTAAGTAGTTGGCAGGGGTTTTGCGTATCCAGTGAGCGCTGAAAAAAGCCCTGTTCTGCCGTTTGGCGTTCAAAAAAGGCACTATTACGAATCAGTGTTAGCAAAACGGAAATTCCGCTGATTAAAGGCTCGATTGCGGATACCCATCGAGATAAACACTCGGCTTTTGTAGCCAGAGGTTGATTGAGCCAGTAATGGTAGCTCGGAATATCAAACCCACAGGTTCCACCTGTAATGACGGTTCGCTGGCGAACACAGTTTAATAAATCATTATCTTTAATTTCAGAACCCAATCTTCCCGGTAAAAGCTGAATTTTTTGTTGTTGCGTGGTTAATTCTTGCAAGGTGTGATGCAATCGGTCTCGATCAACGCCGGGAGTATCTAAAAGACGAGAAAGTCCACTGATATGCCTATCTAATTCTTTTAATACTTCGGAGCGAATATCCGTTCTATCGAGAATGGTTAAAATTTCGATTAATGCAGTAACAGAGGCATGGCTGTCCCAGATAAAACGGCCGCCTTGAAAGTGAGTAACCTGAGAAAATAAATGCTCTAGCCTTAGAAAAGCGCGTATCCGCTGGTTGAGCGGTTGTTCGTATAGAATTGAATTTAGCATACAAGGCACTATAACAGATATCGATATTTTGTCGATATCTAGCGGGCCATTTTATGGGTTATTTAGGCAACTCAGTATAGTGGCGATGAAGCGCGAATACTTTGTTTTTAAGGACTTCTAGCGTGTCGGTATTCTCAATTACATCATTCGCTTTTTTTAACCGTGTGTTTCGGTCTACCTGGGTTTGAATAATTTGTTGAATAACATTGACAGGCGTTGCATCGCGTTTTTGTATCCGTTCTATTTGAAGATTTAAGGGACAATCTACGACTAAAATGCGGTCAACAATATCTTCGAAATGTGCTTCTATGAGTAATGGAATGTCAACGATAATATATCGCGCTTTTTTTTCTGTTCTGGACTTTTGATGCTCAGAATATTGTAAAACTTTTTCTTTAATGCGTGGATGTAATAATGCTTCTAACCAATGACGATCGGCGGTAGATTCAAAAACAAGTGTTCGTAATTTTGCTCGATTCAAGGAACCCTCTTTCTGTAAAATTTTTTCGCCAAAATATTGTATAACTTCTTTTAATAGGGGTTGATCTGGTTCTAATAATTGTCGAGCAATCTCATCCGTATCAATGACCAACACGTCACAATCACGAAAATATTGTGCAACGGTTGATTTACCAGATCCAATGCCACCCGTTAACCCAACAATCATAAGACAAACATTTTAAAATAAAAAAGATTAAACTGCGAATCCCAGAGTAGCGCTAAAAATCCGGCAATAGCGAGGAAAGGTCCATACGGGATCGGAATGTTTTTATCTTGCGCACGAAACACAATCAACCCAATACCAAAAATGGAACCTAAAAGAGAAGAGATAAGAATAATCATGGGTAACGATTGCCAGCCAAGCCAAGCGCCGAGCATTGCTAACAATTTAAAATCGCCGAATCCCAAGCCGTCTTTCCCGGTGATCCATTTATAGCTCCAAAACACGGCAAGCAAACTCAGATATCCACTGATCGCGCCAATAATGGCATTGGTTGGCGTTGCAAATACATCAAATGCATTGATGAATAATCCCAGCCACAAAGTGGGCAATGTGATTGAGTCTGGTAAAATAGTATGTTCAGCATCAATAAATGCAAGGGAGACTAAAGACCAGGTTAACAGTAACCCCGCGAACGTTGTCCATGTCAGTCCAAATCGCATTGCTACTACAACAGACAAAACAACGGTGAGCAATTCAACCAAGGGGTATTGTATGGAAATTTTTTGATGACAGTGATGGCATTGTCCCTTTAGCCACAGATAGCTTAACAGTGGAATGTTATGAAACCACGCAATAGGTGTCTGACACTGCGGACAATGCGAAGCCGGAAACAGTAGCGTATGAAATACTGATGATGTATTTTCTGCAGGTGAATCCATCATACAAGGTATTCGCACGATGACCAGATTGAGAAAACTACCCATCAAAAGACCCAACAGACCCGCACCGAAGAGGAGAATTGCTTGGTGTTCTGTTGCTAACGATAGCAAAATCATGTGGTTGAGTTCTCCAGAAGCATTTTTTGGCAAGTTATATAATAGATCCCATTTTGAAAATAGGCAGATACATGGCTATAACGAGTCCACCCACAACAATGCCTAATGTAACCATAATTATCGGTTCTAAGAGACTTGTCAATCCGTCAACCGACGCATCGACTTCTTCTTCATAAATGGAGGCGATTTTACCGAGCATATCTTCTAGCGCCCCCGACTCTTCTCCTATTCCAACCATTTGTATTACTAAGTTTGGAAAAATCCCAGTTTTTTTCATGGCAGCGCGCATGCGTTGTCCTGTAGAGATCCCCTCTCTAATTTCTAGAATAGCTGTGCGATAAACAACATTCTTAGAGGCTTTGGCAACCGATTCTAGCGCCTCCGTTAAAGGCACTCCGGCGGCCGAAGTGGTTGAAAGCGTGCGTGCAAAGCTTGCAATGATAGTTTGTTTTAAAATATTTCCAAAAACGGGCAATTTTAAAGAAAATCTTTGTAGAGTATGCTGAAAATGGGTATTTGTCTGATAAAGGTGTACCAATAGATATCCGAGAATAACCATGGCGCCAAGGATATAAAGTCCGTAATCTTGCAGGGCATCGGACATATTAAGCACAAGTTGTGTAAAGGCAGGTAGCTTTGCACCATATCCTTGAAACATGTCTTTAAAAGTGGGTACGACTTTTATTAATAAAATAGCGGAAACCACGCCTGCGATAATAATAATAGCGATAGGATAATAAAGCGCTTTTTTCACTTTCCTTTTAAGCGAATCCGTTTTTTCTTTATAAAGCGCAATCCGATCGAGCATCGTATCGAGTGTACCAGATTGTTCGCCGGACTCTATGAGACTGCAATAGAGCTCATCAAAATATCTGGCATTTTTTCTGAGTGCTATCGAAAATGCACTGCCACTTTCGACATCCATTTTGATTTTTGTAGCCAGTTTTCCGAGAGCGCCAGTTGGATCTCCCTCCGAAATAATAGTCAATGATTGCGCGAGCGGGATTCCTGCACTTAACATAGTCGCCATTTGGCGTGTAAATAAGGATATCTCTTCAGATTTGACCTTTTTTTCGCCATTAAAAATAGAAATAGATTTCTTTTTTATTCGCAGGACATTAACACCTTGTGTTTGAAGCAAAGTTCTTGCCTTCGGCAGTGTTGGAGCCATAATTTCCCCCGAAATCTTATGATTTTTTTTATCGATGCCTTCAAATTGGTAAATTTGTGTTTTTATATCACGCGTCTTTTTTGGTGCAGAGGATCTTTCCATAATGAATCCTTAATCCTTAGTAATACGAGCAAGTTCTTCGAGGCTGGTTAGCCCTTGTTTAACTTTATTTAAACCCGATTTTCGCAAATCCCACATGCCTGCTTTAACCGCGGCTGTGTAAAGATCGATGGCATTCCCCCCAGCCATAATAATACTACTGATTTCTGGGGTGACATAAAGTGTTTCATAGATACCAATACGACCCTTATAGCCATTTTTGCATTTGTCACATCCCTTGGGCTCAAAAAGCTGTAAACTCGAAAGTTCATCTTGCGAAAAGCCTAACTGTAAAAGAGCCAGTTTAGGAATAATAGCAGGTATTTTACAATATTTACAGAGTAATCTTGCTAAGCGTTGCGCAATCACCAATGTAACGGAGGTAGCAAGATTATAAGCAGGAATACCCATGTTAATCATGCGGGTTAAAGTGTCGGATGCGCTATTTGTATGTAGTGTTGAAAGAACCATGTGACCCGTTTGAGCGGCTTTAACGGCGATTTCAGCAGTTTCAAGATCTCGAATTTCACCGACCATAATGACATCAGGATCTTGTCGTAGAAAGGCGCGTAATGCAGCGGAGAATGTTAAGCCTGCTTTTACATTCACATTGACTTGATTGATTCCAGGCAGATTAATTTCTACGGGATCTTCACAGGTCGATATATTCACTTCATTTGTGTTAAGAATATTGAGGGCTGTATAGAGCGAAATCGTTTTGCCACTCCCGGTTGGTCCGGTGACTAAAACCATGCCTTGTGGTTTATGAATAGCTTTTATAAAGAGATCTTTTTGTGCGTTTTCGTAACCCAATGCGTCTATGCCGAGTTTTGCACTGCTGGGATCTAAGACACGCATCACAATTTTTTCGCCAAATAATGTTGGGCATGTGCTAACGCGAAAATCGATAGTTCGATTGCTAGAAATTCGCATTTTAAATCGACCATCCTGCGGAACCCGTCGTTCAGAAATATCTAAACGCGCCATGACTTTAAGGCGTGCTGAAAAACGATTTGAAATGTTGACGGGCGGTGTGGAATTTTCATAGAGTATCCCATCGCGGCGAAATCGAATACGATATGTTTTTTCATAAGGTTCAAAATGTAAGTCCGAAGCGCCTAAATTAACAGCATCCAAAATAATTTTATTGATGAATCGAACGATAGGCGCATCTTCTGCATCGGTGCCTAGGTTTGTTTTGGAGGATTTTGTAGTGTCATCGCCATTTAAAATATCTACGCTTTCTAGATCAACATCTTCTAAACCGCCAAGTGATTTTTCAGAAGAAGCGGATAACACCTTTTGAATTAATTCGTTAAATTTATGTTCTGCAATCAGAATGGCTTCAGTATTTGTATTGGTTTGATATTTAATTTCATCCACTGCTTTAAGATTTGTTGGGTCAGAGATGGCAACGTAAAGACGATTGCCGCGCTGAAAAATGGGTAAAGCATGATATTGCAGAACAAGATCTTGGTTAATAATTTCATTGGGAATATGTTGAATATCAAATGTGTTTAGATCAAGAAAGGGTATGCCAAACTCGTGGGCGCATGCTGTGCCGAGCGCATCTGGCTCGATGTAATGCCCTTCGACTAATGCACTTACAAAAGGAATTCTTTGTGCAATGGACGATTCTGTAATGCTAAAGGCAGTTTCTTCGTTGAGTAACCCTATTTGAATTAACTTGCGAGCAAGTCCCCCGAGGGGGACTTTTTGACTTGTTTCACTCATGATAAGCTCGTTTATGGATAGTCGATTGTGATACTTAATTAAGAATGCAGGAATTGTGCCAAAGGGGGGCTTTAATAGTATCTGCTTGATTTTTTTGAGAAAATAGTGCGGAATAATAAAAGAGCCTGTTTGAAAAGCGTCATCTAATATAAGATTTAAAAAGGTGAGCGTCAGAAGTTTGACTGTCTCTGGTTCGGAGTATTTTAGGGTTCTATCAGACCCGTTTGATTTGCAAGTAATATTAACTCAACATCCGTTTTGACATTTAATTTTTCGTAAATATTGTAACGATAACTATTGAGTGTTTTAGTGCTGATAAACAATTTTTCTGCAATGGCTTTATGACTAAGCCCGTTGTTTAGCATCAACACAATATTAAATTCGCGAATGGATAATTGTTCAAAAGGCGACGGAAGTGCGTTGGAAGTATTTTTTAAAGCAAGTTTATGGGCTATTTCGGGATCTAAGAATTTTTTACCGGAGGCAACACTCTGAATAGCTTGAGCCATTTTTTCTACGCTGGCACCCTTGGTTAAATATCCATGCGCACCTGCTTTTAAAAGATTAGTCGGGAACGGCTCTTCGGTACAAGATGTTAAAGCGATGATTTTAATATCAGGATGCGTCGCCGCTATTTTTTGGGTTGCAGCAATGCCGCCTATACCGGGCATTCGAACATCCATGAGAATAACATTTGGCTTTTGTTGTTTGGCTAATAGGATAGCTTCTTCGCCACTACCGACAGTTGCGATGACTTCAATGTTTGGCAGATCTGAAAGTAATGCGGCAACCCCACTGCGTATTAATTCATGATCATCGACTATCATTACTTTTATCATTTTTAGTATCCTCAACCTTTCAATTATATGCTAGCGTTCCAACAACAAACGAGTTTAATAATTTTGCGCAAAATTATACTGTAAGGTCGGTTTCATCTTGACATAAAAATATAATCTGTGCAACTTGCTTCATCTTTCATGAGCAAGCAATTTTGTAGCGTAGAGGGCGATCGTTGTGTCGACGAAAAATCAACGTATGAAAAATAACCCAATGATGCATCCAAATCCGATGATCCACGCAAGGCTTCTGAAGATAGCGTTGTCGCTCAGATAGCAAACGGCGTAAAGAGATCTTGTTATCACAAAAGCAATAGCTAAGATGTCGATTGATGATTGAGTGGCGTGTAATTGATGGGCAATAATTACGCTGGCTGCAAAAGCAGGCATTATCTCAAAACTATTGAGTTGAACCCAGTGCGCACGCTTGCGCCACCCGGTTGTGTGTTCTAGATATTCGCGTGGCGTATGATTATTAAAAAGAGGACTAGTTTTTGCGAGAATAGTAAAAAAATAGGGAAAAATAATCATCAAGAGTACGCATCCGTAGGCAATCGTCATATTGATACTCCCTAAAAAATAGGTTAATTATCCGAGCTTGGCAGAGATTGTCAAACGTCAGCTAAATAACTTCTTTATAAAAAAGCGTCTGAAAAACGTATTGAAAGCATTCATGGGATCCCCCATAATCAGCCTCATGAATATTCTTTGTGTAATCCCTAGCCGCATTGGCTCAACACGTACGCCACGAAAGGCATTATTGCCTATTCAGGGTAAGCCGATGGTGCAATGGGTGTATGAAAACGCGAGTCGCTGTAAAGCCATTACAAAAGTGGTTGTCGCAACCGATAGTGAAGAGATTGCGGATGTTATTCGTTCCATTAATGGCAATGTGATGATGACAGACTCCGCGTTGCCAACGGGTAGCGATCGTGTTGCGACTGTGGCAAGCCATTATCCTGAAATGGCAGTCGTGATTAATTTGCAAGGCGATGAGCCTTTTGTTAAGCCCAGAATGTTAGAACAGTTGATCAGTCCGTATCTGGCGGGTGAATCCCCTGACATGACGACTTTGGCGCACCCCTTGTATGATGCAGCAGATTTTAATAATCCAGGGGCTATCAAAGTTGTAACCGATCTACAGGGTAATGCGCTTTATTTTTCGCGTTCCCCAATTCCTTATTTTAGAGAAGCGGTAGATACGCCGATTTACCATCATGTGGGCATGTATGCTTATCGTCGCGATTTTCTCTTAAACTATACCCAATTACCGCAAACCCCACTTGAAAAAACCGAATTGTTAGAACAATTACGCGCCATTGAGCATGGGTATAAAATACGGGTTTGTATAACAGAAGACCGAACATTGGAAGTCAATACACTCGAAGAATATGCGTTAGCACAAAATTTTGTGTACACCGAATAAATAGATTCCAAAATCCTCAACTCTCGTCAAGCAAGATCACATTATTCCAAAGGCGCTGGATTGCAGCGCCTTAGTTGCTCTCAAATTTTTATTTCACAAATTGTGAGATGCGTAATATTTCAGCTAATTGCAGTTCATCTGCCACTTCTGCATCTGTTTTCTTATTTGTTGTAGGTGCAGAAAGTTGTAATACTCTTTGAAACTCGGCGTCATCATTTTGTTGATTTTGTTTTGCAGTTGGAGCAAGTCTTGTTTGTGCCGCAGAAAGCCGTAATGCTTGTTCAAGTTCTGGGTCGACACTATCTTTCTTATTTTTTATTTCGAGTTGAGAAACCCGTAATGCTCTTTCTAATGCGGGATCGACATTATTGGAGCTAAGATTTTGTACGGTTGCTTTTTTAGGGATTGGAACATTTGGAACACTGGCCGTAAGGGTTCTAGATTGCTCGTAAGCATGCGTGAGCATTTTTAACACAAAGTGCGTATAGGGTTGAATTAAGCGTGCGGCAATACCGGGCACACAACCACCGCCTGTGGCAATATTATGATCCAGATTTTGTATGAATATATCAAAAGAATTGCTGTAATTATTTGGCATATTCACCAAAGACCAGGTTCTAATTAATAATTCTTGAAGATTAGCCTGTGTTTCATTATCTGGACGCGTTGTTGCTCGAATAGTATTTAATACCGTAGTAATATTTTGTTTGTACTTTGCAGGGCATCTTGCTAGTATTTGTTTAATAACCTCTTCTAATTTTTGTGTATTGCTTGATAGGTTATATCTTTGATCTGTGGCATTAAAGTATTGATAATGAGGCCCGATCTGACGTGTATGTGTATGAATATCAACTTCTTGAGCGAAAAGACCCGATAAAGTGTCGATACGGGCTTTTAAAGCTTCAATGTCTTGTTTCATATCAGGTACGGAAGTGCTCATGATTCAATCTCCTAAAAATTAAATTCTGTAATATTTATGTTGCTTTAAAATAATTTGTTCAACTGGCTATTCTACTGTGTTTCGTTGACAAATTACAACTGTTTTTATGAACAGCCGTCAAAGGCTCGCACCACGCAGCTGTCATCAGAAAAAAAGTAAGCGTTAACACGTGCGTAGACAAAGCAGCAGCGGCTCAAGTATGCTACGACATTCTTAAAATAGATTCTTTAAGACACCGCAAAGTTATGAAGCCAAATTTTGATAATGCTGATAATATTGTTCAAATAAGCGATTTACGCTTTAGTCGTAATTCGAAACTTATTTTTGAAAATGTCAGTCTCTCGGTACAACGCGGTAAAATTACGGCGGTAATGGGTCCCAGCGGTTCAGGTAAAACCACGTTATTAAGGTTAATTGGTGGGCAATTAAGTCCTGACGCTGGCACAGTGATGGCTTTTGGTGAAAACATTCCCGAACTTTCGCGTGATGGGCTGTACAAGATTCGGCGGCATATGGGCATGTTGTTTCAAAGTGGGGCATTATTTTCGGATATCTCTGTTTTTGAAAATGTCGCTTTTCCTTTAAGAGAGCACACGCGGCTACCAGAATCCATGATTCGAGATCTCGTTTTAATGAAACTGCAGGCGGTAGGGTTAAGAGGAGCCAGAAACCTTATGCCCTCCGAGTTGTCCGGTGGAATGAGCAGGCGCGTTGCTTTAGCGCGAGCGCTTGCTATGGATCCCACTTTAATTATGTTTGATGAACCTTTTGCGGGGCAAGATCCCATTACCATGGGGGTATTGGTTAAGTTGATTCGTTTGTTAAACGATGCTTTAAAAATGACTACCATTATTGTTTCCCATGATGTTCAGGAAACAGTCAGTATTGCCGATTATATTTATGTTATTGCAGAAGGGCGTGTGGTTGGAGAAGGCACGCCTGAAGATTTAAAGCAGCACGGAACGGATTGGGTAAAACAGTTTATGGAAGGATTACCAGATGGACCTGTTCCCTTTCATTATCCCGCAAAGGCATATCCTGACGATTTGTGGGAGGCTCGCAAATGATCTCTTTAGATCGTGTCCAAAAGCTAGGTCATACAGGTCTGCATTTTGTAGGGAATATCGGGCGTGCGACATTAATTTTGTTTCATGCATTGGTCGGAAAGCCGGATGGACTGCGTGGATTCAGTCGATTAATTCAACAGCTGTATTTTGTAGGCGTGCTTTCTCTTTTGATTATTGTTCTTTCAGGTCTTTTTATTGGAATGGTCTTGGGATTACAAGGCTATAACATTTTGTCTAAATTTGGCGCTGAACACGCATTGGGACAATTAATCGCATTAAGTTTAGTGAGAGAATTGGGGCCCGTGATAGGAGCTTTATTATTTGCAGGGCGCGCGGGTTCTGCTTTAACAGCCGAAATTGGATTAATGAAAACAACAGAACAATTGTCTTCCATGGAAATGATGGGCATCGACCCACTGCGTCGTATTATTGCGCCAAGATTTTGGGCAGGCCAGATATCAATGCCCGTATTGGCGTTAATCTTTAATTGCGTTGCCATTTTGGGTGGCTACACTGTTGGTGTGAAATGGTTAGGGGTAGATGTGGGTGCTTTTTGGGCAAACATGCAGTCCGCTGTCGATTTTCACGACGATATTGTCAATGGGATTATAAAAAGTGCCGTATTTGGCACTGTGATAACATGGATTGCGGTGTTTCAAGGAATTGATTGTTTGCCAACTTCTGAAGGCATTGGTAGAGCGACAACACGCACTGTTGTCTATTCATCGCTGGCTATTCTTAGTCTGGACTTTTTCTTAACAGCTGTCATGTTTGGAGTGACTTAATAATGATGAAATTAAGAACGGCAGAAATTACTGTTGGACTGTTTATGATCGCGGGGATCCTTTCTTTATTGATGCTTGCATTGCAAGTCAGTGGTTTAAGCTTTTTTCTAAAGGAAGAGCCTGGTTATAAAATAAAGGCGGAGTTTTCGAACATTGGTGCGTTGAAAGTGCGTGCGAAAGTGTCGCTAGGCGGTGTGGTTGTTGGGCGTGTTGTTAAAATTGCCTTAGAACCAGAGACATTTAATGCGACCGTGTGGATGGCGGTTGATCCCAGTCGTGTGGATAATTTGCCTCTTGACACACAAGCCAGTATTTTAACAGCCGGCTTATTAGGTGATAATTATATTAGTCTGACGCCAGGGTTTAATGAAGAGCAACATCTAAAAGAAGGCGACACAATACCCATTGGCAGTACAAATTCCGCCGTCATCTTAGAACAAATATTGTCGAAATTTTTAGCGGGTCAAGCAACGAAAGACAATTCTTCCGACAACGCATCGAATCATACATCAGGGGATCGCAGATGAATATACAAAGTGCTGTTCAACAAAAATTGAAGCGTTTGATTCTCGTTTTAGGAACTGTAGGGTGTCTCGTCAGCGCCTCTTTTGTTTTTTCAGCCACACCCGATCCTCTTTCAATGTTGAGATCGGTAACAGACAATGTGATGCAGGAGCTTCGAGCCCATAGTCAAGAAGTGCGACAAAATTCGAATAAATTATATGCTTTGGTTGATCATTTAATTTTACCACACGTTGATTTTTCTGAAATGGCGCGTTGGGTTGTTGGGCGCAGCGCTTGGAAATCGGCAGATGATGCAACGCAAAGCGCATTTATCGCAGAGTTTAAGACCATGGTTGTTAGAAGCTACGCGCGGTCATTATTGGAATACACCGATCAGAAGATAGAATTCTTACCCTTGCGTGGAGCGATAGGCGATAAACAACGTATACAAGTTTTAAGTTTGATTAAAGAAAATGGTAAAGATCCTATTCATATGGATTATCATTTGATCCGCGACGGAGATGCTTGGAAAGTCTATGATATTATTGTAGAAGGTGTTAGTTTAATGCAAGGCTATCGTGCACAATTTGCAGATGATATTAAACAAGGTGGACTCAAAGCCGCTATTGCGAGAATGCATAAACACAACACGCAACGTAAGAGTTCGAGTCGAGGTTAGAAGATTTTTCTTATGGAACCCATGACAAATAATATCGCGACAATTGAAGTTAAAAATAATACCGTATTTGTTTCGGGTGCGATTGATTTTGATAATGTTGTACTATTATGGCAACAGGGGATTGCTTTAATCGATGCCCTAAAAGAGGCGAAAGAAATTAAAGTCGATTTGAAGGCGTTGAAGGAAAGTGATAGTAGTGGGGTTGCTTTATTGACCGGCTGGGTTCGTGTAACACTAGAAAAGAACAAGACAATACTGTTTATGAATATGCCGAGCTTTATGCAAGATATTTTACAAGTTTGTGGGCTAGAGGATGTGTTGCCAGTATTATGGGAAAATTAATTATTTCAGGTGGAGAACCTTTAAAAGGTGAGATTCGTATTTCTGGGGCTAAAAACTCGGTTTTACCAATCTTAGCTGCGTCGTTATTAGCGGGAGAGCCTGTTGAGATAGGTAATGTTCCGCATTTAAACGATGTCACAACGATGATGGAATTATTGGGTCAGTTTGGCGCAAAATTAACCGTTGATGAAAATTTAACTATTGAAGTCGATGCCCGTTCGGTCAATAATTATCATGCCCCCTATGACTTGGTGCGAACCATGCGTGCTTCGATTGTGGTGCTTGGGCCATTGTTAGCACGTTTTGGAGAAGCGCTCGTCTCCCTACCCGGTGGATGCGCAATTGGTTCTAGACCCGTTGATTTACATGTACGGGGTTTACAGGCAATGGGTGCTGAGATTACGATAGAAAATGGCTACATTAAAGCCAAGGCGCCGAAACGGCTTCATGGCGCAACGATTTTATTTGACACAGTGACTGTCACAGGCACAGAAAATTTGATGATGGCAGCAACATTGGCAGAAGGCACAACGATTCTTAAAAATGCCGCACGAGAACCTGAGGTTCAAGACTTAGCTAATTTTTTAAATGTATTAGGGGCCAAGGTATCGGGTGCTGGTACAGACACGATTACAATTGAAGGCGTGTCTGCGCTAGGTGGGGGGCAATATCGTGTGGTGCCAGATCGCATAGAAACAGGCACCTATTTAATTGCAGCAGCGATTACCAGAGGTTCTATTAAAACAAAAAATACAAAACCAGAATTGTTAGAAGCCGTTTTACAGAAGTTAGCAGAAGCGGGCGCGGATATTCAGCGTGGTGAAGATTGGATTTCGTTAGATATGCATGGTCGTCAACCAAAAGCCGTTAATATTAAAACAGCACCTTTCCCTGGCATTCCAACCGATATGCAGGCGCAGTTTACGGCATTGAATGCTGTTTCTAGCGGCACAGGTGTGATTACAGAAACCATCTTTGAAAATCGTTTTATGCATGTCCAAGAATTATGTCGGATGGGGGCAGATATTGTTATTTCTGGGAACACGGCTATTTGTCGCGGTGTTTTTGAATTAACGGCGGCGCCTGTTATGGCAACAGACTTACGTGCGTCGGCAAGCTTAGTGTTGGCCGCTTTGATTGCTAAGGGCGAAACCATTGTGAGCCGTATTTACCATATCGATCGTGGTTACGAGTGTATTGAAGAAAAATTAATGCAATTGGGTGCGCGTATTTCACGTGTTTCAAACTAAACTTCCTTAAGGTTGAGAATGCTATGGCAGGACCCGAAACAACAGAATCTGATATTGTAGAACCCGTCCGCCGTCGCGGCATCTATTTATTACCCAACTTATTGACAACAAGTGGATTATTTGCGGGTTTTTACGCAATCGTGTCGGGTATGAAAGGCCATTTTGAACCCGCTGCCATTGCATTGTTTGTGGCAATGATAATGGATACCTTAGATGGGCGTGTGGCACGTTTAACAAACACAGAAAGTGCATTTGGTGCACAATATGATAGTTTATCGGATATGATTTGCTTTGGTCTAGCACCTGCTTTAGTCAGCTATAATTGGGGGTTAACCCATTTCGGAAAATTAGGATGGCTTGCCGCTTTTATTTACACGGCGGCGACAGCATTACGGTTGGCACGTTTTAATACAAAATTAGGACAAACAGACAAGCGTTATTTTATAGGATTACCGTGTACGGCTGCCGCACCTGTTGTTGCAGGACTGGTGTGGTTAGGAACCGATTTAGATATTTCTGCGCAGCGTATTAGCTTGATTGTTGCGCTAATTTTGGTGAGTTTAGGATTCTTAATGGTCAGCAATTTACGATACTATAGTTTTAAAGAAATCGACTTTAAAGGGCATGTGCCTTTTTTTACTGTTTTAGTTGTGGTGTTAATTTTTAGTGTGATTGCTTGGGATCCGCCTTCGGTTTTGTTTGCTGTCTTTTTCTTATATGCGCTATCAGGTCCTGGCATGTGGTTAAAAAATAGATACAAATCAGGAAAATCCTAAGACCGTGCGTGACCAAATACTCGATGCGATGGGCATTCAGCAATGGTTGCTCAAGAAAAAACCGGGTTCACTTTTTGTTTCTGATAACCCACTTTTTTGCGCCGCTTGCTTGGTTTTATTACCCACAAATCCTTCTTTAAACCTCGAACAAAAAAAAATACTCACGGGTATGTTAAATGTTTTGACCTTAAATGCCGAAGAACTCTGTATAGCCTGGGTGGAAGGTATTTTAATGCGTGATCAAACTCAGATGATAGGCCAAGAAATAGCGCAGTGGTCGCCTTATAGCGTATTGATTATGGGCGAAAATTTTGCGCAGCAGTTGTTAGAAACAGACCGTTCTTTAGATGAATTACGATTGGATTTTCAGTCTATCACGGGTTCAAATGCTCTAATTCAAGCTACCTATCATCCTGAAGCATTATTGCACTCTAAAGAATTAAAAAGTAAAGCCTACCGTGATTTATTACGTTTGAGAGATCAGATTTCGAGTGTGAGATCCGAATGATTATTATACGTAAGATGCAACAAGCCGATGTAGAAAGCGTGATGGGGATAGAGCAAGAAGTTGTTGATTTTCCGTGGACATACAGCATTTTTAGCGATTGCATAAAAGTCGGATATGGTTGTTGGGTGTTAGAAGACGGGGAAGAAGTAGTTGGTTATGGCTTGCTTTCTGTTGCAGCAGCAGAAGGGCATATCCTGAATCTCGTGATTAAACCCGATAGACAGCATCAAGGATTAGGCCGTCGCTTGTTGATGCACCTCGTAGAACAAGCCAAAAAGTTAAATACAAAATCTGTTTACTTAGAGGTTCGCCGCTCAAATGA
>JBPOIR010000095.1:0-3485 GCA_052034335.1 Pseudomonadota bacterium | reverse complement strand
ACACGCTGCATGTGCATTCAATGGACCGGCTAGCACGCAACCTTGACGATTTGCGGCGCATGGTCAAGGAATTGACCGGCCGGGGTGTTGCTGTGAAGTTTCACAATGAAGGTCTGACTTTTACCGGGGAGGATTCCCCCATGTCTACGTTGCTGCTTTCCATGCTGGGGGCGGTTGCCGAGTTTGAACGTTCGCTGATAGCAGAGCGCCGACAGGAGGGAATTGCTATCGCCAAGGAGAAAGGCGATGTCTACAAAGGCCGCAAGCCTTCCTTGTCTGATGAAAAAGCCGCTGAGCTGGCCAAGCGGGCAGCGGACGGCGAGAATAAAGCCGCCTTGGCCCGTGAATTCGGAATCAGCAGGGCAACCCTTTATTCCTACATTAGGAATTGAGACCGTCCATGCAGAGGATTGTTTTAAGCCTCAGTGCTGTAGCGGAAACTCTCTCCCTGTCTGAATCGACGGTGCAAAGCCTGGTTCGAGACGATGGTAGCGACTTCCCTAAGCCTCGCCTTCTTTCTGGTCGGCGTGTCGGCTGGCTCAGCCGTGAGATTGAGCAATGGGCGGAAAGTAGGCCGGTATCCAGTCTCCCACCTCCTGCGAATACAGGTGCTAAAAAGCCTAAAAGCAATATAGATTAAATAGGAACACCAGCGTAACTAGGGGGCAGCAGGAGATTAAAGGGCGCACCAATTTTTGGATGCAACCCGCATCAGGAACCCAGGCACCGAAGGGCTCGGGCAATGTACATTGCCGGGGGCGGTGCATACGTCTGCACATCCGGTGAGATTTAGGCGTAAGCGGCGTAGGCCGCACTATTTTTCCGGCGATGAGATGACCACAGCAGAAAAAACACGCGCCAAAATCAGCCGGTAAAGGGGGTGCGGCGCGCCCAGGTCCAACAATTAGAGACGTGCTGCGGGTGAGTGGTTAAGGTACGTAAGGCGCTGGCCATGCTGGCAAACCCGTTGATGTGTGCAGCATGAGAAATGTAGTTGACCGAGCCGGTCGACCGTGGCAATCTCTGCGCACGGTGCTCAACACACCACAGATAGCGGTTTCCCCTCCCGTCAGTCATTGGGGATTTTTTACGTCCATTGGTTTCGATCAATGGCCGGGTAGTGCGCAGTCATGCAATAGCCTTCGGGTAAAAGCTGCGAGCCGTCTATCTGCGGTGTTGAAGTACCTGGCCGCCCCTCAACAGGGCGACTCATTCAACGATCAGATAGGAGCCATCATGGCCAATCAAAAGCGCACCCGCGCCCATTCCCGCTTTACCGTCTATAACTTCGTTCGTCGTTTCACTGGCCCTTTGCTGGCTTATCGCCTGGCATTTGCCGGGAGGGTTGCGTAATGGCCGATACCAGAACCCTTGAATCCATCAATCCGTTAATTGTCGGCGAAGGCTGGAATGATGACACCGCACATAACATCCGTTGTGTCCTTGAGTTTTTGGCCGATGCCACCCCCTCAGTTATGAGTACCGGATCCAGCAAAGAAACCGCCCACGGCGTCAATGTTATTTTGAGATCATGCGCCGCAGCTTTGGAGGTGTGTCATGACTGATACAAAAAAATTCACCGCAAAGGGGATTCGTCAGATCAAGGCATTTGAATCTGTTAATGACTTTGGCGCGAGTTATCTAAACCCGTTAATTGGCAAAACACCAGCCGAAACATGTAAAAAAGTTGAGGCATTGATGCCGTTCATCATGGAAAAAGTTGATGAAGGTTTTGAAGAGTGCCCCGTTATGTCGTATCTCGTTCATTCGATATGGTCGGCAGTCCAGTACGAGGGATTTCTTAATGATGGCCCAGCTGAAGAGGTGGCAGCATGAGCACTATAGAGACACAGGCTACCGTAGGTAGGGTAACTGTATCAGTACCGTTCTTTAGGGCGAATATTGCGGGGCAAGATCTTTTTTCCATTCAGCCTGGTGTCCCTTCGAGCGATGCTCTGTCTTGGGCTTCGTGCCTTCTTGATACGGTTATTGGCTTGCTCATAGAACTTGATGAGGAGAGCAACAGAAAAACCGAGGCGGCTTGTTGGTTGGCAGAAATGGCAAAGGCTGCGATTGATTCTGTGGAGCATGATAAATGAGCGAAGCAAAAGGTAAGGCATTGCATAGTTACTCTATCGGTTTTTCGCTTTCATCCCCGTATCTACTCAGTTTTCAAATTCATGGGGCAGAAAATCTATCAGAAGATCAGCTCTTGTTAGATTTTGAGCGTATCAAGGCGGGGATTCTTGAGGAGCATGCAAAGGTTCGCGGATTATTTGCGTTGGAAGTAGGGAGACCCGTGGTTAATAACGGATGTGGCGAGGCAAGCCATGAATAGCTAACTGCACATAGTCGAACTAATGACCGCCCTTCATTAAGCCGTATTTCTTTCACCACGGGAGGGGGCGGCAGTAAATCAAATGCGCGCCAAAAACTGCCCGTAGTGCATGCGCGGTGTGCCCAGGTTAAGTGATTTAAAGTTACCCGGCGCACTTCGGGCAGGAGCGGTGGCAATTGATACGGAAAGCATTGCCGTTGTTTGGGTTTGGCGGTTTTTAACGAAAATGGCCGATGCAGAGTTGGGCACAGTGGGCACAATGGAAATGCCCCGGTTTTGGACCAAGTGTGCCCACCGAGATCATTGCAGCACAACGGCTTTGACGGGTTGGGCACACTGGGCACACTGGGCACAGTAGATAATCAAGGGGGGTGAAGTGGATAAAGGAAAATAGACGGGAAAAGGCGGCAAAAGAAGGGAACATTATTTAATGAATTAAGTGTTTTCTTCCAAAATATTTATGCAATATTAATTATTCTGTCTGCCGACACCCCCCCTCCCCTCCAAAACCCCCGCACAAAAAAACCTGTCTTAGCGCACGGTCAGTGGATAACATAGGTCAGACTTTCGAACCCCCCTCCCCACAAGGGTTTCGGGCGGTTCGTTTTGTGGATAACATAAAAAAAATCCTGTGGATAATTTTTGAAACAAGCTATGTGCATCTAGCCAGCCTTCACAGAAGGACGCCACCGCTCAAAGTGTTTGCACTCAGGTGGGGCTATCCATATACGTTCAGTTGCCCGGCCAGTCTCAAGGATCAGGTAACCAAGACCACAAGCCCAGTGAAATTGGCGGCGCTGATCTGGGGTTGGTGCGAAGTGTTGAGTGGTCAGGTGCTTACACATAGTGCAATCAAGACCAGACGATGGGGCAGGGAGCGTCAATACTTCCCAAGGTTTTATGCCAACCTCGATACAAGACAAGTGCCAGCGCTTCACCTGCTCACCCGGTTCCATTGTTTCAAGGTTGAGTAATGCAGATACTTTTTCAGCATTGTCTGCCTTCACTTTTTTACAGTAGGCCAACACCAAAATTACAGATGCCGGATGCAGCGCAAATCGTTCTATTGCCGCCCCCCCATCCGGTGAATTTTTGACCGCTCTATCTTCCCCCCCTTGAAAATCTACTGTGCCCAGTGTGCCCAGTG
>JBPOIR010000055.1:0-13541 GCA_052034335.1 Pseudomonadota bacterium | reverse complement strand
CAATAAAATTGATGATAAAACGGTCGCAACGCTTCAAGAATGCGTAGAGCATCTTCAAGAACATAAAAAGACTACTTTGATTATCTGTAACGATATTGAAAAATTAAAAGCAACTATCGCATTAGGTGGCATTATTAATAACGTTGAACCTCAGATTGAAGCACCGTACCTAAGAGCGGAAGCTTTATCCGAACATCAAACCATTGTAACCCAACCCATCTTTCATGGATTACAAGGCGAATATCTAAAAGCGAGACAATTAAATCCTGAGTTTTTAGCTAAAAACCTTGCTAATATTGAAAATGTTGAGCAGCATTATTCACCCGAATTTAGGCTGGCTTGTGATACGGTCGATTACGTTTGCGTATATCATTCAGAACGAGATGCCGTTTTAGATTTAGAAATGCTAAAACTGGAAGCGCTTCAATTAGGTGGCCTTAAAACGCCTGTTAAATTAATTGAAGAAGCCTTTAATTTAGCCATCACAAAAGGATGGTTAGTTTTACTCCCCAAAAAATTAGATTCTGATAAAGACTGTGTTTCCACTCGTCACACGATTCTGATGGAAAAGCTGTGCATTCAGAAAATAAACGAAGGCAAAAACCAACTAGCGCCTATTCTATCAATGGGTGCGCCTGCATTAAAAAACCTGGATGCAGTATCCACCCTTACCCGCAGTCAAAAGAAAGCGATTCAACTTGTTTTAACCACGTCGGATAGGTTTTGTGCTATTCAAGGCATTGCGGGTGCCGGTAAAACGACTGCGCTTAAAGAACTCAATCAACAATGCTTGGCTGCCGGTTTTAAAACATTGGTATTGGCGAATACGGGTAGTGCTAAAAATGAAGCCAAGCTCAGCTCCGGCATCAATTCCATGACCACCGCAGCGTTTTTAACTCGTATTGAGACTTTAGTGAAGAGGGATTTAATAAAGGCCAAACAAGACTACGGCAACAATCAATTAATCATTGTCGATGAAGCATCAATGGTTGCGACACCCGAAATGTTTAAGCTACAAACTATCGTCAATCAACTCAATGCCCGCTTATGCTCGACGGGAGACTTTAAGCAAATAGGTTCTATCGGTAGAGGAGACACTTTTCGCGATACACTAACGTATGGCATCACCCACGTTGCCATGGCAGAAAATGTGCGTTTAAACGATGCCAGGGCTTTTGCTGCTATGAAAAGCACTTATGCCGGAGATATCGAAAAAGCCATTCATTTTCTTAAAAGTAGAATTGAAGAAATACCGATTAAATCGGAAGCTCTTCAAAAAGTGGTTGAAATTTATTTTTTAGTGCGAGACTTAAAAAAAACAGATCCTTTAGTCATCATTCCTTTAAACAAAGATAGAGATTTTGTGAATAATAGTATTCGCAAAGCTCGCAAAGAAAAAGGCGAATTAACGGGTAGTGCTTTAGAAACAGCTGTTTATTTACCCACCGATAGACGAGAAATTGATAAAAAAAATATTGACGCTTATAAATCAACCGACATTATTCGCTTTAGCACAAATAATCCTCGCTTAGATGTAAAAGCGGGCGATTATGTCACCATACGAGAGATTGACAGGACGCATCATCGATTGCATTTAGCCTTTGAAAATGGGCAAACCTTTTATTGGTCACCCAAAGACCTCAAAAAATCAAGTGATATTGAGATTTATAGGCAAGAAACACGAGAACTTCTTAAAAATGACATTATTATTTTTAGAAAAAACAACGAAGCCCTCGGTATTTTTAATGGCGATAAGGCTACTATTCTCAACATTGAAAAATCTAAACTCACGGTTGCTTTAGAAAATGATCAAATCATTACCTTAGAACTGACGCAAAAGGCAAACCAACATTTGGATTATGGCTATGCCTTAACGCCTTTAGCAGCTCAAAGCCGAAATATTAAATATGTTATCGCTTACGGAGAAGGCCCAAAGCCCTATGCCAGAAAAACCTCGGAACTTAAAATAGGGGATATTGTGATTGTACCAGCGGAATGCAATGAAAAGGATTTCGTTGAGCCGGCGTATGCCAAATTAGGCGAGGTGACCGCGCTAGAGGGGCATAGTCTAACGATGAGCATTGAAGGTCACCTCAAAACCATTGTAACAAATAAAATTGATGTGTGGGGATATTTTCCGCCATTTGAAAACCGAAAAGAACATGAATTACCGCTTTCGACTTCTCAACAAAGCTTTTTGGTTCAAATTACCCGGGGAGATTTTTTCTTTTTGATTGTATCAAATCTCAATGATTTTAAAAAAACCTTAGAGAAACATCAACGAACAAAACAATCGGCTTTAAGCCATTTAGATCCTTCATTCCAACAATTAAGCCAAGGTATCAATAAATTGGTTGGAAATATTAGGGGAAAAGCGGAAATAAAAGACACTCAACATTCCATTGGCAAGAATGCATGCTCTCAACAGCCTGTAAAGGCTACGTTCTCCCTTGCCCAAAAGCCAAAAGACTTTATTGATAAAGATGAGCTAAATGCGCATTTAGAATCTAATGCTTTAGTTTATGCTACAGAATGGCTAGGTGATCCGAGTAAAAAATCTGCTCGCGAAGTACGATGGGGTTCTAAGGGTTCGCTTTGCATTAATCTTGCAGGCACAAAACTGGGTCTTTGGAAAAACCATGAAACAGGACAAGGGGGAAAGGGATTGATTTCGCTTTATATGGCGATTCATAATGTGGATTTTAAAACAGCATTAAAAGAGTTAGAGCATCACACAGGTTTAAGCAACCAAGAACTGAAGATGTCTGATGATAAGCCCAAAACCCAAACAAGAGATTTAAAAGCCGAACAAGCATTATTAAACAAAAGGATATATTATGCACGACAACAGTACGAGAAAGCGCTGCCCTTAAAAGGCACATTAGCAGAAAAGTATTTACGCGAATTTAGAGGTATTACAGGCGAATTGCCGAGCAGCTTTAGATTTAGTCCGGGCATTAAGCATTTAGATACCCAAAAGCTAACACCTGCTCTAGTGGTTCCCATTCATAATAAAGTTAATCAGATAACAGCGATAGTGCGAATATTTTTAAATGCGGACGGCAGTAAATTGAAGGAGACTTTTATCAATCAAAAAGGTGAAGTGCAAAAGGCGACAACCAAGGCTAATTTGGGGGTGTCAAGCGGGGGCGGCGTGATTATGCAAAAAGGGTTTTCTACAACGATGTGGTTAGCCGAAGGTATTGAAACAGCACTGAGTGTTGCCCAAGCGGTTCCCCGTGATACGGTTATGGCCTGTCTCTCCATTTCTCAATTTAAAAATATGCCACTGAGTGAAAATATTCAAACAGTGGTTATTTGTGCCGACAATGATCCACCGAGCACACAAGGCAAAAAAAATATTTATGATGCGGTTTCGCGTTATTTATCAGTAGGGAAACAGGTGTTTGTTACAATGCCGCCTGAAATTCCTGTGGGAATAAAAAAATATGATTTTAATGATCTGTTGAAACAGAGTGGAATTTCTAGGGTAAGAGACGTATTAGATACTCGGATCGAAATTAAATACGTTGAATCATTGAAAAATTCAACAACAAGTTTGTTAAGCGATTTGGAAAAAATAAAAAAGATAGAACGAGAAATGTCTCAAAAAACATCCCCTATTTTATCAAAAATAGAAATTCAATTAGATTCTCGATGAGTCAACGCCCCGGTTTAGTTCCTAATGAGGAGGGCTTTTGCGGTGGTTTAAGTGGTTTAGTTCCAGGTCGAAGAGGAGGAGATGTTTTTGCGTGTATTGTAACACCTGGGGGGTTAGATTTTGATAGCTCTTTTGCCGCCTGACGTGCTCTCGCGATTCTTTGTTCGCTTTGTAATTGTGACTGTTCCTTCTTTGTTTCTCGAGGTTCGTCAGCAACTTGTTTGTCTTCCGGTCGTTCTGACAATGTTAGCTCGGGTTGTGTTGTCTTCGCAGAAGCCACGGCATGAAATGTTGCCGTCTCATCAGGTTTCTCTTTCCTTTTGTTTTTCTTCTTTTTCTTTTTTGTGCTTTTTGGTGACGATGGCTCTGATAGTGGTAATGCATCCGATGTCACAGGAGTCTGCGACTCTGGTGTAACAGTATGCACATGAAATGTTGTCGTCTCATCAGGTTTCTCTTTTCTTTTCCTTTTGTTTTTCTTCTTTTTCTTTTTTGTACTTTTTGGTGACGATGACGCTGATAGTGGTAATGCATCTGATGTCAAAGGGGCCTGCTGCTCTGATGTAACGGCATGCATATGAAATGTTGTCGTCTCATCAGGTTTCTCTTTCCTTTTCTTTTTGTTTTTCTTTTTTGTGCTTTTTGGTGACGATGGCTCTGATAGTGGTAATGCATCCGATGTCAAAGGGGCCTGCGGCTCTGATGTAACAGCACGCATATGGAATGTTGCCGTCTCATCAGGTTTCTCTTTCCTTTTGTTTTTCTTCTTTTTTTTTGTGCTTTTTTGTGATGGTAGCTCTGATGGCGGTAATACATCCGATGTCAAAGGAGTCTGCGACTCTGATGTAACAGCACGCATATGGAATGTTGCCGTCTCATTAGCATTTACTTTCGGCGGTTTTTGTGTGACCTGTACTGTTATTTTTGGTGATTCTGATAAATTACGTTTCGCCATTGATTGTTCTTGCGATGTTAGCTCAGCCTGTTGTTCTCTCACAGAAGTACCAGGATTTGAACCTGAGTTTGTTCTGGCCTTCCTTCCATCGAATTTAGATTTTCCTGTTGAACTCATTCTAGCTTCTTCCACTTTATCCCGATGCTTGTCTAAATATAGCTTTTGTGCTTCATAATCATGCATTTTATAATAAGCGTCTCTTGCGTTTCTAAGTCTTCTATCTTCTTTATTTCCAGTTACAGCATAATAAATTTTGTGTTTTCCTTCTGTTGAAAGAATAGGGGATAAAGCATCCCTGCAATTTTTTTCTCCTTGAGGAAGTTTGTTATTATCAGTAGTGCAAAATGATTTTTCGGTAAAAAGTACAATGTCTACTGTTTTTAAGGCATCTGTAAATTCTTCTAGTTTCTTTAAGGTGGGAGGTTCGGCGAGTTCTGATAACTTTTGGCCATTATAAGTGGGTTCCCACCCAGACTTAATTGCTTGATTAATAGCATTTGCTAATGCGGTTCTTTCTGCATGTTCGCTTGGGTTGCCTGTAGACTCTTTGTCTGTCGCAGCGCCAAAGCCTTTTGGTTTGGTTACTATATTTCCTACAGATAATTGAACAGCAGCAAAATTCTTGCCGGTTAATGCGAAGGATACTCCCGGGTCTCCTGTCTCTCTTATAAATATAGTTTTTTTTCCACCAGTATCTTCGTCACATTCAAATTGAATTCTTGCTTTCATTGTCTCGGTGGTAAGTATTTTTAAGATCGATTTCTCTTCTGACGTTAGCTTTCTATCTTCTTCTATTAGTTTGTTATCCTCTGCCATTTGCCTTTCCACTTCTGCAAGTTGCTTTTTTTCTTTTTCTATTAGCTTTTTATTTTCTGCAATTTGCTCTTTTTCTTTTTCTGTTAGTTGTTTTTTTGCTGCTATTCGCTTCTTCTCTTCTTCAGCTAGCTTGTCCTCTTCTTTTGCTAGATTTTTCTTTTTTTCTGCTAGCATCCCCTCTTTTTTAACTAGTTTCTCCGTTACTTGTGCTAGATATTCCTTTTCGTCTGCTAGTTTTTCCTCGTCTCCTGTATAGAGTAATCGATTTATGTACATAGTATTCTTACCTAGGGTCGGTCCCGGTAATGCGCTCCCAAGTTGCTTTTCAGTCCATTTAGAGTTCTTCTCTTGGCGGCTATTTCCTTGTCCACTTTTTGCTGGCATACAAATTCTCCTTTCTAGAGTACGTGACCTAGCAATAATATATTCTTTTCAACTTTATCTTGTTTAAATTAGTAACGGCTTACACAACTAAAACTTTAACGATCGGTTTTGGCGTGATACAATTTCAATCTAATGTATTTGATGTAATAACACGTTTTTAGGAGATTAAGATGCCTGGCTTTGAAAAATTAATTAAAAAAATAAGTAGCAAAAATTACAAAAAAAAGGAGCTTGCATTATCCGGTCAAGAAATTGATGACGAAAAAGCGATTAAGCTGGCAAGAGCATTAAAAGATAATAGCTATATTGAAGAATTAGACGTAAGTAATAATAGAATAACTTTTCTAGGAGCGAAGGCGTTATCTGAAACTAACTTAAAAAAATTAAAAATTAATAACAATCCTATCGGTGACAATGGAATAAGATGTATTGCAAGTAGTAAACAATTAGTAGTGTTAGAAGCACAGGCATGTGAAATTACCAGTCAAGGGTCAAACCTATTATTTGCTAACACTATCTTGGAAAGCATTAATTTAAGTTTTAATCATCTTGCTAAAGAAGGCTTTTTAAGCCTTGTTACTAACACCACTTTAAGAACTTTAATTTTGCAGCAAGTAAGAATTGATGATAATTGTGTAGAACTAATTGCACAAAATCGTAGTCTCAGAAAAGTTAATTTATCGACGAACTCCTTAATTCGTAGAGGAGCAATGTTTCTCTTTTCAAGCCCTACAATAGAAGATTTGAATTTAAGCCAAATCCGTCTTGATAATCTAAGAGATGACATTTTTGATACTAGCAAGTCTCTAAAAAGGCTGGTTTTATTTAGTTGCGATCTTACGTCTGCTTCTATAGGATTTTTATCAAAAAACAGAAGCTTAGTTGAGTTAGATTTGAAATCTAACTATCTTGACAATGATTGTACACACTTTTTGACTTTAATTCCGACTTTAAGATTTTTATCTTTATCGGATAATAAAATTACTGCCGAAGGGGCAAAAATTTTACGGCAATCTAAGAGTATTAAAGTGCTAGGCTTGGGAGGTAATCCAATTGAAAAAGAAGATGTAAAAGAAAAATGTGAATTTCAAGCTAAAAACAAAAAACTTAAAGTAGTAAGTGATACAATAAGCTCATCAGTTTTTCCTGAACCAAAGAAAGAATTTCCCCTGCTGGTACAGGAAAAAACTTGTTTGATAGAAGAAGGGGAAAAACGTCAATCAGCGCTAATTTTTAATAAACAGCTTCCATTAAGAGCTGTGAGTGCAATAACAAAAGATTTTACTAAATATCCTTCACTTGCAGCAGAGAGCGAATCTATATTTACACAAACAGGTCGTAAGCGTGCCCGCAAGATCAGCGGAGCTTCAACTACATAACTTTAAAGAGCAAATTTCAAGATAATTAAAACAAACTTAGCTGACAGACAATGAGGTAGTTGCATCCTCCAATTTGCTGTCGAAAACAAAGTTGCTACGACATTGTCGACGCATAGGCTTGAAAAATATGAATTAAGTCATTTAAGCATCCGATAGTTTTACTACAATCAAAAAGTATTATCTTGAGTTCAAGCAGATCTATTGCAGACTATTCGCTAAGGTTTCGGCCTAATATTTTTGCCATTGCCTCTTTGCCTTTTTCGTGAGACACTCGACTGTGTTCTACACCTTCTTTAGTAGAATGTTCGATTTGATCTTTAATCAAATAATAAGAAGTAACCACATTTTGTAATATTTTGTATTGGATATGACGGTCATATTCTTCTATTCTTTTTTCGGGATTTAAAAAATCCAAACCCGAATTTCTGACAGACGAACTTAATAAAACCCGTATGGTTTCGCTAACGCCAATATCGCCTAGTTCTTCAGATTTTAATTCTATTTGTTCGTATAAATCTTTTGGTAATCGAACCGAAGTGACGTAATCTTTTGCTTCAATGATTTTTTTCATGTTAGCCCCCGCTAAAAGTTGTATACGTTTGTATACATTGTAAACAATTTATCACACAATTGTATACAAATATTGATTTCCAACACGTTGATTTTTAAAATGTTTACAGATGTCATACAGATTGTATACATTTTGTATACAGTGTATTTTTTTTGTATACAAGGTGCTCGCGAAAATATAAGCAAGAAATTTTAAAAAAGTCTATAAAACAAGTGATAAAAACAAGATTTTAGACTGGTGCGTCAGGTGTGCTGGCCGTATTAGTGATTTGCTTTAGTGATTTTGTCTTAAGAATTGTTTTACTTGATTTTTGGCTAATGCGGCCTTTTAAGCATGATAACGGGGCGATTTTGGTGCCCAGGAACCTCTACTCTAAAAATGCAACAAAACAAATGGCCTAAAAACGATTTATTTATAACATTAATGAGGATGCAATAAAAGCAGTTTCTAATAATCATTTGATTAAATAATACAAATTAGGATATCCAATGAGCGGGCAGTTTTTTAAAAGTCGAGAGCTAAATTTTACTTGGTTTGCTTGGAGGAACTTAAGCACATTGTCCGCACTTTGACATTGTAAAGACAAGTATTTTTTAGTCAATTTGCACAGTATGTCATGCTACTGGATCGCGATTTAGGCAAAATTTTAGAAAACAATGATTGATAAAATACCCTGAAAAAAACGGCATTTTTTGAAAAAAATCATATAAAAAAGCTTGCATATTTTTACGCATTACACTATATTAATAGTATGTTCTTGGAAACAAGGACATAGATAGCCGGGTGTAAAAATGCTGATACATTTTATACACCCTCACATCCAGACAACCGATTTAAGGAGAGTCCAAACATGATTGCTATCAATAATAGTTTACCTGCCTTTAACTTCAAAGATCAACCTCAAATTTATGTTGCCTGCTTGGCCGCATATAACAACGGTAAATTGCACGGTGCGTGGATTGATCCGACTCAAGAACCAGAAGAAATTTTGGAACAGATTGCATTGATGTTGTCTAAGAGTCCAGAGCCACGTGCAGAAGAATATGCAATACACGACCATGAAGGATTTTATGGTTTAGAAATCAAAGAACACACCAATATAGAAGATGTGCACGAAAAAGCTATGTTTATATTAGAACATGGCGAATTAGGTGCTGAGTTGTACAGCTATTATGGTGGAAGCCTAGAAGAGGCTAAAACGGCATTGGATGAAAACTATCAAGGCGAATATGAAAGTGAATTAGATTACGCCACTACGTTTTTTGATGAATGTTATTTAGATACCGTCCCCGAAAACGTTCGGTTTTATATTGACTATGAGAGCTTTAAAACTGACATTTTTATTGATGATTGTTTTTCTATCGAGGTAGGGGGCAAGAGTCATATATTTTTTCGACATTAAAAGGGCGGGGATCTAAACAATCCCCTTTATTCTAATATTTTAAACTAGGAGGATCAAAATACAAAACGTTTATTGCATCAATTAGCATTTAAAGAGCCATGGCATATAGGCGTTAAACCTACATGCCATAACCACGATGGATAGGTGCTCTAACACCCAGCCATCGCTATCACAACCAATTTTCGAGGAATCGGTCATGAGTAAAAATACTGTATCAGACTACTTGCCATTGATAAACCATCAAATAATTGTGCACGAGGCACTATTAGAATACTACCGAAAAGCCAACGCAATGCTTAGGGTTCTTTTAAAAGCCAATATCGCCAATGATGCGATATCTACCATACATGACTATTTGTGGGGGGTAAGCGACAACATTTTACATGCAAAACACTTAAATGAACGCCTGTTGAACGATTTAATGAAAATAACCCGTCTTGCAGAGCCATCAAAACGTAACCCAAAAGGAGATTGTCATCATGCCTATTGCTAAAATCCACATGAATTTAAAAGAAGTGCAGCGAACAATTCATCGCCATACCGGTATGATTTTGGATTTCGTTCAAGAAATAAAATTGGCTCCGCTATCGAAATTTCAGTATAGACAGCTTAATTTTATTAAAGATACAGCCGAGATTTTAAGGAAGTTCCCGGAGCAGCTTTTTGAGCCAAATGCATCTATTAACGCCCCTGAGACAAGCCCTTGGGTATTGCTGGTAGAAGATAACGAAATGCTCCAGGTATTACACCGAGAGATGCTAACCCAACTTGGATGCACGGTAGATATCGTTGCTAATGGCGAAGAAGCCTTAAAGTGTGCAGATTACGGTTACGATTTCATTTTTATGGACATTGGATTACCGGGTAAAAGTGGCATTGAGGTTACAGCCGAACTTCGCGCCAGAGAAGAACGGCAGAAGTTGCGGATCATCGCATTAACTGCCCATGGTGAAGGGATCGAATCTGCGTGTCTTGCGGCAGGCATGGAATCGGTTATCCATAAACCCGTTGATCTTAAAACCTTTAAGGCATTGATTCATTCCAAAGTATCGTAATGGAATGATACAGGCTTTAAATTTTAACCCATGTTTAAACGAAAATATTTTATGTTTAGGAGAAATCTCATGTCAACAAGAGCCACTTATTTTTTACCAGCCGAAAATTATAGTGATCAAATGGTTTGTTTTTACATTCACAGTGACGGATATCCCAAGGGGGCTGCCGATTATTTTCACAAGATGCATCATTGTAAAAATAGAAGTGCTGGAATGGCCGGTCGCTTTTTCAGAGCAAACGATAATGCGGAATTTACACCTTGGCATGAAGCACATGGGGATACGGAATTTCAATACACCATCAACATAGAAAATGAGTTAAGGATTTTGGCGAAAGAAACGATTGACAACCGATGGAGCGTCTTTTATCAAGGCCCTTGGCATCATTTCGTGAATAAGTATCTAAAAGAGTCTGAACATTTACATTTATTTCAGCTATCCGAGGGTTTAGAACACGAAACCATCATGACAATACAGGAAGCTGAAAAATGGGTGAAAGGATTTAAAAATAGTGCAAGTAAATGTGATTATGTCCATAAAGGTATACAATTTATCCAAGCGCAAATTGATGCAATTTTAATGCAGCAAAAAACGTGTGGTGGCAATGTGAGCAATAGCAAAGACGACGTTAAATCGTAGGAATAGCAATAAGGGTTACCCTTGTGGATTGAGCTTTTTGGGTAATTGTTGTTAAATAGGGAGCTATCCCCTAGATAAGCTGTTTAATCAGCCTATCTAGGGGGTAGTCAATGGAGATGTTCAGATATTTTCGTTATTTTACAAAAGAGGAATGCTTATGGCAGCAAATGAAAAAAAAAGCCCCCGTGCAGACAATGATGGTGGGTGGAAGCACATTTTAAGTGCACATTTAAAAGATTTTGTAGAGTTTTTTTGGTCTGAGGCTTATCAAGCCATTGATTGGACTCGACCCTATGAGTTATTAGAGCAGGAATTAATGGCTATTGGCGTTAATGAAGAGATTGGCAAACGATGTGTTGACAAGTTGTTCAAAGTGCATTTACTGAACGGGCAAGAACAATGGCTTCTGCTGCACATCGAAATCCAAAATACAAAAGATGAAGCGTTCCCAGGACGGATGTTTACCTATTTTTATCGAATATTTGACCGGTATAATAAAGACATTGCGAGTATGGCAGTTTTCGCAGATCTCAATCAAGATTGGCGGCCTAACGAATATCGTAGAAAAATTTGGGGTTCGGAAATCATTAGAAAGTACGAGGTGATAAAGCTCATCGATTATCAATCTCAAACAGAAGAACTGAAGAACCACCCTAACCCATTTGCCATGGTTGTATTAGTCCAATTAGCCGCCATAGAGAGCAGACCGGACGACAAACAAAGATTGCTAACTAAGTTAGAGTTCTTTAGAGCCTTGCATATGCACGGCTGGCCCCTCGAAAAAAGCATGAATATGTACAAGTACTTAGACACAATGCTAGGTTTAAGCCCGAAATATCAAGTACAATATATAACAGAAGCTAAAGCAATTGATCAGGAGTTTTCTATGGATACGAATTTTACAACTATCGCTGAACGGCACGGTTTTGAAGAGGGTATGCAACAAGGTATACAGCAAGGTATACAGCAGGGTGTCCAACACGGAGAAGCGAGCTTATTAAGAAATATTCTAAAAGCGAAATTTAAGGAGATCCCAGATGCTTATGTTAAAAAAATAGATACAGCGGATGCGGAGACCCTAAATCGATGGGCTGTTAATCTTATCCACGCACAATCGCTGGATGAAATTTTTCAACAATGAGATACTTTAAAGCTTAATGTAGGCGTGTAGTATGCGATTTCCTAAATTTCATGAAGCTATGGGTAACTGAGCCAATCCATGAAGATGTTTTTTCCACTGATAATGATTAATGTTGATCACTTTTTTATTGCTTTGATTACTTTTTTCTTGAGGCGTCATTGCATCAATGGCAGAATGTGATCTATTGTTGTTAAAGTAATTTTGGTAAATATTAAGCTTTTTTTGTAAATCATATGCGTTCCAGATTAATACATTATTTAAAAAATCTTCTCTGATTGTTTTGATTAACCGTTCTACGAAAGGATGTGAAATTGGCGTGTAAGGCACGGATTTTATTTCTTCAATTTCTAAAACTCTAAGATTGGCTTGCCATTTCTTAAATTTAAATAAAGGATCATTGTCTGTAGAAATATACTTAGGCAACCTTAATCTTGAAATTATTTTATTAAACATGTGGCATACAGATTTGCCATTAACAGAGCCTTGATGAACAGAAAATCCTATGACTTTTCTTGTAAATTGATCCATTATTACCATGATCCAAAGGGATTTCAGGTGGATTGATTCTGTTCTAAATAAATCAATGGACCACAATGAGTCTTTGGTGTGACCTAAAAAAGTTAACCAGCTTGGACCATTGTTCTTGCCACTAGGATTGTAAAATTTATTTAAAATTCTTCTTACCTGATCACTGCTTATTTTAATACCAAATTGATTTGAGATTTGCATTGCAATTCGCAAGTAACCAAATCTCGGATTGCGATTTTTATATGCTAAAACGAGATCGATGATTTCTTGATTTGGGCCAATTCTGCCAGGTTTTTTATAATTCTTATTTGAGAATAGGCATTTGTATTTTTTCATGACTAGAGCTTTATGCAGTTTTAATAAAGTAGCGGGTTTAATTAAGATGGCTAAACGATACAATCTTTTAAGATTAATATAATGACTGAAAAAACCAAATATTAAGCGATCTGTGTTGAAGAGATTGGGACATCGTTTTTTACCTCTATTTAAGATTATTAACTGTTGGCGTAAGCATATATTTTCTGCGATGATAGCACTCGTACCACCTGGTCGTAGTAACTTCAATAAAAGATTAAGTAGGATACATAAAAATTGAAACAAGTTAAACATAGTGAAAAATTTTAAATAATTTTTGGATAGTTTGCAACCTATTTTTATGATAAAACTAGATGTCGCACACTACAAGCAAAAAGCATTTGTAAATATGTTAGTGGTGAAAAAATATGAAAAGGATAGTAAGTGGAACTTGTTAATTGCAAGAGTTAAACAGGAAACTTTCGAGAGTAATTTTATTATGAAAACCTATGAGTAAGTGGTGCCGTTTTACAAAGATTCAGGAAGAGCCATTCCGAGGGATTACCCTCATGTGCTGGTAACAGCGTAAGCGATAATTTTTACCCACCTTTTCATCGTATCCCAAACCTTGCCACACTGGCCTTAACATTAAATTTTGAGGGCCAAAAAAAATGGTATCAACAGAAACATCTATCCCATCTACAGGTACACTGAAC
>JBPOIR010000001.1:0-20510 GCA_052034335.1 Pseudomonadota bacterium | reverse complement strand
CAACATAATCACAAACACGATTTAGGTGGAGATGTATGTCCTTAGATTTTATGGCTCGCGCAGTGGTTGCAGGTATGGGCATCGCATTGGTGGCAGGTCCACTGGGTTCGATTATTGTTTGGCGGCGTATGGCAAATTTTGGGGATGCGTTAGCGCACTCAACCTTGTTGGGATTATGTTTTGCATTATTATTGAATATTCATATTTATATCGGTTTAACCAGTGTTTGTATTCTGGTTGCTTGTTCATTGGCACTGTTTTCTAGACAACAACATTTAGCAAACGATACAATTCTTTGTATGTTGGCTTATGTGACGTTGGCGATAGGGCTTATTTTAGCAACGGTATTAAAAGGCATTCGCGTTGATTTGCTTGGATATTTATATGGCGATATTCTTTCGGTGAATAATATAGATTTGATTTGGATTTATTGCGTCGATGTTATTGTGTTTTTAAGTTTTGTAAAAATTTGGCGTCCTATTTTATCGATGACGGTACATGAAGATTTAGCCAAAGTAGAGGGGGTGCCGGTTTTCGCTATGCAATGGATATTGGTAGTCATTATGGCAGTTGTCTTTTCGGTTGCAATGAAACTAGTTGGCATATTGTTAATTACAGCGCTTTTAATTATCCCGGCTTCTAGCGCGAGACAAATTTCAAAAACACCGGAAAACATGGCTATTATTGCCAGTATCGTTGGTATGGTGTCTGTATTTGGGGGCATTCAAATCTCATTTAATTGGGATTGGCCAGCAGGCCCCTCGATTGTCATTGTTGCAATGGTTCTGTTTGTGGTGAGTGTGTTTGCTGCTCGCATTAGAAAAATTATGTAGTAGTTTGTTCTGTTTTAGGCCGTTTAATATCGTCTCTTATTCTTTTACTTTTTGAGACTGTGAAATTTGTTGTGCCACGAAAAAGCGCTGATGATTTTTAACGTGATGAATGCGTAAATAGTCAACACCTTGAGCTGCCAATGTGCTTGAAATGGCAATGGTTTCTAAATCACGCTCATTTGCTGAGGATGGGTAAAATGAAGAAGTATAAGCCTTTCTCGAATGACCAACTAATACTTCGCATCCCAAGTCTTTAAGTTGATGAATGCTCTTGAATAGAGAGATATCTTGATAAGAAGATTTTCCAAAACCTATACCAGGATCAAGAATAATATCGTTTTTATTAAACCCAAATTGTTCTAAATAATCAATTTTTTGTTTTGCCCATTGGTTTATACTTTCCATGGGCACGTGTTCAAAATCTAAACATTGATCTTTTTGTGCTGGAATAGTCAAGGAATGCATAATAGCGATTTTTAACCCGGAATCTGCGATTTTTCTTAACGTTTTACCGTCTAAGCTGCCTTTAACATCATTGAACCATGAGACAGGATAATCCTTTAAGATTTGTAAGATAACTTGCGGTAAAAAAGTATCTATGCTAATCATAATCTCTTTGTTTTTAATACAATCCGATAATCCTTCTAAAACGGGTTGTAATCTTAGATATTCCACAGTAGGATCAAGCATAACCGCCGTGGGTCTAGTAGATTGCGCGCCCAGTTCAACGACAGTTGCACCTTCTAAAATAAGTTGTTTAGCTCGCGCAACCGCATCTTCAGGGCTAAAGTTTTGTCCGCCATCCGAAAAAGAGTCTGGTGTAATATTAACGATGCCCACTAATTTTGGATCAACAACAAAGCTGCGATCATAACAAGCATTTATATTTGAAGTTAAATGCGCTATTTCTCCAAAAGTTTTATTGTTATAAGGATTTTCATCTAGGGATTTATATCGACATTCTGGGTTGAGTAGGGCGATTAAGTGAATAAGAAAAGCGCGATTTAATAATTCAGGGTGTGGGATCATTAATTGTGGACTAACGACAGTTTGGTTATTCCAAAGCAAAATATCTAAATCAATGATGCGAGGTCCCCATGTTGGGCAAACGGCGCCTCTGCCCATTTCTTGTTCAATTTTTTTCAACGCGACTAATAATCGTTCTGGTTCAATCGCGCTTTCTCCTTGTATAACCATATTTAAGAAAGGTTTATTCCATTCCGTTGGTGCATTATTGGGTAAAATAGCGGGTGTTTCTAAAATAATAGACATTTTCAAATCCGAAAAATAGCGTTCTTTTAATAAAGAAACTGCTTTTTGGATATTATTTAATCGATGGCCAAGATTAGAGCCTATGCTAATGTAGATCATATATGTTTTACTCTTCTATAAATGCATTAGAATATGAAAATGTAACACCACCATGTATACCTGGAACAGGCGGCGAAACTTTATTGACAGATACCGCTAGTGTAATATCTTTCCATCGTAAATCCAGTAAGTGTTGATAAGTTATTTCGTATATCTGGCTTGTTAAATGTTCAACTAGATTGAAGGATTTTTTTTTGACCAAGGCTTGTATAAGTTCAACTATTTTCAAATAACATACGGTATCATTTAAACAATCTGTTTGAATGCCTGGTGGAGGAGATGAAAAAAGAAAATGAATGTTAATACTAACCAGTTGTGAGTTGTATTTTTCTTCAGAAGTACATCCTAAATGAACCCATACTCTCAAATCTAAAATTGAAAGTTTACATAAATGATTTTGGTTGAAATTACACCTCTGATATTGCTTTTTGTCATGAAACTACTGTTATGCTATCTTAAGTTTATTTGAGAGTCAATATGATATCAACATCAGCGATAGCTGTTTTTTAGAATTGTTTGATATCGCTCCAAAGCATCTTGGCGTGCTTTAGAGTGCTCAACAATAGGGAGCGGATAATCTATGCCTAAGATAATATTTGCGGTATTTAAAATAGATTTTGAGGCTTCCCAAGGTTTGTGAATGTATTTATTAGGTAATTTTTTTAGTTCTGGAATCCAAGTTCGCACGTATCCTCCGCTAGCATCAAATTTTTCGCCTTGTAATACAGGGTTGAAAATTCTAAAGTAAGGAGCAGCATCTGCACCGCTGCCAGCAACCCATTGCCAGCTAGCAGAATTGTTGGCTAAATCTGCATCCACTAGAGTATCCCAAAACCAAGCTGCGCCAACACGCCAATCTATTAATAGATGCTTTGTTAAGAATGAGGCAGCAATCATACGTACACGATTATGCATATAGCCGGTATGCCAAAGTTGACGCATGCCTGCATCTACAATCGGATATCCAGTTTTACCTTTTTGCCAGGCTTTTAATAATCGTTTATTATTAATCCATTGAAACTTATCAAATTGCGTTTTAAAGTTTTTTTCGGGCAGCTGTGGATAATGGTATAATAGGTAATAAGAAAATTCCCGCCATCCTAATTCTATTAAATAACGTTCTATTGATTTGCTTGTTGCAGGATTTTGTATTTCAATTTGCTTGATAGTATAGTAAATCTGCCATGGACTGATTTCACCAAAATGCAAGTGTGGAGATAAAAGAGAAGTTTTTAGCTGTTCTGGAAAATCCCGTCCATGCGCGTAATCCATTAAATTTGATTGAATAAAGTTTTTGAGTTGTTTTTTTGCACCAATTTCGCCAGGTTTCCAATGCTTTTTTAGACCAGTGGACCAATCTGGATTTTGCGGCAAAAGATTCCAAGTTGATAAATCATCGCTGTCTAAAGTGTTTTTTGAATGATGCACTAGATTAATAAATTTTGGCTTAGGCATTAAAGGTTTAATTTTTTGATGTAAACAGCAATATTTCCAATAATAAGTAAATACTTTAAAAAAAGAATTTTCTTGATTTTTAATGTTTTCCGGTTCGTTTAATAAAGACCCATTAAAAGATTCTATTGTAACGCCCATTTGTTTTAAAAGCTGCTTTAATTTGAAATCTCTTGCCATTGTCAGTGGTTCGTAACAGTGGTTCCAGAAGACGTGAGAAATATTTTCGGTTTTTATTAAGTGTAATAAGATTTTTTCTGGATCGCCTTTTTTTAAAATTAATGCGCTTTTTTGTTTCGATAAATTTTTTTGTAAGGCTTCTAAGCTATAATGTAGCCACCAACGTTGTGCCCCGCCTAAGGGATATAACGTTTCATCTAGTATGTAAATGATTAGCGTAGGTTGATTTAATGTACACGCATGATAAAGCGCTGGATTATCCAGTAGCCGTAAATCCTGGCGTAACCAAACAACCGTTTTTTTAATCATTTCGCTATGTTAACATGTTGTTTATTGTAGTGGCAAAAAAATCCCTAGCAGTAATTTTTGCGCTATGACTTTGTTTTTTTCCATTTCTGAAAGACTTTATGATTCTTGTACACACATGGTGGGCGAGGATAAATCCAGCAACAGCAGGCTAAATCCCAGCATTAAAGTAAAGCGGACATTTCTATTTAGCAGTAACATAAAATTTTTCCATCGCCATCTTAACTTTCAAGTTTGGGTTCTTTTTTAACATATTTAAAGCAATGGCTAAAATTACAGAAGCGACCAATCCATATGTCAGTTTATATGAGCATTCTTTCATAAAAATATCGAGAATTTTTTCATAAGAAAAATTATTGTTAGCTATAAAAAATAGCCCCATGATAAGTCCATCTATTATAGTGCCTACTGCAAAAGATAAGGCGTTTGATGCCATGACGCTAAACTTACTGCGTAGTTTTTGAAAAACAGAGACTGACCAATACATGGATATTATTAATGAAGTAAATGAAGCGACAACTATGCCATTGATCATTTTTCCGTCAATATAGTAGGGTAACTCCCAAAGCAGGACAAAACTTATGGCGATAGCAAATGCTAATCCCCTTAAAGCCTTCGATTTACCGTAAACGGATGTTGTGGCATTCATTGTGATAGCGATGATAATAAATGCTAGGGCGCATTGGTATATTAACGTACAGCAATTTAATAGATAAGTAAGAATGCAGAGCAAGGTAATACTCAAGAAATATAATTTGTTATCTGTTGCTTTTTCTACCATGTCGCCTCCATGTCTGTCATTAACATCAGCCTTTTATTGCTTGAAACCTCTAAATGTAGTGGCAAAGCCTAATGTCCTCTTTTGGGGTTCCTGAACATCCCGCCTTTGAAGGCAAGGAGCACCGTTGCTACGTCATTCTAAGCCAAGACGCTTGAGCGGTGCAAATTGTCCTTTGGAATGCGGTCACTGCACTCCGTTGTAAATGATGGCCTTTTCCTTCTACCAATATTTGATAAATTGTATTCTCAAAACTTATCTCTAAATTTTTGCTCAGCTTTCTCTCCCGTTGAGCACTTAAAATGTGTGCCAATGTTTCATTAAAGACTTAGAGCTGCATACTCTGGAATTACGAAAGTTCTCAGAAAATGTCGAAGAAAAACTATTTTGTACTCCAAATAGAGGACGCATTCAAGGGAGCAGCGCGGTGACGAAAAGAAGGAAAGGGGTCAAATTTGTCTGTGTCCAGATTTGGCTCTGTTACTTTTTTAATTGAAAAATCCGCTTTTGATATCCTGTTCCAGATCTGCAATCCAACTTGTTCCATGTCCAGCTTGGTAGGCTTTGAGTCACGCAAAAGTCACGCAAGCGGCTTTGGGAGGGCTTAAGAAGGTTTTGTAATGGTGGCCAGACCTGGAATTGAACCAGGGACACGAGGATTTTCAGTCCCACCAAGAAATTCTTTCACTTTGATTTTATTAACATTTTTGTCGCGGACAACTACTACAATTTGTCGCGTTGTGTCTAAGAATGTCTTACTCAAATACGCATATCTCCCGCAAGTTTTATACAGTGTTTTGCAATGAATGATTAAAACAATGACACATCATATTGCCGATAGCAAGAACTTGCACACTCAGAGTAAGCCATGCTTTCATAAAATTTAGAATTCGCACGGTACACGCATTCTAAAACTATCTAATTAAGGATTTCATTTTTTCCCGAGCTTGCTAAATTATTAAGATTACTCTAAAGTTAACTCTCTCAATTTTAGTTAAAGTTTTTTACTGCCGTTGCACATAGAAGAAATACCAATCTAGTTGTGGCAGTTACCCATGGCTTCATGCAATTTAGGAATTGCGCAATAAGGGCTTTCAATCTAGCTGTAAATAAAAACAGGTCAATATTTGCCTTCACTATAAAAGGTTATCTACGTCTCGGGACGTAGTTACAACTTATTGAGGATTACTCTTCCGCTTAAAAATAAGTATCGTAAGAGAAATAATTGTTAATTCCCTTGCTATAATTTTAGATAATCAAAGTTCATAAGGATAAAGTAATGATTAACATACTTATTGGCGGCTTAGCAGGTTTAATAGGATGTTTCATTTTTTCACGCATCTTAAGGCGCTCTAAAATAAATTATATATTTATCATCATTTTCGTCTTAGGAATGCTACAATTATCAAATTTTTTTATCGTTCCCCGCTATGATGCTTGGAAAACAATTAACGAAATTAAAAATAATTCTTATTTTAGCATTATTGAAAAGACTGACCCGATACTTTTCGATCAGTTTATTAAAAAGGTAGAAAAAAATATTTTAGCTCATGGAAAGCCAAACAATATTTTCATCTACACTGCTGAATTACAAGAAACAGTATTGCCAAAATATTTTCCAAAATCTTCCAATGAAGCTATATTTAAATTTGCAAAAGCGACCCTTAAGTGGTATGAAGAGTTATACAAATTAGAACCAGAATTAATCATAACAATAGAACTTAAAAATAACAAAATTACTAATTTGCCAAAAATAGAACCGAAATTACTGAGAGAGTTACAAATCTCTTTAGAAGAAGTAATTATTTCTGCTATATCTAACCCCTATGGCAACCGTGTTTCCTATAATGATTTCGAAGAACGCTTTCAAAGTCTGCTTCAACAGTTGGTTAAAAAATATGGAAAAGACCTTATTTATCAAATTTTCACAAAACCAGAGTCAATTAATTCATCCTCTGACAAAGATATTATTGCTAAGATTATCATAGATTTTTATAAATATTTGATTGCGACAGGAGAAGAAAATACAGGAATAATTTATAGATCTTTCTATTTACCAAAAGATGCTTTTAATGATAATAAACAGATGGAAGTAAGCGCGAAAGATATTTATAATGAAGTAAAAAATTCAATCTACACTGTGTATGGCAGAAGTTATAATAAAAAATTGGAAAGCTTAGGTGGTGCCGTTGCAATAACAGAAAAGCTATTAAGCACTAATTGCCATGTAATTTTGAACAATGATCACTTCGTTGTTGAAATAAACGAAGACACAAAACCTGGTAAATTATTTTCGCAGAGAGGCGATTTATGTTTAATAGAAGTTCCTGGAGAAAAATTTAAACCAGTGCAAGTTCGACCGTCGAAAGAAGTTGCTATAGGAGAAAATGTTTATGCGGTTGGAAACCCTGGCGGGTTAAACAAGACTATCTCTAAGGGTATCATATCAAATAAATACAGCACTTCAGACGGATTTACTGTCCTCCAAACGGATGCTGCTATTTCCGGGGGGTCGAGTGGAGGGGGATTATTTGATAATAATGGTAACCTAATAGGAATAACAAGTTCTGGAATACCTTCGGCCGAAAACATTGGTTTTGTAATACCAACTGAAATGATAGAATTGGCTATTTCGCAACCAAAAAAAGAAATTATAGAAAAGAGCTACTCTGAAAAAAGTAAAAATATAAGAGGTTCTAGTAATACAAATAATACTAAAATTCCACATCTACAGCTTATAGATTATTATGGTGAAAATAAAATTGGTTTGTTCAAAATGGAAAATAATAAATGTTTTATTGCTATAAGAGGCAGGGATGAAAATGAAAAAGAAAATAGTTTGGTTATATGGCAACCATCTTATCCAGAAACATTCTGGGTTTTTCCTTTTACAGCCTCTGTTACAAATGCGATTACTATATTGCATAAATTTTCAATTCTGAATGAAAACTTAAAATTATCTAAAAGTTTCTTGGCGATTGATAATGTAATGTATGAACTAGAAGGGAGCAAGCATGTAAAGGGGGCTTTTCCTATACTAACAACGGTTATAGATAAAAATCCTAGCAAGAACTTTATTAACGGGGATTTTTTTATCGGTCAATTTAAAAGCCCAGAAACTCCTGAAGGGTATAGAAAAATTTGGTATGGGTTATGGGGCTTCTCAGAAGCTTTAGCTGCCTATCATACTTATTCTTATTGCGAAAAATAATTTTACATCCTAAATCCAGAGAGGATTACCAAGGCAATTTCTGCTTAATTTTTTCAACTGTTCAATCGCAATAAAAATTTAAATTTTCTTACTCCTGGACGTATTCTGCAATGTACGATACCTAATTTTATCATAACAATAAATTAAAAACTATCCAAAAATTATTTAAGATTTTCTAATATAGTATCGGTACATGAGTTTTCGGTTTTTTAAAATCTTACACCGTTTTAACTCTTTGTATACTAACCATTAACTTAACTTGATTGATATTTTTAAACCGAAAACTCATGTGCCGACACTATATATTTAGCTTGTTTCAATTCTTATGCTTCCTACTGGGTCTTTTATTGAAATTATTAAGGCCGGGTGGTAGAGCGCTATCATTGCAGAAAATATATGCTTACCCCAACATCTAATAACCTTAAATAGAAGTAAAAAACGATGCCCTAATCTCTTCAATACTGATCGCTTAATATTTGGTTTTTTCAGTCATTATGTTAACCTTAAAAGATTATACCGTTTGGCTATCTTAATTAAACTCTGCTCTATGCGATATCTAATTTCACCCCAATAGCTTCGTGGAATTTAGGAAATCACAGGAATTTCATCTTTTTCTTAAAGATAAAACGATCAAACCTGGATGCAGACAATTATTTCTTATTATCGCTTAGATATTTAAAAATTTTTTCTTTGAAAAATGTAAAACTATGCACGGAATCTAACTAGAATTCTATTTGATGATTTGATAATAGACCTCTTCTATTGAATCAATATGTTTTGTATTAGAAGAACTAAGGATAGCAATTACATCAAAGTTGCCCGCATTTTCGGTAGCAATGATGTAGCTGATAGTACACCTTGTGTTATCTTGTGAAGGGATCAATTCTCGTAATTTAATTTCCCAGGCTCCCGATGCGAGCCATGGAAGCGACGTTAGGAGCGAGGCGAGTATTACGAGGTAGCCGTAGAATTTTTTGCGAAACGAACCTGCAGCCTGTGAGTGCGCGCGAAAAATATACTACACGGCGTAAAGCCATACGAGAAGGCGTTCAGGCGAGCTTGCGAGCAGGAATGACTGACGTGGGCAGCCGAGGGCGATGCGGACGGAGTCCGACGTCGCAAACTTGTGCCTAAATCGAGGGTGCTGAGGGTTGACCGGGATGGTCCCGTCGCACATACCGAGATTAGGCACACACTGGCGCCGCCTCTTTAACGCCATGAAGCTGGCTAAGAAGAAGAGAACTCTCTGAAACTAATAAGTTGCCATTAGCGACTTTTTTAAAAGCGGGAGCGAAGAGATCTTGAATGAGATCTGTATAGTTTACGGTATTTCCTTGACCAAACGCGTGCTGAAATTCATTGTAGCTTATGGCAATTGCAGTAATTGACATAAATCCTCCGTGCATTAGTGGGCAAGCCAAGTGCTCCCCGGTATTGTGCGAATTTTATCACAAAATTAGATATCGTATGCTAAGGTGAAATTATTTTCTTCCTTTAGGTAGGTTGCTGTTTTCTGTCCCGCGAGTTAATGTTGGTGTAGGCAAATGAACGGAGAGGTTTATGCAAACCATGAATATTTTATTGTTATCAAACTTGCTAATTTTATTAGTACTATTAATTATAACGTTATATTCCTTTTTATCGAAAAAGAAAAGCGATGTTATTTCATTAAACGAAGTATATTTAAAAATTAGTGAAGAAATACGATTTGCCGTCGCCCCAAAGTTTGTTGACATGTCGCACAAGGTAAGCGATTTGGTTGAATTAGGTGTTGAAATGTGGCGCATGGAACAGCGCGCGATGAAATGTTTAGCAGGCCTACCAGAAAATCAGCAAATAGGATTGCACAATTCTCTCCAAAAATTAAAAAAGTATCTGACGAAATGTGATATAGAAATTATTGATTACACCGGGCAAAAATTTAACGAGGGGTTTAATTTAGATGTTTTATCTATAGAAAAAAATACTGAGGGTTCCCAATCAACTGTAAAAGAAACTCTCGAACCAACAGTTATGTATAAAGGCCAAGTCGTAAGAAAAGCGAAAATTGTTTTGCTAACAGCGTGAGGGGTAATTGAAATGGCAGCTAAAAATATTACAATTGGTATCGATTTAGGAACAACAAATTCTGAAATAGTTATTAATCTAAATGGTAAAATTGAAATTGTAAAAAATATATTTGGTGATGAATATACACCTTCTGTTTTTGGTATCGATAAGTCAAAAAATAAAGTTGTCGGAAAAAGGTCATACGAACGACTTTATAAAGATACATCAGTAGAAGAGTTTAAAAATAATAAAGCCGAAATAAAAAGATTAATGGGTATACTTGAAACAGTATATTTTGAACGCACTAATTCAACAATGTCACCAGAAGAAATTTCTTCCGAGATACTCAAGAGTTTAAAGGAAGACGTTCTGAGAAAATATCCTGACTTTAATGTGAATGCGGCTGTAATTACTGTGCCAGCATATTTCTCTGTATTACAAGCAGAAGCTACAAAAAGAGCAGGAAATTTAGCCGGATTTAAACATGTAGTGTTACTGCAAGAGCCTATAGCCGCAGCTGTTTCACACGGTTTTATGAATACAAAAAATGAAAATTGGCTTGTTTATGATTTTGGCGGCGGAACTTTTGATGTCGCGCTAATTTCTGCAAAAGATGGTATTTTATCTGTATTGGGGCATAACGGAGATAATTTTCTTGGAGGAAAAGATATTGATTGGTTGATTGTGGATAAAATTATTGCACCTAAAATTTTAGAAAAATATTCACTCAATGATTTTAATCGTGGCTCTGAAAAATATCGAAGTATATTTTCAAAGTTAAAGTATACTGCAGAAACAACTAAAATTTATTTATCTCAATTCGATGTTACCTCAATTGAAATAGACAATATTGGAAATGACGATAATGCAAAAGAAATATACCTTTCTATTAATTTAACTAAAAAAGAATTTGAAAATTTAATTAAAGATTTGGTAGATCGCACTATTGAGCTTGCAAAAGATACTTTGAAAGAAAGCGGAGTTAAGAGTGATTCGGTAGAGAAAATTATTCTTGTTGGTGGGCCAACACAGATCCCTTACATAAAAGAAAGGTTGGAAAGAGATTTAGGAGTAAGTGTAGATTCATCTGCTGATCCTTTAACTTCAATTGCAAAAGGCGCATGTGTTTTTGCGATTAGTCAAAAAATACCAGAAGAGCTTATGGAAAACGAGCAACTATCCATTGCTAATGCAAAAAATATAAAATTGAACTATGAAACACTAACTTCTGAAACTGAGGAAACAATTAGCGGAATGATTGAGTCTTTAAATGATACGTCTGTTGATTATTATATACAAATACAATCAGATAACGGGCTATATACCGGCACAAAATTAAAGTTAAAAAATGGGAAATTTTTTGATTCTATTGTTTTGGAACCACATAAAGAAAATCTTTTCTGGATTTACCTTTTTGATGATCAGGGTAACTCTGTCCCGGTTTCTCCTGATTCGTTTACAGTGACACATGGATTATCTATTTCCGGGGCACCAATCCCTCATTCAATCGGAATTGCGGTTGCAAAGAAAGATATTAAAAGTAATTTTGCCGTAATAGAAGTTTTTGAAAGAATATTTGAAAAAGGCTCTATTTTGCCCTTGAAAAAAACGGAAACATTTAAAACTATTCGAAAGCTAAAGAAAAATGAAGGTGATAATCCATTATGGATTAAAGTTGGTGAAGGCGAGTCCAATCTTCCTGATAGAAACACTTTTATTTGCGAGTTAGGTGTGAATGGTAGTGATTTACCTTATGATTTGCCTGAAGGCACTGAGATAGCGATCACCATATTGGTCAATGAATCAAGAGAGTTATTCGTAACAGCTTATATTGATTTGATTGATCTTACTTTAAATGCGAGAGCTACAGTAAGAGACGAGGTAATTGAATTGAGTCATATCGAAACCGAGTTAATCAGTCAAATAGAAAGAGCTAATAATATAGCAGAAAATTTTACAAAAGAAGAAAAACATAAAGTTGAAAGTATAATTCAATCTGTTAACTCTAGCATTCAAAACGCGCATCTCGATGAAGATGAAAAAAGAAAAGCAAATAAACAGTTAAAAGATTTAAAAATCTCCCTTGATAAATTAGAAAAAGAAAAAGAAATGCCGCAATTGATCAAGGAATTTAATTTTCATATTGATGAAGTAAAAAACATAATTGAAAATTATGCTGATAGTAAAGAGAAGAATATAAACAATGATCAATTTGCAAAAATGAAATCTGAAGGTGAAAAAGCAATCATAGAAAAGGATAAAAATTTGCTGACACGGATTAATGAGCAGTTCCAAGAGCTAGGTTCTAAAGCTTATTTCTCTAACCCATCTACCTGGGTTCATCAATTTAAGGAAATCGCAGAAGGCGATGCTCATTTTATTAATGAAAAAGAAGCTGAATATTTTATTCAAAAGGGAAATCGAGCTATTGAGTTGGGTGATATAGACGAGCTGAAGCGATGCGTAAGAAATTTAATGCTGCTAATGCCGCCAGAAGATAGAAAACTTGTGGAAAATAATATTTCAGGCATTACGAGGTAGAAGTGTGGCTAATATGTTTAAAAATAACGCCTATCACGTGTTGGGCTTAGATGTTTCTTCTACGCAAAAAGAAGTTGTTAAGCGAACAAAAGAAATTATTAATAGGCTAAAGATTGATGATTGTCCAGAGTTCGACCTTGATCTCCCTCATTTTAAAGAATATAGAACCGAAGATTCAATAAAAAGAGCTTTACAAAATCTCCAAGCACCAAAGAAAAAAATTAAAGAGTGTTTTTTTTGGTATCAGATCGTGGATGAAATTGATGAAAAAGCTTTTTTTTCCTTAAAAAAATCTGATTATTCTACAGCTATTCAATTGTGGGAAGAAGCGTCAAAAAAAAATAATTCAATATCAATTCTTTATAAAAAGAATCTTGCAATATTGTATTGCATACTACTTGATGAAGAAAATAATGAGGCTTATCTTCGTGAATCAATTTTATTATGGAAAGATATCTTTTACTCAGAAAAGTTCTGGAAATTATTTTTTAAATCTTATGAATTAAACGAAAACCAATCCGCAGATAAAGATCTATTGAATGAATTTAAAAATTCTGTTCCAGATTATTTGTCTGACATTTACACAGAGCTACATAGCAAGTACCAAACTCCAATTTATATTAATGAATTTCAGCAAGCATTTTCTCAGAAAAGTGAGAAAATGGAAAAAGATGTGCTTTCTCCTGTTTACGAACTAATAAATAGTTATGTAGTACATTTAAGGGAATTGTCGATAATCAAAGATAATGCCCTAAATAAATCAGAAATGAAAAAAATTAAACCTTTAATTCAATCCATGCAAGCTGAATTTAATAAGTTAATTGATCTTGGCTTATACGATGACAGCCAAACAAAAATTTTGAGAGACAAGGCTGTTGAAGCGATCAGGCGGCTCGTCTTAAAGTTGTACAATAATCTCAATGAATCAAAAAAAGCCACGGCTTTGCTGGAAATCGCCTTGCAAATTGTCGGAACTACAGGTTTAGAAGAGAAAATTAAGCAGGACATTAAAAAAATTGAAGAAATGGAAAAAAATCTAATTATTATTCAACCTGTTATTGATTTGATTGAAAAGCAAAAATATGAGGACGCTTGCAATCTCATTCAAATAGAAATGGTAAAACACGCGAATAATCATGAGCTTTTAGAAGATTACATAACTAAAAAGAAGCGTTGTATCTATGAAATTGCTATTAAAAAATGGCTCAAAGCAGATGAATTATTCAGCGAAAACCCAACTGCAGCAGCTCTTATCTATATCGAATCCAGCCAATTAATCTATGACAATATTTATCTTTTCGATTTTAACACAGAAGCTATTAACAATATTATAGCAGAAATAAAAGAGGTTACGCAAAAAGTTAATGCTCACAATCTTGATCAACTTGATAAATATAGAAACAAGTTTGTTAAAGCGGCAACTGAGAAATTTGAAGGAACATATGAAGAGACAATATTTATTGTTTTAATTGATGGATACATATTTAGTGGAGTAGCTAGCGTATTTAAGGCTGTAAAAAGAAAAAATGCGAATGATAAACTCGTTTCATGGGTTGTCCAGATTGCAGGGTGGGGTGCTTTTATTGCCGCTATTATTTATTTTGGTTCATAGGAAAGTTTTATGAATAAAGAAAAAAATCACTTAAATTTAAATTTAGATTTTTTGGATAAAGATCTTGCAAATGTTCCTGACAATCTAAAAGATAACAAGGAGCATAATAAAGTAGCTGTCCTTTCTGATGTTTCACAACCGCCCCCAGCCAGACCATGGGTAAGATTTTTCGCAAGAAATATTGATAATTATCTTTTTGCTTTTTTCTTGGGATTACTCTGGGGATTTTTTTTGCCATCCTATGTCCCAAAATCAGATATTGGGTTTGGAATAATAGCTATTTTTTTATGGATGTTTGTTGAGCCAGTTTTTTTAAGCTCGTGGGGTACAACATTTGGCAAATGGTTATTAGGAGTGAAGGTTAGAAATAATGAAGATAAGAATTTAATCTTTTCATTGGCCTTAAAAAGAAGCTTTCTTGTTTGTTTTAAAGGTTTGGGAATTGGTATTCCAATAGTTTCTCTATTTACATTAGTATCGGCATATAGTGACTTGAAAAAAAAAGGCATTACTACTTGGGATAAAGATTGCCATTTAACAGTTATACACCAAAAGCCAGGAGTTGTTCGTACTGCGATTGCAATTCTAATAACAGGGTTATTTATCGTTATTTTCATAGGATTGAAGGACTAACTTATGTTGACTAAGCCAATATTATACAATGATTTTTCACTTACAAATGGAATAACAATAAAAAAGCGAGTCGAAAAAATTTTCTTTACGGAAGTTTACTTATTATCTAATAATAAGTATCTATATTTATTTACGAATATAAATCCTGACGAGATTTTTTCCACTAGTAACAATAAGCAGGATACTATTATCCTTACTATAGATAATAAGAAATTTCTTGGCGTTGTAATTGAAGAACATTCTTCAAAAAAAATATTAGAAATTATAGATAATCTAACCCAGCGTCACGGCTTAGATTGCGTTGCTGGCATGGCGGAATTAAAAGCTCTTTTGATTAACGATGTTATTAACCCTCTGCTAAACCCTGAGAAGTATCAAAAATTTAAGCTTTCTATTCCCCATGGAATTTTGCTGTATGGGCCGCCCGGCTGTGGAAAAACTTTCATTGTTAAAAAACTTTCTGAACAACTTAATTATACCTATATAGAACTTCACCCCTCTTCGATTGCAACTCCTTATGTGCACGGCTCTGTTAATAACATTGCAAAAATATTTGAATTTGCAAAAATTAAATCTCCCGCGATTATCTTTATTGATGAAATTGAAGGGCTGGTTCCGAAAAGAGAGGATTTGGGTAGCCATGCAGATACGAGAAAAGAAGAAATAAATGAATTTCTTCTACAGCTTAATAATGCGGGTGAAAATAAAATTTTAGTTATTGGAGCTACGAATCGACCGCACATAATAGATTCAGCTGTCCTTCGATCAGGAAGAATGGATAAGAGGATTTATGTTGGTCCCCCAGATTTCCAGGCGCGGGAAGAAATGCTTAAATTATACTTGTCAGGACGGCCCTATGACAGAAGCATTAATTTTAACACATTGGCGGAAATGACTGAATATCATGTCAGCTCAGATATTGAACTTATTGTTACTGAAGCTGCTCGTATGGCTGTCTTAGAAGATGAAAATGCTATTGATGAAAAAATGCTTATTAAATCAATTAATAAATTTTCTGTTTCAGTTACAGCTGAGCATATTAAATATTATGAAACGTTTAGTAACTTAGAAAGATGGTAAAAATTATTGAAGGCAAATACAAATAAGTAACCATAAATTTTGCTCTCTACCGCAGCCCTTTATGTTCAAAGGATAGCGTATAATTTTTTTCGCACGTCTAAATATGCGTGAAACCCAACTAAATGTCAATTAGGCATAACATGTTTAATCACAAACAAAAGGCGAGTGCTACACAGGAGATACAAGGCTGTCTCACCGGAATAACAGGAAATACTGGCATTATCCTAAGATGGTTAATACTAAACTTTTAAGCTCTCTCACTATTGCTTAAATATTTCATCTAGAGATTGTGCGGTAATAAAATTAATAGCCCATTGATTTAGGGTCTCTGCATCAGCAGTATCTATTTTTTTAATATATGTATCTGGCAGTTCTTTAAATTTAGCCTTTAAAATACTTGTTAACAGATGAGCCTCGCCTTGTTGCATGCCCTCTTCAAACCCGTGACGTTCCGCGATAGTTGTAAAATTCATAGCAAACTCCTGATCGATTGCTTTAGCTTCTGTTATATATTGTACTTGATATTTCGGGCTTAAGCCTAGCATCGTGTCTAAGTACTTATACATATTCATGCTTTTTTCGAAAGGCCAACCGTGCATATGCAAAGCCCTAAAGAATTCTAGCTTAGTTAGTAGCCTTTGTTTATCGTCCGGTCTGCTCTCCATGGCGGCTAATTGGACTAATACAACCATGGCAAATGGATTACGGTGGCTCTTCAATTCTTCTATTTGAGGTTGATAATCGATAAGTTTAACCACCTCGTACTTTCTAATGATTTCCGAACCCCAAATTTTTCTACGATATTCGTTGGGCCGCCAATCTTGATTGAGATCTGCTAAAACCGCCATACTCGCAATGTCTTTATTATACCGATCAAATATCCGATAAAAATAGGTAAACATCCGTTCTGGGAACGCTTCATCTTTTGTATTTTGGACTTCGATATGCAGCAGAAGCCATTGTTCTTGCCCGTTCAATAAATGCACTTTGAACAACTTATCAACGCATCGTTTGCCAATTTCTTCATTAACGCCAATGGCCATTAATTCCTGCTCTAATAACTCATAGGGTCGAGTCCAATCAATAGCTTGATAAGCCTCAGACCAAAAAAATTCTACAAAATCTTTTAAATGCGCACTTAAAATGTGCTTCCACCCACCGTCATTGTCTGCACGGGGGCTTTTTTCTTCATTCGCTGCCATATAAGCACTCCTCTTTTGATAAGATAACGAAAATCTGAATATCTCGATTGACTGCCCCTAGACAGGCTGATTAAACAGCTTGTCTAGGGGGTATTCTCCCTATTTAACAACAATTACCCAAAAAGCTCAATCCGCAAGAGTAAACCTTAGTGCTACTCCTACGGTTTAATGTCGTCTTTGCCGTTGCTCACATTGCTACCGTACGTTTTTTGCTGCATTAAAATTGAATCAACTTTCGCTTGAATAGCCTGTATACCTTTATGCACATAATCACATTTACTTGCACTATTTTTAAATCCTTCCACCCACTTTTCAGCGTCCTGTATTGTCATGATGTTTTCCTGTTCTAAACGCTCGGGTAACTGAAACAAGTGTAAATGTTCAGACTCTTTTAGATACTTATTAACGAAATGATACCAAGGGCCTTGATAAAAGACACTCCATCGATTATTAATCGTTTCTTTCGCCAAAATCCTTAACTCATTTTCTATGTTAATGGTGTATTGAAATTCCGTATCTCCATATGCTTCATGACAAGGTGTAAATTCCGCCTTATCGTTTGCCCTGAAAAAACGACCGGCCATCCCAGCGCTTCTATTTTTACAATAATGCATTTTGTGAAAATAATCAGCTGCCCCCTTGGGGTATCCGTCACTGTGAATATAAAAACAAACCATCTGATCGCTATAATTTTCTGCAGGTAACAAATAAGTTGCTCTTGTGAACATAATATTTCTCCTAAACATAAAATATTTTCGTTTAAACATGAGTTAAAATTTAAAGCCTGTATCATTCCTTTACGATGCTTTGGAATGAATCAACGCCTTAAAGGTTTTTAGATCTACCGGTTTATGAATAACCGATTCCATGCCTGCCGCAAGGCAGGCAGGTTCGATCCCCTCACCATGGGCGGTTAATGCAATGATCCGCAACTTCTGCTGTTCTTCCCGGGCACGAAGTTCAGCTGTAACCTCAATGCCACTTTTGCCCGGTAACCCAACGTCCATAAAAATGAAATCGTAACCCTGATCTGCGCACTTCAAAGCTTCCTCGCCGTTAGCCGCGATATCTACCGTGCACCCCAGTTGAGTTAACATTTCTCGATGCAATAATTGAAGCATTTCGTTATCTTCTACCAGCAATACCCAAGGGCCTGTCTCAGGGGTATTAATGGTAATGGGCGCATCTGGTTCAAAAAGCTGTGCTGGGAACTTCCTTAGAATCTCGGCTGTGTCCTTAATAAAATTAAGTTGTGTATACTGAAATTCCGATAACGGTGCTAATTTTATTTCTTGGATAAAATCCAAAATCATACCGGTATGGCGGTGAATTGTTCGTTGCACTTCTTTTAAGTTCATGTGTATTTTAGCAATAGGCATGATGGCAATCTCCTTTTGGGTTACGTTTTATTGGCTCTGCATGGCTGACTATTTTCATTAAATCGTTCAACAGGCGTTCATTTAAGTGTTTTGCTCGGGCAATGTTGTCGCTTACCCCCCACAAGTAGTCATGTATGGTAGATATCGCGTCATCAGCAATATTGGCTTTGAAAAGAACCTTAAGCATCGCATCTGCTTTTCGGTGGTATTCTAAGAGTGCCTCGTGCATAATTATTTGGTGGTTTATCAATGGCAAGTAGTCTAAAATAGCATTTCTATTCATAACTGATTCCTCAGGATTGGTTGTGATAGCGATAGATGGGTGTTCTTGCACCTGTCTATCGGGGTTATGGCATGTAGGCTAAATGCCTATGTGCCATGGCTTTAAGGTCTGATCTTATGAAATAAATGTTTTGTTCATTTCGCCTCCTAGATTAAAATGTTAAAAATTCAGGATTTTTTAACGCCTAAATACAAGCGTTTTACTTCCCACTTTGTTTCTTTATCAGTCTGCACGCTGCTTTAGCCCTAAATTTTTATTCATAACGCGCCGTAACTTATTCAAGGCTCTCGTTTCAATTTGATTTACACGCTGTTTGGTGATACCTAAAACTTGGCTAATTGCTTCTAAGGTTTTGGGATCTCCCTCTATTCCGAAACGCATTTTTAAAACAAGGGCTTCCCGATGGTTCAAGTGACGCAAAAGATTACTAACGGTTTTACCCGCAGAAAGCGTCATAGTGGCTTCCAAAGGCGAGGGCGTATTTTGATCCTTAAGATTATCTGCTATGCAAAAAGTATCCAAATCTGAATCAGGGGATTTTTCTATAGAAACCGTGTTTCTTGCTTCTTGCAAAAGCTGATGCACTTTTGGCAGCGGAAGCCCCAGGCGATCGGCCAGTTCTCGAACGGTAGGTTTTTTAGCCTTCTCTTGTAATATTTGACGCTCTATGCGATTTAAATGATGGATCTCTTCTATCTTATGTTTCGGTAACCGAATATCACGCCCTTGATCCGCTATGGCCTGGATAATTGCGTGACGTATCCAATTTGTCGCATAAGTAGAAAATTTGCAACCCAAGCGATAGTCAAACCGCTCAACGGCTTTCATTAAACCCAAATTGCCCGATTGGATCAGATCTGAAAATACCAGCCTCCTGCCTATATAGGATCGCGCAATGGCCAACACTAAACGTAAATTAGCTTCAATCATTTGCTTTTTAGCAAGATGTAGTTTAGCTTCACCCTTACTAAGTGCTTTGTTTAGGGCTTTAATCTCTGACAGCTTCAAGTCTGTTGATTTTTCAATAATGATTAAAGCCTGTTGAAAATCCGAAATTTTAGATTGATATTTTGCTAGCTCATCTGTATACGGTGCTTTCTCATCTAAGTGTCGGTGTATCCAGTCAAGTTTTGTTTCATGGTTAGCAAAAGACCGTATAAAAATTTGCCAGGGCATTTTAGCTTCATTGACACAAATACTCCTAATAGTGCTCTCGATTGTGGTAATTTGTTCCAAAAGACCTTTTAAACTGTTAGTTAAAAGTGCTAATGCGAGGGGTGTCCATTTAAAGCCGCCTAAACTTTGCCCCAGTTTTTCAATAGCGTTTATCGCCTCAAGATTTTGAGAGTTTTCTCTCGATGATAAAGCCAGTTCCGCTTTCTGCTTCAAGTGCCATAAAGCATCCAGGCGTGTTTTAATTTCCTCGGGGAGGAGGGATGCTATAGGCCCGTCAATATTTTCTGAGAGTTTGAATATTGTCGTTTTTATAGGATCTAAATTCACTAGCCCATAAATTAGCTTACGAATTTTGTATTCCTCATCATCTACCGCTTTAAAAGCTTGAAATAGGGGTTCGAGGGAAGCAGGGTAAGCGGCAACT